>NZ_JAWQRR010000011.1:0-235033 GCF_033446045.1 Plantactinospora sp. KLBMP9567 | reverse complement strand
TAGTACGGCAGCCGCCGTTTGAGATCTTGCTGCTCAGGCGGAGTAGACGAGGGACGGCCACCGCGTGATCGTCTGTGCGTTGTGGACACAACATCAGATCGGGCGGTGGCCGCGTGTCACAGCGTAGCCGTTGCCGGGTGGAAACGAGTGTTGGCCGGGGTGCTCGGATGCTTCGCGGGCAGGTTCGGGCGGGTGGAACCGCGTCGCGCGGCGGCGGCGTTCGTGACCGGATTACTGGCCGACATCGAGGTCAAGACGTGCTGGCAACTGGCGGAGCAGGCCGGTTACGCCCGGCCGGACGCGATGCAGCGGCTGTTGTACCGGGCGGTGTGGGACGCCGACGCCGTCCGCGATGACCTGCGGCGGCTGGTCGCCGGCCGGTTCGGTGACCCGGACGCGGTCCTGATCCCGGACGAGACGGGGGACCTGAAGAAGGGCACCCACACGGTCGGGGTGCAGCGGCAGTACACGGGCACGGCGGGGCGGATCGAGAACAGCCAGGTCGGGGTGTTCCTGGCCTACGCCAGCCGGCACGGACACACCCTGATCGACCGACGCGTGTACCTACCGGCGTCATGGACCGACGACCGCGACCGGTGCCAGGCCGCTGGCGTGCCCGACGAGATCGGCTTCGCGACCCGGTCGGAGTTGGCCGCGGACATGATCACCGCTGCCCTCGATGCCGGTGTCCCAGCGGGATGGGCCGCCGCGGACGAGGCATACGGCAACAGCAGCGTGTTTCGTGCTCACCCGCGCGGACACGGGCTCGGCTACGTCCTGGCGGTCTCCCGCAGCCACCTGGTCCCGCTCGACGGCGGCAAGACCCGCGTCCGCGCCGACCGGGTGGCCGCCGACCTACCGGCATCAGCATGGCAACGCCGCAGCGCCGGCGCCGGGTCCAAGGGTCCTCGCTTCTACGACTGGGCCTGGCTCGATGACGTCTGCACCGACGCCGACCCCGATGACGGCGGCCGGCACAGCCTTCTCATCCGCCGTAACACCACCACCGGTGAACTGGCCTTCTACCGCTGCTGGGCACCCAAGCCGGCCACCCTCGCCCAATTCATTCGAGTCGCGGGCATCCGCTGGACCGTCGAGGAGAGCTTCCAGGCCGCCAAGGGCCAGGTCGGCCTGGACCAGCACCAAGTCCGCCGCTGGGACTCCTGGCACCGCTTCACCACCCTCGCCCTGGCCGCCCTCGCTGTCCTTGCGATCAGCGCCGCCGACACCGCCACCGACGACCCCGACGAGCCGAGTGACACCGGAATGATCAAGCTCACCGTCAACGAGATCCGCCGTCTGATCAACACCCTCGTCATCCGGTCCTTCCATGACCTCGCCCACCGTTTGCACTGGTCACACTGGCGACGCCGTCATCAAGCCCGAGCCCGACGAGCCCACTACACACACCGCCTCAACCTCGAACTTCAACCATGATCCCGAACGGCGGCTGCCGTACTAGGCCGGTGCGGCCGGCTCCGGGGAGACACCTCTCGCGATGTCCGGGGGTTCGGCAGAATAGTGCCACGGCGGTGGCGTGGCAAGGACTTCGGATGTGTGAGATCTGCGTCCTGTGTGGAGCGAGCCGGACAAGTGGCGCAGGCAACTCCCGGCGGCCATTCAGGTCCGGCGCCGGGCGGCGTACGTTCCCGACTTGTGAAGATCTTTCCAGGAAAGTCGGCCCTTTCCCGACGTTCGCTGCTGGCCGCCGGTGGACTGACCGCCGTCGGTTCCGTCGCCCTCGCCGGGCCGGCCGCCGCGCAGCGCTCCGGCGACGCGCCCGTCGACAACCCCCGGGCCGCCGTCGCCCGGCTGCTGGACGGCAACCGGCGCTTCGTCCAGGGCCGGCGGCGGCATCCGCACCAGTCCCCCCGGCACATCCGCGATCTCGCCGACGGGCAGGACCCGTTCGCGATCGTCGTCGGCTGCGCCGACTCGCGGGTACCCCCGGAGGTCCTCTTCGACCAGGGCCTCGGTGACCTGTTCGACAACCGGGTCGCCGGCAACATCGTCGACACCATCATGCTCGGCAGCATCGAGTACGCCGTCGAGCACTTCGCCCCGCCGGTGCTGCTGGTCCTCGGCCACGAGCGGTGTGGTGCGGTCTCCGCCGCCGTGCAGACGATCGAGAGCGGTGGCACCGCCCCGGGCGCGATCCAGGCGATCGTCGAGGCGCTGCGCCCGGTCGTCGAGCCGCTGCTCGGCGGGCCGGGCGACGTGGTGGAGGCGGCGGTCCGGGCCAACGTACTGGCCCAGGCGCGGCACCTCGCCGAGGCCAGCGAGATCATCGGCGAGAAGGTGCACGCCGGTGAGCTGGCGATCGTCGGCGCGCGGTACGACCTGGACAGCGGCCGGGTCACGCTGGTCGACTGAAAACCCGTACCGGTCGACCGGGCGGCCTGCGATCCTGGCCGGGTGGCGCCGATCCGCACCGCCGTACTCGTGGGACTCTTCTCGGCCAAGGTCCGCGACCACCAGGACCAGTTCGACGACCTCGAAGCCCGGCTCGGCGCGCTCGGGGTGCGGGTGTGCGGACGCTTCCTCCAGCGCCGGGGCGTCTCCGACGGTGGCGTACGGCTACTGGCGGCGCCACTGTCCCGCAGGTTCCTGATCCGGTCCGGGAAGCTCGCGCAGGTCGTCGAGGCGTGTGAGACGGACGACGTCGACGTGGTGGTGTTCGTCAACGACCTGACCAATTACCAGCGTGCCTGTCTGTCGGTGCGGCTCGGGCGTCCGGTGCTCACCCGGGCCGAGGTGACGCGGTCAGCGCCGTCCCTGGTCCTGGCCGGCAAACGACACCGCCGCCCGCGCCGCTGCTGACGGCGGCGCGGGCGCGGCGCGGTGACAGCTCGGACCCGGACTATCGGTGCGGGCCGTTGGCCCGGGACCAGAGCGGGACCCAGCCGCCGTCGGTCAGCCACGACGAGGGCAGCAGCAGCCCGTGCGCGGCGATCCGGTCCCAGAACCCGTCGGGTACGCCGTCCAGCTCGATCGCGTCGGGCCAGCCGGACTGCCAGCCCTCGTCCCGGAGCGACGACTGCGGAAAGCCCGGCACCCGTACCCGGCGACGCGGCAGCACGACGGTCACGTCCGGAGTGGACGGCAGGGCGTGCGGGTTCCCGGTGGGCGGGCCGCCCCAGGAGGTCACCGCCAGCGCGGCTGCCCGGAGCAGCCCGAGATGCGGCCGGGCCCGTACCGCGTCGGCCAGCTCGGCGGCGTCCTGCCGGAGCAGGGTGCCCAGGGCGGCGCGCAGCCGCAGCGCGACCAGGTCGGCGGTACGGGCGACGGCGACCTGCCCGACCCGGGCCAGCGGCCGGAGCGAGCCGGGCAGCGGCGCGTCCACCAGCAGCGGGGCCAGCCGGTCCAGTGTGGGCGGCGCCGGGGCGCCGGGGCGGGACGGGGCCAGGGCCCGCACCGCACGGGCCAGTGGGCGGTGCCCGCTCGCCTGCCACAGCGCGACCAGACCGGGTCCGGCCGGGTCGGCCAGGGTGAGCCGACAGGCCCGGGCGACGGCGGCCGGGGTGGCCCGGCGCAGCGCGGTGAGCGCGTCGTGCGGGTCGGACGCCGGTGCCGCCGGTGCGCCGGCCAACCAGGTTGCCAGGACCGCCAGTGTCTCGACCGCCCGTACGGTTTCCGGCTCGGCGACCGTCGCCGCCGCCAGTTCGTCCAGGCGGTGGCCGACGTCACGCAGCACCCGTACGGCGGGTCGGGGCCGGGCGGCCCGGGCTGGCCGGTCGGAGGCGGTCTCGTGGTGCGGGCCCGCCCGGCGCGGCTGCGGGATCGCGCGCTCGGGCGGGGCGACGGCGCGGAGCCAGCTGGCGGTCCGGCGCAGCAGCACCGGATCGGGATCCTCGTTGAAGCGGGCCCGGATCTCTTCGAGCCGCCAGCCGCGCGCGCTCGGCCGCAGCTCGGCGTTGACCAGGATGCGGCCGTCCGGCGCGCGAAGGGCGATCAGCGCACTCCGGCCCCGGGTCGCGTCCTCGACGTAGTGCGGACCGGCGATGCAGTTGCCCATGTAGTACGACCAGTCCGCCAACTGCCGGGCCGTCCGGGCCAGCTCGATCCGGGCGTCGGTGCCGGGCAGCACCGTACCGTCGAAGTGCTCGACCGGGGCCGGCACGGCGAAGGCGGCGGTCAGCGCGGTGGCGATGGTGGCGTCGTCGACCAGCCCGGCGACCAGTTCCGGCCAGCTCCGGCAGCGGGGCGGTACCTTCGCACCGAGGTCCACCAACTGCGCGGCGCCGGCCACGGCGAGCGGGATGGACTGCGACCGGGGCACCAGGGGCTCGTCCGGCGGTGCCGGATCGGTGTCGGCGGTCGGGCCGTGCCGGTGCGGGGAGACCACGGCGTGCGGGTGGCCGTTGAGCTGGGCGAGCGCGTCGGCGAGTTCGGCGTACCAGAGCAGGTCGCCGATGGTCTCGACCTCGGCCACCGGGCGGTCCGGTGCGGCGCGCAGCCGGTCGGCCAGTGCGGGGAGGGGCGGCTCCGCACCGAGGACCGGCCGCTGGTCCCAGCGCTCGGCCCGGCCCGGCGACAGGTAGCCCACCCGGTCCCGCCATACGGTCAGTGGCGTGCCGGCCCAACCGGCGAGCTGTTCCCGGAGCGACACCGAGTCCTCGCCGATGAGCGAGCCGACGAGGTCGTCGACGGCCTCCAGCACCACCCGGCCGTAGTCGCCGGCCCGGGCCAGCCGCTGTCCGAGGTAGCTCGCCGCCCGGGAGTCGAGCGGCTCGCCGGGGCGGCTCCGGGCGAGAATGTCCCGCAGGTACGACCCGGGGCGGGCCGGGATGCCGGTGAGGCCGGCGCTCCGCCGGGCCGACAGCGACGCCTCGGCCCGGGACAGTTCGGCGGCCGCCGCCTCGATCTCGTGCCGGTGTCCGGCCAGGGCGGCGTCGAGGCCGCGGTCGACCGCAGCGACCGCGACCCGGGCCAGCACCGTCGCCGCCAGCGCGTCCCGGAGCACCCGGGTTGCCCGGGTCAGCCAGTAACCGGCCGACGGCTGCCAGAGTGCGGCCTGGAGCACCGTCGGCTCCGGTCCCAACTCCAGGCGCAGCCGCAGGGTCAGCTCCTCCTCCTCGTACCGTCGGTAGCGCGCGGTCAGGTCGGCGGTGCGATCCTGCCGTCCCTGCGAGGCGCGCAGCCGCTCCCGGCGGAGCCGGGTCGAACCGTCGGCGCAGACCCGCTGCCACAGGTCGGTCAGCAGGGCGAGGCGGCGTGGCCGGGGCACCTCCCGGAGTACCCGGGTGAGCTGCCCGCCCACCACCGACGGCAGCCCGCCCGGGAACGGGTCGACCCCGTCCGGTGCCCGCAGTTCCAGTACCCGGACGAGCTGTTCCGGCCCGAGTACGTCGCTCGCCGCGACCGCGAAACGCAGCACCGGCCACCGACCCTCGTCGAGTACAGCCTGCGCGGCGGCGCCGAGCGGCTTCGTCGCGTCCGGGCCGAAGAGCGCGACGAGTACCGCCCGCCGGTCGCCGAGCCGTCCGGCCAGCCCCGGCACCATGAGGGCGGCGAGTACGGCGTCCCGCCGGTCTCCGGCGGCACCGTCGGCGCGGGCCGAGTGGAACCCGTACCCGAGGTCGACGCCGGCTCCGGCGGCCAGCGGGCCACCGGCGGCGAGCAGCCGGGTGAGTTCCGCGATCGCCCGGTCGGCGGCCTCCGGCCCGGCCGAGCGGGGTCCGAGCACGACCGGACTGCCGGGGACGGCTTCCCCGTCCGGGTCGACGGCTCGACCCCGTGGACCGGGGGCCCAGATCCGCCGGTCCGGTCCGGGCACCACCCCGCCCGACAGCCGCAACGTCACGAGTTCATGATGCTGCCGGTGTCCAACCCTTTTACCGGTCCCGGATTACGCCCGATCGGGCATACCATGCGGTGCCGCTGATCATGTCGTACTTTCCGCAGGTCAGAACCGATCCGACCGCGCGCCGGCCTGGCGGCGCCGGATGCTGAGCCCAGGCGTCGTCACCGCGTACGCGGGCGGGGGCCTGGACCGCGCGGCTGGGCTGCGGCGGGATCCCGACGGGTGTCCCCGCCCCGCGGGGTCGCGCGGGGCGGGGACGACCTGCACCGGTCAGCGCAGCCGTGCCGGTGCGGAGTCGAGTCCACCCCGGACGCTGACCGCCCGTACCGTGACCGACTCGGCCTCGGCCTTGCTCACCCGCAGCGTCACCCGTTGCTTCTTCCCGCCGTCCAGGAAGAACTGCGGAGCCTCGCCGACCAGCCGCGCGCCCTGCACCTCGACGGTGTCCGGAGCCACGATCTTGACTTCCTTCGCCTGCTCCAGCGCGGTGGGGATCCGGCCGGTGTTGGTGACGGTGGCGGTGATCTCGTGCGTCGCGCCGTCGCTCTGCCCGTCCCGGAGCCTGCGCACACCGACCTGCGAGAGCGCCACCTGCGGCAGCGACTCGGTCAGATAGATGTTGAACCGGGCCTGGTTCGCCGCCCACTGCCCGATCAGGTCCGGCGAGGGGTTCTGCGCCCAGAACTTCGGGTTGATCCCGCCGACCTCGACCGCGCCGAGCAACGGGTGCTGGATCTTGGTCCAGGGCAGGAAGCAGTTGGTCCGCCGGTTCTCGGCGCACCACCGCGACCGCTCCCAGTCGGCGAACCGCTGGTCCTTGTCGTAGTCGACGAAGTCGCCGCCGTTCCAGATCTCGTCGCCGTACCAGACGGCGCCGTACTGGAAGTAGCCGAAGTCCGGGCCGTGCCCGAAGAGCGCTGCCGGGTCGCCGCCGTTGCGGGTGGCGTAGTCGATGTAGACGCTGCCGGAGTACCGGTAGCCGGTGAAGCCGACGCCGGCCCGGTCGAAGTGCTCGTAGAGCTTGCGGTCGCCGGTGTACATGCACTCGACCGGGTCGCAGGTCGACGGGCCGCGCAGGTGCATCGGCACCCGGGTGTCCATGCTGTTCACCGCGCCGATGTTGGTGTGCGACATCAGCCAGGTGTAGACGTGCCGGGTCTCCGGCTCCGACAGCGGGTACTCGCCGGCTCCGACCTGGGTCAGGTTCCGGCCGGTCTCGTCGTAGCCGGGCATGACGTGCCAGTTGTACGGGTAGTTCCGGTGCAGGTCGAGGCCGCCGACGCCGTCCTCGTTGTTCCGGCCGTCGCCGTCGTTGTCGACCCCCTCGGAGAACATCAGGTAGTCGCCGTTGCCGGCACCGACGCTGCGCATCACGACCTTGGCCGGATCGCGGTCGTCGACCACGTGGGTGCCCTTGCCGGCGCCCACGTACTGCCGTAGCTGACCGAGGTAGCCGTCGCCGTTGAGGTCCTCGCCGGGGTCCTCGTCGAGCTTGCCGTCCCCGTCGTTGTCGGTCGGCCGGACCGAAGACCGGTTGGTCTGGGCGGTGTAGAGGTAGAGGTTGTGCCCGTCCGGGTTGTTGACCGGCCGGATGTAGACGGTCTTCTCGTCGAGGATCCGGTCCACCTGGCGATCCCTGCCGGCCCGGCTGATCAGGTGGTGTGCCAGCCAGAGCGAGCTCTCGGCCGAGGAGACCTCGCCGGAGTGCCGGTTGCCCTCGAAGAACGCGGCCGGCTTGTCGGTGTCCTTACCGGTCGACTTGTCGGTGATGGTGAGCTGATAGATCGGCTCGCCGCTGAAGCTCTCGCCGACGATGTAGAGGTCGACGATGTCCGGCCGCTGGTGCGCCCACTTCTTCAGCCACCACTCGATCTCGATGCCGGTGTGGAAGTGGTCGAAGTCCAGTTGGCCCGGCTTCTTCGGCTGCACCTGCGGATACCGTACGACGGCGAAGGTGCTCTCCCCGTCCCGCTCCCCGGCGACGGTGATGGTCGGGGTGGTCGGGGTGACGCTGCCGGGGAACGGTCCCGGGTCCGCCGCCGGCTGCAACCCGATCGTGTACGTCGGCGCCGCCGACAGTTCGGCGTCGTCGAGCGCGGCCGGATCGCCGGTGCCCCACAGGGGCGTACTGGCCAGCACGACGGCGGCGCCCGCCAGCAGGGTCACCAGCTTCGAGGTCGGCCGTCGGGCGGTTCGGGGTACGGACGGCGGGATCGCCTCGCCGGCAGCGGGTTGGTCGGGTGAGGGTCGGGTGATCTCGGAGCCCACGGTAGATCTCCTGTCGTCACTTCCGTGACGGCCCTGCCGGGTCGGCAGGGCTAGTCACTTTCCGTGTCGGGGGCGCCACCCAACGTCTACTCACTGGTGATCATGCTAATCGAGGTGTGTGCCGGTGTAAATATCCGGTGCTGGTGACAGGGGTGGACCGGCCATTCCGGGCTATCGCCGGCCCGGATAGATCACCGGCGGCGGATCGATCATCCTTGCTGGCCCGGCGGATCCGCCGAGTGGGTCGGCGGCCGGCCGGGGCCAGCGGGCATGATGGGCGGGTGTCGCGCCGGCCGATCCGGAGCCGGCGACGTACAACCCGGGAGACAGGAAGACATGGCCACTACTGCCGACACGACCATCGCCGCCCTCCGCTCGGGCCACGACGAACTCGCGGCGCTGGTCCGCGATCTCGGCCCGTCCGACCTGACCCGGCCGTCCGGGGCCAGCGAGTGGCAGGTGTCGCAGGTGCTCAGCCATCTCGGCAGCGGTGCCGAGATCAACGAGGCCACCCTCGACGTGGCGCTGGGCGGTCGCCCCGGGCTGGAGGCCGACTTCAACAAGCAGGTCTGGGCCCGGTGGGACGCGATGACCCCGATGGAGCACGCCGACGGCTTTCTGGAGGCCAACCGCCGGCTCGTCGAGCGGTACGAGTCGCTGGACGCGGCCACCCGGTCCAGCGTGCGGATCGACCTCGGTTTCCTGCCCGAGCCGGTCGACCTGGCGACCGCGGCCGGGATGCGGCTCAGCGAGTTCGCCCTGCACGAGTGGGACGTGGAGGTCGCCTTCAACCGGTACGCGACGGTGGCGCCGGAGGCGGTGCCGCTGCTGCTCGACCGGCTCGGCGGCCTGCTCGGCTGGATCGGCCGGCCGGACGAGGTCGGCGACCGGCCGGTGGAGCTGGCGCTGCGGCTGACCGACCCGGACCGGTCCCTGGGGCTGCGGCTGACCGACCGGGTCGAGCTGGTGGAACGGCCGGAGCAGCCGGCCGGCGAGATCAGCGGACCGGCCGAGGTGTTCCTGCGGTTGGCCGCCGGCCGGCTGTCGCCCGAGCACACGCCCGACACGCTGACCGTGACCGGCCCGCTCGGCCTGGACGACCTGCGCCGGGTCTTCCCCGGCTACTGACCGGCACAGGCCACCTGGTCGGCACAGTTCCACCCGGTCGGCACAGTTTCACCCCGGTCGGTCCGGGCGGCGGTCGGGCGGAATCTCCGGTTCACCCGGTCGGTCCGGGCGGCGGTCGGGCGGAATCTCCGGCTCGGGTCCTCAGTCGAGGCCCCGCCGCCCCGGGGCCCAGAACGGCTTGACCACGATCTGGCGCCGGGACCAGACCCGATCCCGGACCAGATGGTCCCGGACGGCCTGGCAGGTGCGGGCCTCGCCGGCCAGGTAGGCGGTGCCCGGTTCGCCGGGCAGGTCGAGTGCGCGCACCGCCGGGAGCAGCGTCCCGCTGTCGGCCGGGTCGCCGTCGCCCCGGTACACCCAGTGGAGTTGCCGCCCGGCGGGCAGTGGCACCTCTCCGCCGGGGCGGTCGGTGACCAGCACGCCGTACGCCGGAGTCCGGGCGGGCAGCGCCCGCAGCATGGCCCCGAAGGCGACGGCGGCGGTCTCGTCGCCGACGAACAGGTGGTACGCCGACTCCCGCAGGGTCAGCCGGCCCTCGGGACGGGACAGGCTGATCGACTGACCCGGCCGGGCGTTGCGCCCCCAGGACGCGCCCGGCCCGTCGCCGTGGTCGAGTACGCCGAGGTCGAGGCTGCCCCGGTCGCGGTCCAGTGCCCAGACCGAATAGCTGCGCCGGGCGTCTCCGGGGCGGCGCAGCCAGTCGCGCGGCGGCGTGACGTTGACGCGTACGTGCTGGCCGGGGAGCCACGCGACGGTCCGGAGGCGGTCGCCGGTGAGGCGCAGCCGGCGCATCCGGTGGGTCACCGGCTCCACCTCTTCCACGACGCCAGACAGGAAGAGCAGGTCGGCGGGGCTTTTCATCTCGATCCTCTCTGGCCGTCCCGGAACGGGACCGGCGGTGACCGGACGGATGGGCTGGGCGAGGCACGGTCGGCGACCGCTAATTGACCGACCGTCGGTCGGTAATGGTGGACAACCTACCGACCGTTGGTCGGTTGTCAAGGGCCGGCGCTAGGCTCCGGCGCTATGAGCGGCACCAGAGCGACAGCACGGCGGCCCCGCGCGGCCCGGGCACCGGCCGAACGACCGGCACAGATCCTGGACGCGGCGGCCCGGGTGCTGCTCCGGGACGGTCTCGACGCGACCATTGACGGCATTGCCGCCGAGGCGGGTCTCGGTAAGGGCACCGTCTACGAGTACTTCGGTTCCAAGGCGCAGGTCTTCACCGCGTTGCGGAACCGCTGCAACGAGCAGATCCTGGCCGCCGGTGCCACGGCGGTCTCGGCCGTACCGGCCGCACCGGCCCTCGACCGGGTACGCCGGTTCGTCGCCGGGATGCTGGAGTTCGGGGCGGCGAACGCCGCGCTGATCGGGTTGCTGTTCCACGGGGCCGGCATCGAGGAGCGCGACGAACTCGGGCCGATCCGGGCCGGCCTGCTGGACCTGGTCGCACAGGGGGTGCGCGGCGGTGAGCTGGCGGTCGAGGATCCGGCCTTCACGGTCGAGTTCCTGCTACACGGGCTGCACGGGGTGATGGAGAGCGCCCTGACGGAGGGCCTGGACGCCGGCCCGCTGCTCGACCAGGTGGACGGGGTGCTCGTCGCGCTGCTCAATCCGGTCCGCGTGCAGACCTGACCGTGCTCGTCCGCGGGGTCGGTAGTGGGTGACCTGGCCGGCCGGCAAGTACTTGACATCATCCGTCAAGTACTTGACACTGAACGTCAAGTGAGGAGGGTGGCATGCCGCCGACCCATGACGAACTCGTCGAGCAACTTCTCCGGACGATGGACGTCCGGTTGCTCGATCCGCTGGAGATCCTGCTGGACGGGGACGACGTGGTCGACGCGCTGCGTGCGGTGGTGCGGGTTCGGGCCGAGGCGTGGGCGCACCGGCTGGTCGACGGCGACGACCGGGAGGCGGTCGGCACCGCGATGCGGATCGTCTCGACGCTCTATCCCGGCGACGGTCCGTTCGAGCCCCCGCTCGACTGGTGGCGCAGCCCGCTGGGCCAGGTCGTCGCGCGCCGGGTCGGGCACCCCACCGCCGGTTCGGTGACCTACGCGGTGGCCGGGGCGATGCTCGGGATCACCCGGCAGGGCGTCCACGACCTGATCAACCGGGGAAAGCTGGTCCGTCATCCGGAAGGCGGTGTGCTGCCCTCCTCCGTCCGTGACCGGCTACTGGAGGAAGGACGGCCCCGCCGTGTCTGAACTATCTAACAACTCCGAAATATCCATCAACTCCGGCCCGGTGCCGATCGTCGCCCGGGACTTCGGCGGCTCCGGCGCCCCGATGCTGCTGCTGCACGGTGCCGGCGGCAACCTCGTCACCATGACCGGGCTGGCCGAGGTGTTGCGCCCGGCGCATCGGGTGGTCGCGGTGGACCTGCGCGGGCACGGCCGCTCCGGTGACGGCCCGTGGAAGTGGGACGAGGTGCTCGACGACCTCGCTGCCGTCGCCGACGAACTGGAGCTGACCCGTCCGTCGGTGGTAGGCATGTCGCTGGGCGGCATGCTCGCCAGCCTCTGGGCGGCCCGCCACCCCGACTGCCCCGGCGCGGTCAGCCTGGACGGCAATCCCACGCCGAGCCGGCCGGAGGACCTGGCCGGCCTGGAGCCGGACCGGGCGGCGGCCGAACTCGCCCGGCTCCGCGAGGTCTTCGCCGGGATGTCCGCCGCGACGGCCCGGCCGCTCACCGCCGAGCAGGTCGCGGCGGCGGTCGCCGGACAGCGGGCCATGGCCCGGCAGTACGGCTCCGCCGAGGAGATCTGGGTGGAGGCGTTCCGGCGCAACCTGGTGCCGGCGGACGGCGACGCGAGCCGCCTGCGTCCCGATCCGGGGCTGACCGAGGAACTGCGGCTGGCGATGGAGTCGCTGGACCTCGTCCCGGTCTACCGCGACGTCCGTTGCCCGCTGTTGCTGGTGCTGGCCACTGTGGACATGCCCGAACAGCGCCCCTTCCACGACCTGTACGCCGCGCACCGGCGTCGGGTTCTGGAACGGCTGGCGACGGTCCGGGACAACCCGTGGCTGGAGGTGCGCGAACTCGACGGCGCCAGCCACGCCATGGTCGCCGAGCGCCCGGGCGAACTGGCCGAACTGATCACCCGGTTCCTTCGCCGGTAACGTGCCCGCTCCCGTCCGGACAGGACGCGAACGGTCCCGTGCGTGGTGCGGGTCCGGCGTAGGCGCTTGCGGGTAGTGCCACTTGTTCTAGTAGAATGCGAACATGTTGTTTCGAGTGGCACCGGGCAGCGGCGTACCGCTGGCCGAGCAGATCGCCGGCAGCGTGCGCCGGGCACTGACCGACGGCGCACTCAGCCCGGGAGACCGGCTGCCGGCCGCGCGGGAGTTGGCCGGCACGCTCGACGTGAACATGCACACCGTGCTCCGGGCGTACGCGGCGCTGCGCGAGGAGGGGCTGATCGAGCTTCGCCGAGGCCGGGGTGCGGTGGTGACCGGGCAGATCCCGCACGAGCGGGCCCGGGTGATCGAGTCGGTACGGGAGTTTGTGACGGCCGCCCGCCGCGCCGGTGTCGGCCTGGACGAGGCCGTCGCACTGCTGCGGCAGCAGTATTCGAGAGAGGTGAGCGCATGAGGAGCGTCCGGTGGACGATTGGCAGCGGTCTGCTGCCCGCGGCCCTGGTCGGCGGTGCGGCGGCGGTGACGCTGGCCTGGTGGAGCCGCCTCCCGGAGAGCCTGCCCAACTCCGGCGGAGTCGGTGACCGGCCGATGCTCAGCACGATCGGTGTCGACACCCTGGCCGGAGTGCTGCTCGGCGCCGCGCTCGCGGTCTGGGCGACCGGGTTGCTGGTCTTCGCGCTGACCCGCCGGATCTCCAGCACCGGGCGGCACTGGCTTCGGCTCGGCGCCCAGGTCGCGGTGAACGGCACCGCCGCGGCCAGCGGCACCGTGCTGCTGATGATGCTCGGTGCCGCGCTGGACGCGCCGACGGCCGCCGACGTACGCCTCTCCTGGGGCTACTTCGCCGCGCTGATGGCGCTGCCGATGGTGGCCGCGGCGGTCGCCGGGCTGCTGGCGTACCTGCTGGCCGGGGCGGCGCCCCCGGCGTCACCCGGCACCGGGTCCCCGACCCTCGCCCGGGCGGCGGCCGGGCGCGACGTCCCGGAGCAGTCCGTCGCGGCGGGGCCGGTGCTGGCGGCCGGGGCCGACGAGCGTTTGCTCTGGTGGGAGTTCCGGGCGCTGCGCCCGGTGCTCTGGACGACCGGGGCGCTGGCCCTCACCGGGGTGCTGATGGTCGCCGTCCTGGTGCCGCTGGTCGGCGTGGTCGGCTGGGCCGGTGCCGCACCGGCGGTGTCGGCCCTGGCGATGCTGCCGTTCACCCGCTACCGCCTGGTCATCGACGGCGAGGCGGTCCGGGTGGCGATCGGCCCGCTGCGACGGCGGGTGCCGATCTCCGCCATCGCGGCGGCCGAGGCGGACCACCTGGCGGTGGAGGACTGGCTGCTCCGCGGCATGCTGCGCGGTGCCACCGCCCGCGACCTGCCGCTGCTGCCCGGCCCGGCGCTGGCGCTCCGGCTGACCGACGGCAGCCGCCGGCTGGTCACCTGCCGGGACGTGCCGACCGCGGTGGCGATGGTGAACACCCTGCGGGCCCGCCGGGCCTGACGCGGCGGCGAGCGCGGGTCCCCGTCGGGGGCGCGCCCGCGCTCGCCGCCGTGCTCACTCCGGGACGCGCCGGTAGGCGCCGTCGCTGGCCGAGGTCGCCATCGAGGCGTACGCGCGCAGCGCGGCGGAGACCGGCCGCTCCCGGTCCACCGGCGTGTACGGCCGCTCCCGCTTCTCCTGCGTGATCCGGCGCGCCTCCAGCACCTCCGGGGCCACCGCCAGCTCGATGCTCCGGGCCGGGATGTCGATGACGATCTCGTCGCCGGACTCGACCAGCGCGATCAGCCCGCCCCCGGCCGCCTCGGGGGAGACGTGTCCGATGGAGAGCCCGGAGGTGCCGCCGGAGAACCGGCCGTCGGTGATCAGCGCGCACTCCCGGCCGAGGCCGCGTCCCTTGAGGAACGAGGTGGGGTAGAGCATCTCCTGCATCCCCGGCCCGCCCTTCGGCCCCTCGTACCGGATCACCACCACGTCACCGGCGACGACCCGCCTGCCGAGGATCGCGTCGACGGCGGCCTCCTGCGACTCGTAGACCTTGGCCGGGCCCCGGAAGGTGAGGCACTCGGCCGGCACGCCGGCGGTCTTCACCACCGCGCCGTCCGGGGCGAGGTTGCCGTGCAGGATGGCCAGCCCGCCGTCGGCGGTGTAGGCGTGCGCCCGGTCCCGGATGCAGCCCTCGGCCGCGTCGGTGTCCAGCTTGGACCAGCGGTTGGCGGTGGAGAACGGCTCGGTGGTGCGTACCCCGCCGGGGGCGGCGTGGAACAGCTCGATCGCCTCCCGGCTCGCCTTGCCGCCCCGGATGTCCCAGTCGGCCAGCCAGCCGTCCAGGTCGGCCGAGTGCACCGCGTGTACGTCCCGGCGCAGCAGCCCGGCCCGGTCCAGCTCACCGAGGATCGCCGGGATGCCGCCGGCCCGGTGCACGTCCTCCATGTGGTATTTCGGCGAGTTCGGGGCGACCTTGGCCAGGCAGGGCACCCGGCGGGAGATCTCGTCGATGTCGGCGACGCCGAAGTCCAGCTCCGCCTCGCGGGCCGCGGCCAGCAGGTGCAGCACCGTGTTGGTGGAGCCGCCCATCGCCACGTCCAGGGCGACGGCGTTCTCGAAAGCGGCCCGGGAGGCGATCGACCGGGGCAGTACCGAGGCGTCGTCGTCGGCGTACCAGCGGTTGGCGATCTCCACGACGACCCGTCCGGCCTCCTCGAAGAGCGCCTTGCGGGCGGCGTGGGTGGCCAGCACCGACCCGTTGCCGGGCAGGGCCAGCCCGATCGCCTCGGTGAGGCAGTTCATCGAGTTGGCGGTGAACATGCCGGAGCAGGAGCCGCAGGTGGGGCAGGCGGAGCGCTCGATCGCGCCGAGCTGGTCGTCGGTGACCGCGTCGTTGGACGAGGCGATCATCGCGTCGATCAGGTCGATCTTGTCGTGCACGATGCCCTCGATCGCCATCGTCTTGCCGGCCTCCATCGGGCCGCCGGAGACGAAGACCGTCGGGATGTTCAGCCGGAGCGCGGCGAGCAGCATCCCGGGTGTGATCTTGTCGCAGTTGGAGATGCAGACCAGGGCGTCCGCGCAGTGCGCGTTGACCATGTATTCGACCGCGTCGGCGATCAGCTCGCGGCTGGGCAGCGAGTAGAGCATCCCGCCGTGCCCCATCGCGATGCCGTCGTCGACCGCGATGGTGTTGAACTCCCGGCCGACACCGCCGGCCTCCGCCACCGCGTCCGCGACCAGCCCGCCGAGGTCCTTGAGGTGGACATGCCCCGGTACGAACTGGGTGAAGCTGTTCGCGATGGCGACGATCGGCTTGCCGAAGTCGTCGTCGGTCATCCCGGTGGCCCGCCACAGCGCGCGGGCGCCGGCCATCGTCCGGCCGTGTGTGGAGGTCTTCGACCGCAGGTCAGGCATTCGACCAGTGTGGCACTCCGGGCCGCGCTCCGCCGCCTTCGCGGTCCGCCGGGTCCAGCCAGCGGGACGCCGGCGGGGCCCGACCCGGCCAGCCTCCGCCGGAGCGGGCCGGCTCGATCTGGCCCGATGATCCCGGTGATGCCCGAATGGGCGGTCTGTGCCTCTGATCGAGGAACCGGCGCGCGCTCCCCCATGGGGTGCGGTCGATCCGGCAGAGTGAACCCGTGCAACTCCTCTCCGGTGCGCCGGTCCTTGCCGTGGCGGCCGGTCTCGCATCCTGCTGCGGGCCGGTCATGCTGGCGTTGTCGGCGCACCGGCACACCGGTGCGCGCCGGTTCGGGCACTGGCTGCTCGCGATCGGTGGCGCACTCGCGGCGGCCAGCGCCGCGCTGGGGCTGTTCGCGCTGGTCACCATGACCGAGCACTGGCAGCACGAGCAGGCCCAGCGCAGCGGCCTGGCGACCCTGATCGCGGCCGGGATGGCGGTCAGCGGGGGGCTGCTCTGCGCCGGTCTGCTCCGGTTGCCCGGCGTCGCCGAGACCCCCGCCGCGGCGCTCCGGCTGGTGCTGGACGGGCTGGTGATCGGGGCGGCGCTCTGGTTCGTCGGCTGGGTGCTGCTCACCGACCCGACCCGGGTGCTCGGCGACCTCACCCCGATCGGCTGCCTGGCCATCCTGGTGGCCACCGTCACGGCGGCGGTGGCGGTCGGGCTGACCTTCATCGTCGGCGCCCGGGCACGGGCGCCCCGGCGCGGGCTGCTGCTGGCCGGCACCGGCGTGACCGTGGTGACCGGGTCCGGGCTGGCCATCTCCGCCGGGATCTGCCAGGCCGGTCCGGTGGTCGCGCTGGTCGGGGCGGTGCTGCTGCCGTTCGGCCTGCTGATGGTCGCGCTGGCCGGCCGGGCACCCGACCCGGCCGGCGGGCCGGACGGCGACGTCATCCGGCGCGGCACCTACGCCGTGCTGCCGATGATGGCGATGGCCGTCTCCGCCGTCTACCACCTGCTGGTCGGCGGTACCTTCACGATCTTCGCGGTGGTGGCCGGCATCGTCGAGGGCTTCGGTCTGGTCGCCCGGCAATACCTGGCGCTGGCCGACGTACGGGCCTACGCCGGTCGGCTCGCCGAGCGGGAGGCGCACTTCCGGGAACTGGCGCACACCGACCCGCTGACCGGGCTGGCCAACCGCCGGGGGCTGCTCCGGGCGGTGCAGCAGCAGGCCGACTCGGAGACGCCCTGGGTGCTGCTCGGGCTCGACCTGGACGGCTTCAAGAACGTCAACGACATGCGGGGGCACGACGTCGGCGACGCGGTGCTGATCGAGGTGGGCCAGCGGTTGAAGAGCAACCTGCGCCCCGGCGACCTGGCCGCGCGGCTCGGCGGCGACGAGTTCGCCGTGCTGATGCGTGCCCGGCCGGCCGAGGCGCAGCGGATCGCGCAGCGGCTGCTCGGGGTGGTCGGTTCGGCGTACCGGCACGAGGCCGGGTCGGTGTTCCTGTCGGTCAGCATCGGGGTGGCGGACAGCGCCGACGCCGGTGACGTGGAGACCCTGCTGCGCAACGCCGACCTGGCCCTGCGGTACGCCAAGCAGCGGGGCAAGAACCGCGTCGAGCGGTACGACGCGGCCTACGACAACCTGCTGCGCCGGCGTACCACGCTGGAGCACGAGCTGCGCGGCGCGATCGAGCGGGACGAGCTGCACCTCGCGTTCCAGCCGGTGGTGGCGGTCCCGTCGGTCCGGCCGGTCGGCGCCGAGGCGCTGCTCCGCTGGCACCATCCCGAGCTGGGCAACGTCGGCCCGGACGAGTTCATCCCGCTCGCCGAGGAGTGCGGGATGATCGCCAAGCTCGGTGCCTGGGTACTGCACCGGGCCTGCCACCAGCTCTCCCTCTGGCTGGCGGCCGGGCACGACGTCTGGGCGTCGGTCAACGTGTCGCCCCGGGAACTGCACAACCCGGAATACGTGCTCCAGGTCACCGAGGCGCTGCGCGCGCACCGGGTGCCGCCGCAACGGCTGGTGTTGGAGGTGACCGAGCACGCCGTGGCGACCGACCTGGACGAGCTGATCCGCCGGCTCCGGGCACTGCGGCTGACCGGGGTACGCATCGCGCTGGACGACTTCGGCGCCGGATATTCGTCGCTGGGCCAGCTCCGCCGGCTGCCGATCGACATCCTCAAGATCGACCACAGCCTGGTCGCCGGCCCGGAGCCGATCCGGCCACCGGACGGCCGCGCCTTCGCCCCGATGGTGGACGTGGTGATGCGGCTCGGCCACCAGCTCGGGCTGGAGGTGATCGCCGAAGGGGTGACCAACCGGACCGAACTCGCCGCCGTGGTCGAGGCGGGCTGCCGGTTCGGGCAGGGCCAGCTCTTCGGCTGGGGGGTGCCGGCCGAGCACCTGGAGGCGATGCTGGAGGCGGCCAGCCCGCCCGAGGGGAGCGGATCGGAGTCCCGCCCACAGGGCGACGCCGGCACGTCCACCTCCCGGATCGGCGGCAACAACCGCAGCGCGCCCCGGCAGCGCAGGCCCAGTGACCGGCCGGCGGACCCGAAAGCCGAAAGTGCCCAAAATGCGGGATCAGTTGACTCATCGCGTGAGATGCGTCAGGCTTAGCCACATGTCTGCGACCAGGTCCTTCCGAGTACTTATCTGAGCGCACTCTCGACTCCCGAGAGTGCGCAGGCCCCGTGCATCAGCACGAGGGCCGTTTTTATTGGCCACGTATCCCGCGCTGGCGGCGCAGTCGCCCTGGTTGGCGTACCACTCCTGCCGGTTTGTGTGGATCGGCCGCCGGCCGAGGCGGCCCGCCCGCACCGCTCCGTACATCTGGAAAAGATCACTGCTCCGAGCCGAAGGCCTGAATAGCCATGACGAGACCCACACCCGAGACCCTGGCCAACAGCGCACGGCGCCACCGGTCCGCCGCTGCCGAGGGGGGCAACGACCCCTCCGACCAGTTCCCCCGCCGACTCCGCCCCGGTGCCCAGCCGACCGCCGACCCGGCCGGTCCGCTCGCCGAGCCGGGCCGGGCGGCCGGAACCGGGCAGGTGGTAGCGCCGGTCCAGGTCTCCGGGGCCGGCTCGCTGGTGAAGTCGCTGGAGGCGCTCGGCGTCGATGTCGCGTTCGGCATCCCGGGCGGGGCGATCCTGCCGGCGTACGACCCGCTCTACGACTCGTCGGTGCGGCACATCCTGGTCCGCCACGAGCAGGGCGCCGGGCACGCCGCCACCGGGTACGCGCAGGCCACCGGCCGGGTCGGGGTCTGCATCGCCACCTCCGGGCCGGGCGCGACGAACCTGGTCACACCGATCGCGGACGCGTACATGGACTCGGTGCCGATGGTGGCGATCACCGGCCAGGTGGCCCGGCCGGCGATCGGCACGGACGCCTTCCAGGAGGCGGACATCCAGGGCATCACCCTGCCGATCACCAAGCACAACTTCCTGGTGCAGACCGCCGAGGAGATCCCGCGGATCCTGGCCGAGGCGTTCCACCTGGCCGCCACCGGCCGGCCCGGCCCGGTGCTGGTCGACATCCCGAAGGACGTCCTCCAGGCGCAGACCACCTTCAGCTGGCCGCCCGCCCTGGACCTGCCGGGCTACCGGCCGACCCTGCACCCGCACGGCAAGCAGATCCGCGAGGCGGCCCGGCTGATGACCACGGCCCGCCGCCCGGTGCTCTACGTCGGCGGCGGCGTGCTCAAGGCCGGCGCCACCGAGGGGCTGCGCAAGCTGGCCGAACTGACCGGCATCCCGGTGCTGACCACGCTGATGGCCCGGGGCGCCTTCCCGGACTCGCACCCGCAGCACCTCGGCATGCCCGGCATGCACGGCACGGTCGCCGCGGTCTACGCCTTGCAGAAGTCGG
This sequence comes from Plantactinospora sp. KLBMP9567, assembly GCF_033446045.1. Lineage (NCBI taxonomy): Bacteria > Bacillati > Actinomycetota > Actinomycetes > Micromonosporales > Micromonosporaceae > Plantactinospora > Plantactinospora sp. KLBMP9567. Next base: position 215,437 of record NZ_JAWQRR010000011.1, on the reverse strand, counting down.
ACCTGATCGTGGCGCTTGGCGCCCGGTTCGACGACCGGGTGACCGGCAAGCTGGACTCGTTCGCCCAGGGTGCCGCGATCGTGCACGCCGACATCGACCCGGCGGAGATCGGCAAGAACCGTGCCGCCGACGTGCCGATCGTCGGCGACGCGAAATACGTGATCGACGAGCTGATCGAGGCGGTCCGGGCCGCCACCGCCGGCCAGACCGCCGCGATCGACCGGACCGAGTGGTGGGCGCAGCTGGACGACCTGCGCGACCGCTACCCGCTCGGCTACGACGAGCCGACCGACGGCACCCTGGCCCCGCAGTACGTGATCGAGCGGCTGGGCGCGATCGCCGGCCCGGAGGCGATCTACGTGGCCGGGGTCGGCCAGCACCAGATGTGGGCGGCGCAGTTCGTCTCGTACGAGAAGCCGTACACCTGGCTCAACTCCGGCGGCCTGGGCACCATGGGGTACGCCGTGCCGGCGGCGATGGGCGCCAAGGTCGGCAAGCCGGACACCACGGTCTGGGGCATCGACGGCGACGGCTGCTTCCAGATGACCAACCAGGAGCTGGCGACCTGCGCACTGGAGGGGATCCCGGTCAAGATCGCTGTGATCAACAACGGAAACCTGGGCATGGTCCGGCAGTGGCAGACGCTCTTCTACGGCGAGCGCTACTCCAACACCGAACTGGGCACCCACAAGCACCGCATCCCGGATTTCGTCAAGCTGGCCGAGGCGCTGGGCTGCGTCGGACTGCGCTGCGAGAGCAAGGCCGACGTGGACAAGACCATCAAGGCCGCGATGGAGATCAACGACGCGCCGGTGGTGGTCGACTTCGTGGTCGGCAAGGACGCCATGGTCTGGCCGATGGTGGCCGCCGGCACCAGCAACGACGAGATCATGTTCGCCCGTGGGGTCCGCCCCGCCTTCGACGACGACGAGCTGTGAGGCTGGCGCGATGAGCAAGCACACCCTGTCCGTGCTGGTGGAGAACAAGCCCGGTGTCCTGGCCCGGGTGAGTGGGCTCTTCTCCCGCCGGGGCTTCAACATCGACTCGCTGGCGGTCGGTGAGACGGAGAACCCGGACGTCTCCCGGATCACCATCGTGGTCAACGCCGAGACCTCGCCGCTGGAGCAGGTCACCAAGCAGCTCAACAAGCTGGTCAACGTACTCAAGATCGTCGAGCTGGATCCGGGCGTCTCGGTGGCCCGGGAGCTGGTGCTGGTCAAGGTCCGGGCCGACCGCTCGCAGCGGGCCCAGGTGCTGGAGACGGTGAACCTGTTCCGGGCCAGGGTGGTGGACGTCGCGCCGGACACCCTCACGATCGAGGCGACCGGCACCGCTGACAAGCTGGACGCGCTGCTGCGCGATCTCGAACCGTTCGGAATCAAGGAAATGGTGCAGTCGGGTCTGGTGGCCATCGGGCGGGGCTCCCGTTCGATCACCACCGGTTCGGCGCTGCGGGCCGCCTGACCACGGCGGATCCCGCATAAACGATTGACAACGGCGGGCCCGGCCGGGTCGCGCCGCAGGAGAGGAAAGTCATGACCGCTGAGGTGTTCTACGACGACGACGCCGACCTGGGGCTCATCCAGAGCAAGAAGGTCGCGGTGCTCGGGTACGGCAGCCAGGGCCACGCCCACGCGCTGTCGCTGCGCGACTCGGGCGTCGACGTGGTGATCGGTCTGCCGGAGGGTTCCAAGAGCCGGGCCAAGGCGCAGGAGCAGGGCCTTCGGGTGCTGACCCCGGCCGAGGCGTCGGCCGAGGCCGACGTGATCATGGTATTGGCGCCGGACACCGCGCAGCGGTCGCTCTACGCCGAGGCCATCGCGCCGCACCTGACCGCGGGCAAGGCGCTGTTCTTCGGCCACGGCCTGAACATCCGGTACGGCTTCGTCACCCCGCCGGCCGACGTCGACGTGGCGATGGTCGCCCCGAAGGGCCCGGGTCACCTGGTCCGCCGGCAGTACGTCGACGGCAAGGGCGTGCCCTGCCTGGTCGCGGTGGAGCAGGACGCCACCGGCACCGCCTTCCCGCTCGCACTCGCCTACACCAAGGCGATCGGCGGCACCCGGGCCGGTGCGATCCGGACCACCTTCAAGGAGGAGACCGAGACCGACCTCTTCGGCGAGCAGGCGGTGCTCTGCGGTGGCGCCTCCGCGCTGGTGCAGACCGGGTTCGAGGTGCTCACCGAGGCCGGGTACGCGCCCGAGGTGGCGTACTTCGAGTGCCTGCACGAGCTGAAGCTGATCGTCGACCTGATGTACGAGGGCGGTATCGCCCGGATGCGCTACAGCGTCTCCGACACCGCCGAGTACGGCGACTACTCGCGCGGCCCGCGGGTGGTCGACGCCCGGGTCAAGGACGAGATGCGGAAGATCCTCTCCGAGATCCAGTCCGGCGAGTTCGCCCGGGAGTGGATCGCCGAGGACGACGCGGGCCGGCCCAACTTCACCAAGTGGCGGGCCGAGGGCGCGGCGCACCCGATCGAGGAGACCGGCAAGAAGCTACGCGGCATGATGAGCTGGGTCGACCGGCCGATCACTGAGACGGCCTGACGCGGCGGTGGCTCCGGGCCGGTGAGCACACCGGCCCGGAGCGGCACCCGCACGGGGCTGGAGATCAATGTCGTTACCGGGTCTTCCCCCGGCGAGTTACCGGATCATTGCCATTCGGCGTCCAATCGCTACCCGGACCGTTGTCGTCAGGAAATGGTCGGCGGTTACGGGCGGTTAATGCGTCCGCTCGGGTACTGTCGCCGCATGCGTCTGGAGCAATCGCACCGCACCGAGCGTTTCGGCGCCGTCCGTATCCACGAACTCCAGCGTGTCATCCAGCTGGACTCGGGAGACGCCACGGGAACCACCGGCGAGGGGATCGTCTCGCAGGCGGCGATGCGCGCGATCGAGCGGCAGATGGTCATCGTCATTCCCTGTATGAATGAGACACGCAGAGTAATCGAAGGCGTGCTCTCGGGGATTCCACACGACTGCCTGATCGTGCTGGTCTCGAACAGTGCCCGAGCGCCGGTCGATCGCTACGACATGGAAGCGCAGACCCTGGAGCAGTACTGCCGGGCGACCGAGCGGCCGGCGATCATGGTGCACCAACAGGATCCGGGGCTGGCCGCCGCCGTCAAGGCCGCCGGCATGCCCGAGCTGATCGACGACGACGGGCTGGTCCGGGCCGGCAAGGGTGAGGCGATGCTGATCGGCATGGCGGTCGCGGCGCTGACCGGTCGCAAGTACCTCGGCTATATCGATGCAGACAACTATGTGCCGGGCGCTGTGCACGAGTACGTCAAGGTGTACGCCGCCGGCCTGCACCTCGCGGCCAACCCGTACGCGATGGTCCGAATCTCCTGGCACTCGAAGCCGAAACTGCGGGACGGGCGGCTCTTCTTCAGCCGGCGCGGCCGGAGTTCCGAGATCACCAACGAGTTCCTGAACCGGCTGGTGGCCGAGTACTCCGGGTTCGGCACCGAGGTGATCGCCACCGGCAATGCCGGCGAGCACGCACTCAGTCTCGACCTCGGGTTGCGGATGCGGCTGGCCGGCGGCTTCGCGGTGGAGCCGTTCGAGTTCGTGGAGTTGTTCGAACAGTTCGGCGGGCTGCTCGACACCGCCCACCCCGAGGTGATGACGAGTTCCGTTCCGGTACTCCAGATCGAGACCCGTAACCCGCACTTCCACGACAACAAGGGCGAGGACCACGTGCAGGGCATGCGGATGCAGGCGCTGAACGTGCTCTACCACTCGCCGGTCGCGCTGCCCGCGGTCCGCCAGGCGATCCTCGACTTCATGGTCGCCCAGCAGGCGCTCGCGCCCGGCGAGGAGCCGCCCCGGGAGCGGATCTATCCGCCGGTCGGTTCGCTCGACCTGGACCTGCTGCGCGACGTACTGGAGACCGAGGCGGGGACCTTCCGCCAGCTCGGTACCCGGTCGCTGGTCAGCCAGCTTCGGCCGCACCCCGCGCTGCCCGGCACCGAGGTCTTCACCTCGGCCTGAGCCGCCGGCACGCCCTCCCTTTCCTCCGGCCGGTCGCGCGGCGGTGACCAGCGGTTCCGTCCGATGCTCCGGGATCAGTCCGCGCCGACCGGACCCGCCCGGGGGCGCACCCTGTGAGGGCACTCACGCGGTTCTGCGCCGCACCGTGCGCAGCAGGGCGCCTACGATCGGCAGACAGGTGCGTCCGCACCGTAGGGAAGCACCCGTTTGGCGGAGCGCGGGACGCAGTGCGGCGCCCACGTCGCCGCAGACCTCGCCCGGACGACATATACGAGGACCAATGACTCCCGTCGTACTGATCGCTGAAGAGCTCGCTCCCGCCGCAATCGACGTGCTCGCGCACGACTTCGACGTACGCCACGTCGACGGCACCGACCGCCCGGCCCTGCTGGCCGCGCTCGCCGAGGCCGACGCGGTCATCGTACGCAGCGCCACCCAGGTCGACGCCGAGGCCGTCGCCGCAGCACCCCGGCTCAAGGTGGTGGCCCGGGCAGGCGTCGGGCTGGACAACGTCGAGGTGGCGGCCGCGACCGCCCGGGGCGTGATGGTGGTCAACGCGCCGACCTCCAACATCGTCTCCGCCGCCGAGCAGGCGCTCGCGCTGCTGCTGGCCGTCGCCCGGAACACCGCGAGCGCCAGCGCCGCGCTGAAGGCGGGGGAGTGGAAGCGGTCCAAGTACACCGGCGTGGAGATCCAGGGCAAGACCGTCGGCGTGGTCGGGCTCGGCCGGATCGGCGTGCTCTTCGCGCAGCGCATCGCGGCGTTCGGTACCCGGCTGATCGCGTACGACCCGTACGTGCAGCCGGCCCGGGCGGCGCAGCTCGGCGTACGCCTGGTCGGGCTGGAGGAGCTGCTCCGGGAGAGCGACTTCATCTCGATCCACCTGCCGAAGACCCCGGAGACGGTCGGTCTGATCGGTGAGAAGGAACTCGCCCTGGTCAAGCCCGGCGTCCGGATCGTCAACGCGGCCCGCGGCGGCCTGATCGACGAGCAGGCCCTCGCGGACGCGATCGCCGAGGGCCGGGTCGGCGGCGCCGGCATCGACGTGTACTCGAAGGAGCCCTGCACCGCCTCGCCGCTGTTCGCCTTCGACAACGTGGTGGCCACCCCGCACCTGGGCGCCTCCACCGCCGAGGCGCAGGACAAGGCGGGCCTGGCGGTTGCCCGCAGCGTCAAGCTCGCCCTGCAGGGCGAGTTCGTGCCGGACGCGGTGAACGTGCAGACCGGCGGCGTGGTCGCCGAGGACGTCCGGCCGCTGCTGCCGCTCGCCGAGAAGCTGGGCAAGGTCTTCACCGCGGTGGCCGGCGGGGTGGCCGCCAGCGTCACCGTCGAGGTACGCGGCGAGATCGTCGCCAACGACGTCTCGGTGCTGAAGCTGGCCGCCACCAAAGGCCTGTTCACCTCGGTCGTCGAGGAGCAGGTGAGTTACGTCAACGCGCCGCTGCTCGCCGCCGACCGGGGTGTCACGGTGGCTCTGACCACGCACGCGGAGACCATCGACCACCCGAACCTGGTCACCGTGCGCGGTGCGCTGCCGGACGGCCGGACCGTGTCGGTCTCCGGCACCGCCGTGCACACCGGCACCCGTGACGTGCTCAAGCTGACCGAAGTGGACGGCTTCGACCTGGAGCTCGGCGCGGACGGCATCCTGCTCTTCTTCCGCTACGTCGACAAGCCCGGCGTGGTCGGCACGATCGGGTCGATCCTCGGCGAGGCGGGCGTCAACATCGCGGCGATGCAGGTGGCCCGGCGAGAGGCCGGTGGCGAGGCGCTGATGACCCTGACGGTGGACTCGGCGACCGCGGCGGAGCTGCTCAGCTCGGCGGCCGACTCGATCGGCGCGGTCGCGGCGAGCGCCGCCGACCTGCGCGACGAGGAGGCGTGAGCGGGGCCTGAGCCCGCGGTGTCCGGACGGGGCGATCGTCGCCCGGCCGCCCCGTCCGGGTCAGCCGCTCACCGGAGTCGGCGGCGGATAGACCGAGCCGTCCTGCGGGTCGAGCAGCATCAGGCCGTACTGCGCGGCCAGCCGTTCGATGTCGAGCAGCACCTGGTCCGGGCAGGACTCGTCGAGGTTCATCTCCACGTGGTCGACGGCGACGTGCAGTGGAGTCACCGCCCATGGCGTGCCCGGCCCCGGCCGGTCCGGATAGCCGGCGATGATCGCCCGGTGGAACACCGAGATCCGTGGTTCCGGACTCCCCCCGACATGGACACCCTGCCGGCACCGACGGTGTGCCGCGCGTACGTCCTCGGCGCCGGCGCCGGGCCCGAGCGCCCATACGATCAGATCGAAGCTCACACCGGGCTCCCGTGTCCCAAGAGTGTTGACAGATCAGAACTCACGGGGGTACAGGGTGCCACTGAGTCGGTGACCTTTTCTCGGATAGCCCGGCGACACGCGGAACGGGGAACTCTTGCGGGGACTCACGTCGGGTCGATAGCGTATTGACGCGGATACCCGGCGAGTTCCTGGGCGTGGACTCGTCTTCGGGTGATGAGGCGTCGCGCCGGCCGGGTAGCCAGCACCCCCGTGTGCGCGAGCCACGCGCACTCGTCGCTGATCGGCCCCCGTGATCGTTGCCGAGATCGCGGGGGCCGATCGCGTTTCCAGTCCTCAGGCGCCGTTCCACAAGGGCGCGCGATCCTCCGGCTTCCCGCCGGCGGATCGGTCAGGGGGCCGGCGGATCGGGTCAGCGGGCGGCGGCGAAGAGGGCCCGGTATCCGTCCCGGGTGGGGAACCAGTCGAGGCCGGGACGGCCGGCGGCGAACAGGGCGGTGGCGTACCCGTCGGCGACCGCGAGATCCGGGCCGGCGACCGTGGCCGCGACCAACTTGTCGGCCGGCTGCCCGGTGTGCGGGTCGATCACGTGGCCACGCCGGCCGGCGACGCCCGAGGTGCCGATCGCGCCGGAGGTCATCTCCAGCATCGTCGGCTGCCGCTCGCCCTGGGTCGGGTGGTGCACCGCGATCCGCCAGGGGCCGCCGTGCGGCGCGTGGCCGCGTACCACCAGGTCGGCGCCGCTGACCACGGCGTAGTCCCGGATGCCGGCGGCGCGCAGCCGGGCGGCGGCCCGCTCCACCGCCCAGCCGACCAGCAGGCCGCCCGGGTCGAAGCCGCCGGGCACCGCCCAGGCGTCGAACCAGCCGTCCGTGGCGGCCCGCATCGCGGCGCACCGGGCGACGATGTCGGCCAGCGGCGGGTAGGCGTCGGCGGAGATCTCGCCCCGGCGCAGCCGGGAGACCAGGCTGGCCGGCCGGGCCGGGCTGTAGGTGAGGTCGATCGCCCGCAGTTCGGCGACGGCGTCCCGCAGCGCGTCCCCGACCCCGCGCCAGCCGACCGCACCCATCCCGTTCAGCACCAGGGTGTATTCGGCGATCGAGGTCTGCACGGTGTGCCGGGCGACCACCCGGTCGGTCAGGGTCGCGCCGGGCCGGACGTTGCGCCAGCCGGCGCCCAACCGCAGGTCCGGCCGTCCCCGGCCTACGGCGGGCGCCGGCGGCAGGCTCCGGCTACGCTGTCCCCGACCCCGGCCAGCTCCCGGGATTCGCATGTTCGCCCCCTGGATCCGCACGTTCGCCCCCTGGATCCGCGTCTAGCCCCGCCGGCCCGCGGGGCCGTTTCCAGCCCGTGAGCCGTTCTTCGCGCTCACCCTAGGTAGCGAAGTTGGCTAGAGCATGAGTGCTGGCTGAGAAGCTCCTGTGCAGTTGACCTTCCAGATATTGGGAGTGCCGTACCGGGACCCGGGACGGTCCCTTAACGTTCCCTAGACACGACGGAGGCAAGGGAGCTGGGACGTGGCGGTGGCGCGGATCGCGGTGGTGGCTGGCGACGGCATCGGGCCGGAGGTGGTCGAACAGGCCCGCAAGGTGCTCGACGCCGTACTGCCCGGGGTCGAGGCCACCGAATACGATCTCGGGGCCGCCCGCTACCACCGGACCGGTGAGGTGCTGCCCGACTCCGTGCTCGCCGAACTGGCCGAGCACGACGCGATCCTGCTCGGCGCGGTCGGCGACCCCACCGTGCCGCCGGGCGTGCTCGAGCGCGGCCTGCTGCTCAAGCTCCGCTTCGAGTTCGACCAGTACGTCAACCTCCGGCCGTCCCGGCTCTGGCCGGGCACCACCGGCCCGCTGGCGAGCGTCAAGCCGAACGAGATCGACCTGGTGGTCGTCCGGGAGGGCACCGAGGGCCTCTACGCCGGGGCCGGCGGCACGCTGCACCGGGACACCCCGGCCGAGATCGCCACCGAGGAGAGCCTGAACACCCGGCACGGCGTCGAGCGGGTGATCCGGGACGCGTTCGCCCGGGCGGGCCGCCGGGAGCGCCGCAAGGTGACCCTGGTGCACAAGACCAACGTGCTGACCCACGCCGGTTCGCTCTGGGCCCGGGCCTTCGCTTCGGTCGCCGCCGAGCATCCGGACATCGAGACCGAATACCAGCATGTCGACGCCGCCGCGATGTTCCTGGTCACCCAGCCGCAGCGGTACGACGTGGTGGTCACCGACAACCTCTTCGGGGACATCCTCACCGATATCGCCGCCGCCGTCACCGGCGGGATCGGGCTGGCCGCCAGCGGCAGCATCAACCCCGAGCGGGCGTACCCGTCGATATTCGAGCCGGTGCACGGCTCCGCGCCGGACATCGCCGGTCAGGGCGTCGCCGACCCGGCCGCCGCGGTGCTCTCCACCGCGTTGCTCCTCGACCACCTGGGCCACCCCGACGCGGCCCGCCGAGTAACCGAGGCGGTCGCCGCCGAGCTGGCCACCCGCACCTCGGGCTCGCCGCGGCGCACCGCCGATGTCGGAGACCGGCTCGCCGCCCACGCGGCGTCCTGAGTCGCCCGACCCGTTCCGCCCAGGGCTCCGGCAACCGCCGGATCTGCGCGAAGGCGCGGGTGGTGCGGCTCGCCGGTCGCCCGGAGGGTCGAGGTTGAACGACCGTTCGGGTAAGTTTTCAGGCACAACTCCCATGTTCCGGTCCGCCCGTGCCCGGGCGCCGGTCCACTCTCTGGAGGTCAGCACGATGAGCGGTGGTGACAAGCTCGACTTCGAGATCCGTCCGAATCCTCAGCCGGTAGCCGCCGCCGAGCGTGCGGCGCTGATGGCCAACCCGGGATTCGGACGGGTCTTCACCGACCACATGGTCACGATCCGGTACGCCGAGACCAAGGGCTGGTACGACGCCCGCGTGGAGGCCCGGGCGCCGATCCCGATGGACCCGGCCAGTGCGGTGCTGCACTACGCCCAGGAGATCTTCGAGGGGCTGAAGGCGTACTCGGCGGCGGACGGCTCGGTGACGATGTTCCGGCCGGACGCCAACGCCGCCCGGTTCGCCGAGTCGGCCCGCCGGATGGCCATGCCCGAGCTGCCGGAGGCGGCGTTCCTGGATTCGCTGCGGCACCTGGTGGAGATCGACCGGGAGTGGCTGCCGACCTCCGAGGAGGGCAGCCTCTACCTGCGGCCGTTCATGTTCGCCAACGAGGTCTTCCTCGGGGTGCGCCCGTCCAACGAATACCTCTACATGGTGATCGCCTCGCCGGTCGGTTCGTACTTCGCCCGGGGCGTGCAGCCGGTCGACGTCTGGGTCTCGCCCACCTACACCCGGGCCGCGCCCGGCGGCACCGGCGAGGCGAAGTTCGGCGGCAACTACGCCTCCTCGCTGGTCGCCCAGGCCGAGGCGATCGAGCACGGCTGCGACCAGGTGGTCTTCCTCGACGCCGTGCAGCGCCGGTACGTCGACGAACTCGGCGGCATGAACATCTTCTTCGTATACGACGACGGCACCCTGGTCACCCCGCCGCTCGGCGGCACGATCCTGCGCGGCATCACCCGGGACTCGTTGATCACGCTGGTCCGGCGGTCCGGCGGTACGGTGCTGGAGCGGCCGGTGGCGTTCGACGAGTGGCGGGCCGACGCGGCCAGCGGCCGGCTGCGCGAGGTCTTCGCCTGTGGCACCGCTGCGGTGATCACCCCGATCGGCCAGGTGCGCTACCCCGACGGGGAGTTTCCGATCGCCGACGGCAGCCCCGGCGAGGTCACCATGCGGCTGCGGCAGCAACTGGTCGACATCCAGCGGGGCCGGGCCGAGGACCGCAACGGCTGGATCCACCGGATCGACTGAGCGCGGGCGGCGTGGTCGGCCGAGTGCGGCGCGGCGTCCTTGGCGGTGGGTTCGGCGGCGTCATGGACTGCGCGCGGCGGGGACGGCGTCGGTGCGCGCCTCGCAGCGTCCGGCTGACGGGGGGCGCGCATCACGCCAGGCGGACCGGGTCCGTCGGACCCGGCCCGTACCGGTGCGGTGTGCGGCTCGGCAGGTCGGCCGGCTCAGTTGCTTGGCAGGTCGGCCGGCTCAGTCCAGCAGGTGGGTGCGGAGCGCGTCGATCCGGGCCGCGGCCAGGCCGGCACCGACCAGGTAGTCCGGCACCGAGCCGTGCCGGTCGCGCAGCTCGGCCAGGAACAGGGACATCGCCTCGGCCGGCGAGGCGAGGAACGGCGCCGGCAGCGGCGGATCGTCCGGCATGGTGCTGGCCAGCCACTCGCTGAACCGGGCCGAGGCGGCGGTGCTCCGGGCGTAGTCGTCGGCGATGTCGGCGTCGGCGACGCCGAGCAGCGACAGGGTGAGCGCGCAGACCACCCCGGTCCGGTCCTTGCCGGCCACGCAGTGCACGAGCACCGGCGCGGCCTCGGCGTCGGCGATCACCTCGATCGCCGCCACCAGGCCGGCCGAGCCGGCGGTGGCGAGGTCGTGGTAGCGGTCCGCCAGCCAGCGGGCCAGCCCCAGTTCCTCGGAGTACGCCGACTCCTCCCACAGCGGGTGCTCCGGATGGATGTGCTGGTAGACCAGTCCGTCGTAGGCGGGTACCCGGCCGTGCCGGCGTACCTCGGCGGGGCGGCGCAGGTCGACCACGGTGCGGATGCCGAGCGCCTCGAACGCCTCCCGGTCCACGCCGTCGAGCCGGTGCGGTGAGTCCGACCGGTACAACCGCTGGCGACGGACCGGCCGGCCGTCGAGCCCGGGAACGCCGCCGACGTCCCGGAAGTTGAAGAGGGTTTCGAAGGCCGTCGTACGCGTCGAAGTTCCGTCCACCCGACCACCGTAGTGCCTGTGCCGCACCCCCCCGCCCGGGCTTGCGGGGGCGGGGGTCCGCGGCGTCCGGGCGGGTGGACCCCGGAGATGCCGCTGGCCGGCGGGGCGGATGCCCCACCGGCCAGTCGACTGCGGGTCGCGTGTCACATGGCGCGGCCCGGCGGAATCGTCCAGCCCGAGGGGCCGTACGTCCCGCCGTAGTAGCCACCGAGCTTGTCCCGGTAGGCCGGATCCTCGTACGCGGTGCCGTCGAACTCCGGGGCGGCCTTGATCTGGTCCTTGCTCCGGTCGACGTACACCTTCCGGTCGTCGTGGTCGACGTGGTTCACCACGCCGGCCGGCAACATGACCTTCTTGCCGAAGATCCACGGGCCGGTGTCCACCACCAGGTAGCTGGCGTTCACGTCGTGGCTGGCACTGTCGATCTTGCCAATGCCGCCGTCGGTCGCCTCCACCTTGTAGCCCACCAGGTCGGCGCCGGTCACCCCGGCGTCGTCCCGGTAGCGCCACGGGTCGAACTCGCCCGCAGGCGTGCCGCCCACGAACGCGCCACCGCCGCCATGGATCAGGGGATCCGGCGTCTGTTGCTGCGGGGTCGTCTGAGGATCGAGCCTGTCCACTGGCTATCACTCCTCTTCTCGACTGTCTCGACATATCTCCGCTGTCCCGAGGACACCTACCCACCGTGGTCGATCCCTACACGCAAGACCTTCGACGGCTCCGCCACGGCGGCGCAACCCGGGCGCCGCGCCTGCGGGGCCGGCGAACGAGAGTGTTCGTCCGCGACGACCGCAGGAGGAAGGCGAGGTGGCCGCCCGGCGTCCGGCCCGCCGCCCCGGACCTGCGGGTCGGGCCCTTCGGTCCCGGGATGTGGATTTTTTCTCCCAGATTCTTGCGGTCGTGGCAGAGTACGTTCCGTGACCTGCTCCGCACTCATTATTGGCAACTAGCGCGCCGGCATCCTCCCCCGCCGAGCGCGCAGACCTCCCGCATCCGCGGGGGGTCATTTTGTTTGTCGGGCCAGGAAGGCATCGGAGCAGGGGCTGCGCCCTTCTCGAAGGAGATCAGATGACGTACCAGGTGTTCGACACGACGCTGCGCGACGGCGCGCAGCGCGAGGGGATCAGCTACTCGGTCGTCGACAAGCTGGCGGTGGCCCGGCTGCTCGACGAGTTCGGCGTCGGCTTCATCGAGGGGGGCTGGCCGGGGGCGATGCCGAAGGACACCGAGTTCTTCCGCCGGGCCCGGGCGGAGCTGGACCTGAAGCACGCCGTCCTGGTCGCCTTCGGCTCCACCCGCAAGGCCGGCGTGGCCGTCGACGCCGATCCGCAGCTTCGCGCGCTGCTGGACGCCGAGACTCCGGCGGTCTGCCTGGTCGCGAAGTCCGACATCCGGCACGTCGAGCGGGCGCTGCGCACCACCGGGGCGGAGAACCTGGCGATGGTCCGGGACAGCGTGGCCCACCTCGTCGCGCAGGGGCGGCGGGCCTTCCTGGACTGCGAGCACTTCTTCGACGGCTTCCGGCACGACCCGGCGTACACCTCTTCGGTGGTGGAGACCGCCCTCGAAGCCGGCGCGGAGGTCGTGGTGATGTGCGACACCAACGGCGGGATGCTGCCCTCCCAGGTGACCGCGGCGATCGGCGAGCTGACCGAGCGGCTCGGGATCTCGCCGGCCCGGCTCGGCATACACACCCAGAACGACACCGGCTGCGCGGTGGCGAACACCATCGCCGCGGTCGAGGCCGGGGTACGCCACTTCCAGGGCACCGCCAACGGCTACGGCGAACGGCCCGGCAACGCCGACCTGTTCGCGGTGGTCGCCAACCTGCAACTCAAGCTCGGGCTACCGGTCCTACCGGACGGGTGTCTGGAGCAGATGGTGCGCGTCTCGCACGCCATCGCGGAGATCGCCAACATCGCCCCCGACACCCACCAGGCCTACGTCGGGGCCGCCGCCTTCGCCCACAAGGCGGGACTGCACGCGAGCGCGATCAAGGTGGATCCGCTGCTCTACAACCATGTGGACCCCGCCGTGGTGGGGAACGACATGCGGATCCTGGTGACGGAGATGGCCGGCCGGGCCAGCATCGAGCTGAAGAGCCGCGAACTCGGTCTGGACCTGGCCGACCATCCCGACGCCGCCGCGCGGGTCACCAAGCGGGTCAAGGAGCTGGAGGCCGGCGGCTGGTCGTTCGAGGCCGCCGACGCCTCGTTCGAGCTGCTGGTCCGCGCCGAGCTGCCCGGGATGAGCGCGCCCCGGCCGTTCGCGCTGGAGTCGTACCGGGTGCAGGTCGAGCACCGCGAGGACGGCGCGGTGGTCTCCGAGGCGACGGTGAAGCTCCGGGTACGCGGCGAGCGGGTGATCGCCACCGCCGAGGGGAACGGGCCGATCAACGCCCTCGACGAGGCGCTGCGGGTGGCGCTGCTCCGGCACTATCCGGAACTGCGCGGGTTCGAGCTGGCCGACTACAAGGTCCGGATCCTGGAGGGCAGCCACGGCACCGGTGCGATCACCCGGGTACTGGTGGAGACGGCCGACATCGGCGGCCGGGACTGGACCACGGTGGGCGTACACCCGAACGTGGTGGAGGCGAGCTGGCACGCGCTGGTCGACGCGCTGACGTACGGGGTGGCGCGTACCCCCGCCGAGGTCTGAGTCGACGACCCGGGTGACGGCCCCGCCGCGGTGACGACCGCGAGCGGGGCCGTTCCGTTCCCGGGCACACCCGTCACCCTTTCCGGAAAAGCGAAAATGAACGTGAGATCTGAGTGTGGTACGCATTCTCGGAAATCATGCGCGGAGTGTGGCGGCCGGTTGTGCGCCGGCGAAGCGGGTTCCTCGGGCGGGTAAAACCGCTATTGACCTGCTGCTTTGCTGAATGCTATGTTCGCTCATGGTTGTTGAGTGGCCACTCTAAGTAGTATCCGCTGGTGAACGCGGAATGACGATCGGCGCCGGTCGGGCGTTCAACGAGCGAAACAATCGCGCGTCAAGGACTGACGCAGCCTTCCTGTCCGCCGGTGACTCGTATCGAAAGTGCCCATGGCAATTGTCGGGCAGTCAATTTCGGTCGCGAGTCTCGCCGGGCGGGGGCGTACCCGGAGCAGCAGGTCGACAGTTCGGACCATCTCCATCGTCGGAGACGACCATCACCATCGTGGGTAGAAAGAAAGAGATGACGTCATGGCCAGAATCTTTGGACGTAAGACGATCCTGCTAGTCGTCGGAGCACTCGCGCTGACCCTGGCCGGTGGCGGCATCGCCGTCGCCGGGCCGAGCCACCGTGCCGACCCCGACGCGGTCCGGGTCAACGGCAAGATGGTCCAGCAGCCGCCGGTGACCCAGGCCGACATCGACCTGGCCAAGGCCGCGCTACTCAAGGGCGACGCGGGCGTCCAGGCGTCGAGCGCGCAGCTCTTCGCCGTGGTCAGCGCGAACGGCGGCCTGATCCGCGGCAGCCAGGCGGTCTCGGTGACCTCGCTGGGGCTCGGCCTCTACCAGGTGGTCTTCAACGTGCCGGTGGACACCGGGGCGTTCGTCGCCACCATCGGGCTGACCGGCAGCGTCGGCACCTCACCGTCCGGCCTCATCTCGGTGGTCGGCCGGACCAACCTGGCCCAGGGTGTCTTCGTGCAGACCTGGAACGCGGCCAACCAGCCGGCCAACCGGAGCTTCCACCTGGCAGTGTTCCTGCCCTGACCCCCGGTGCCCGCCGGCCTCCGTGTCCCCCCGAACGGACACGGAGGCCGGCGGCGTCCGGTGGGGGGTGGTGGCCCAGCGGACACGAGGTCGCCCTGCCTGGGCGATGTCAGCGTCGGAACCGAATCCCGATGCCCGGTCAGGGAGCCGGCAGGACCACTTCGGCCAGTACCGGGCGGTGGTCGGAGCCGGGCAGCCGGAACACCGCCACCCGGTCGACCGCGATCCGCCGGTCCACCAGTACGTGGTCGATGGTCACCGGCGGGATCCGGTCGCCGTCGTACGGGCCCCAGGTGCCGGTGAGCCCCGCCCCGACCGAATCGGCCGCGTCGGCGTACCCGGTGTCGAGCAGGTCGCGCAGCGGGGCGTGGTCGAGGGTGGCGTTGAAGTCCCCGGCCAGGATCCGCAGCGGTCCGTCCGGAGTGGCCGGTGGCTGGGCCCGCAGGTCGGCGCGCCAGGCCGCCAGCCAGGCCAGCGTGGCGGGCGCCATCGGATGCACCGACTCCACCAGCACCGCCGGCCCGTCCGGAGGCTGGAGCGTGGCGTACGCCTGGGTGAAGCCGCCTCCGTTGCGCCGGGTACCGGTCTCCCGGAGCGGGTGGCGGGAGTACAACGCCGACCCGGTCGTGCCGACCTCCGGATTGACCTGCCGGTACGGCAGCAGTTCGGCCAGGCCCAACCGGTCCAGTGCCGCTTCGGCCTCTCGCGTGAACTCCTGCGCGGCTAGCACGTCGACCCGGGCGCTCCGGACCAGCGCGACGAGCGCTTCCGGCTCGGCGGCCCCGGCGAGCAGGTTGGCGGTGAGTACCCGCAGCGGCGTGCCCTCGGCGGCCGGCTGACGGTCCGGCAGTGCCCGGGGCGCGACCAGCGCGACCAGCACGAGCGCGGCGACGGCCGCAGCGCCCGCCGGCCACCAGCGCCGGGCGGCCAGGGCCAGCCCGAGCGGGACCAGCGTCCAGGCCAGCAGGTACGGCGTGAAGGCCAGCAGTTGCACCAGCGGGCCCCGCTCCAGCCCGGCCAGCCGTACCGGCAGCAGGCCGAGCACGGGCAGCACCAGCAACCAGCAGAGCCCGGTCAGCAGCCGCCGGCGCGTCCGGCTCGGCGCGGCCGTGGGCGGGGGCTCCGGGGCGAGATCGACATCCACACCCGCACGCTAACCCCCGGGTGTGCAGAGCCGGTGAAGAACGTGTGCGTGGTGTCGATCTAGTGCCCGCCGGGCCAGGTGTTGGTCAGCACCCCGGTCAGCGCGTCGTACCGGTGGACGGTGGTCCGGTGCGTCCCGCGCGACCGGTGGTCCTTCACCTGGGTGACCAGTACGCCGATCTTCACGTGGTCCCGGCTGACCACCGAGCGCCACGGTACGCCGTCCCGGGCGACGTCGACCTGGTGCGAGAAGTTGCCGTCCGGGGCGGTGATCGAGTAGCGCGGCCCGGCCGGCGGGTCGATGTCCAGCCCGCCGTCGGCCCGGATGGTGAGGGTGACGACCAGGTTGTCGTCGAGGTCGTGGATCTGCGCCGGGTCACCGGCGTAGAAGCGGCTGCGACCCTGGCCCTGGATGTCCATCCCGTTGTAGTAGGTCTTGCCCTGGGCGTCGACCCAGAAGTGCGGCACGTGCGCCTTGGGCGCGCCGTAGCTGAGGCCGGGGTAGTAGGCGAGGTGCCAGTGCGGTGGGTTGTCCGGGTGCAGCACGTTGTTGGTCTCGAAGCCCATCAGCGAGAAGAAGTGTCCCTTGCGGCGTGCCTCGGCGACCAGCCCGGAGTCCTGGAGCACCGCCTCACTGGCGATCATGTAATTGATCACGGAGGCGGCCTGTGTGGCCGGCCAGGCGACGGTGGTCCACGGCCCGGCCACCCGGTCCGGGTCGTTGTGCTCGATCCGCCAGTGCAGCCCGGTCGAGGTGTCCGGGCTGAGCATGCTCCAGACCTGCACGGTCGCCTGGTTGGCGTTCACCGACGACCAGGTCACCGGCAGGGTGAAGCTGATCCGGTAGGGCGTGCCGGGGTGCCGGCGGATCGCCAGCCGGGTGTCCGAGGCGACCACCGAGCCGACCCAGGTGCCGGGCCAGTCGACGGTGACGGTGACCGCCTCGCTGCGCGGCCCCCGGACGAAGGAGTAGTACTCGGCCCGGCTGGCCACCTGGGTCGCGGTGCCGGGGACGAGCTCGTAGCCGGCGGGCAGGGTGATCCGCGGCGTTCCGGGCTCGCCGGGGATCGCCTTGACCAGCCGGAAGCCGGCGTAACTCGGCGGGGGACCCGGATCGGGAGCCGCCGTCGCGGGTGCCGCGAAGACCACCACCGAGGCGACCGCCAGCAGCACCGCTCCGCACCGTCGCAGCAACACAGCGCCTCCTGCGTTTCGTCCCGTCCCGGCTCCGCTGACGGGTTTGTGTGCCGCTGATTTTATTGGTACGGCGGAGGTTTCCGGCGCCCCGAGTTGTGCGTGTGACGGAACTCGTCATGACACTGTGGCGACCGGGGGTTTGCCGCCGGTGACCTCGGGAAGCCCGCACCGTGACGGACATGTCAGACACCGTGGCCACCCGCCCCAGGCCGGTCGAGACGGCCTCCGTCGGCCCCGAGCTGGAACAGGCCCTCTTCGAGGTCAAGCGGGTGATCGTCGGGCAGGACAGGTTGGTGGAGCGGCTCTTCACCGCGTTGCTGGCCGACGGGCACTGCCTGCTGGAGGGCGTACCGGGGGTGGCGAAGACACTCGCCGCGCAGACCCTGGCCGTCGCGGTGGGCGGGAGCTTCTCCCGGATCCAGTTCACTCCGGACCTGGTGCCGTCGGACATCGTCGGTACCCGGATCTACCGGGCCTCCTCGGAGAGCTTCGACGTGGAGCTGGGTCCGGTGATGGCGAACCTGGTACTGGCCGACGAGATCAACCGGGCGCCGGCCAAGGTGCAGTCGGCGTTGCTGGAGGCGATGGCCGAACGGCAGGTCTCGATCGGCGGCCGGAGTTACCCGGTGCCGGAGCCGTTCCTGGTGCTGGCCACCCAGAACCCGATCGAGTCCGAGGGGGTCTACCAGCTACCGGAGGCGCAACGCGACCGGTTCCTGCTGAAGATCCTCGTCGACTATCCCACCGACGCCGACGAGCTGGCCATCCTCTACCGGATGAGCGCGGAGCGGCCGACCGCGCGGGCGGTACTGGATCCGGAGCGGTTGCGCGCACTCCAGGACCGGGCCTCGCGGGTCTTCGTGCACCACGCGCTGGCCGAGTACGTCGTACGGCTGATCCTGGCCACCCGGGATCCCGCCCGGTTCGGGGTGCCGGAGGTCGCGCCGCTGCTCGCGTACGGGGCGAGTCCCCGGGCCACCCTCGGGCTGGTCGCCGCCGCCCGCGCCCAGGCCCTGCTGCGCGGACGGGACTACGTGCTCCCCGACGACGTACGCGAACTCGCCTCCGAGGTGATCGCGCACCGGCTGGTGCTGTCGTTCGACGCGATCGCCGACGGGGTACCGGCGGAGTCGGTGGTACGCCGGCTGGTCGAGGCGGTCCCGCCGCCCCGGATCGCGCCGAGTCGTGAGGAACACCGGCGCGGCCTGGCGGTCGCGTGAGCCGGGCCAGCCGAACGGGCCGGGACGCCCGGACGGGTGGTCGGATTTCCCGGGTCGGCTCCGACGGCGCCCAGCGGGGCAGCGGCGACCCCACGCTGGGCCAGCTCGCTCCCGAGCACCGGCTGCGCCGGCTGGAACTGCTGGTCACCCGCCGGCTCGACGGGCTGCTGCACGGCCAGCACCTCGGCCTGCTCCCCGGCCCCGGCAGCGAGTACAGCGGCGCCCGGGAATACCGGCCCGGCGAGGACGAGGTGCGCCGGATGGACTGGGCGGTGACCGCCCGGACCACCCTGCCGCACGTCCGGGAGGTGGACGCCGACCGGGAACTGACCACCTGGCTGCTGGTCGACTCCACCCCCAGCATGCACTTCGGCACCGCCGAGCTGGACAAGCGGGAACTCGCGGTGGCCGCGACGGCCGCGGTCGGCTTCCTCACCGCCGGGGTGGGCAACCGGCTCGGCGCACACCTGCTCGACGACACCGGGATCCGCCGCTTCCCGGCCCGGACCGGTCGGACCCACCTGCTGGGCCTGCTCAACATGCTGCTCGCGGCGCCCCGGCGCGACACCTCCGGCGGCGCCCCGGCGCTCGCCGACGCGGTGACCACGCTGCACCGGGCCACCGCCGGCCGGGGCCTGGCAGTGCTGGTCTCGGACTTCCTCGACGGGCTGCCCGAGACCGAGGGCGGCACGCCGGCCTGGGAGCGGGCCGTCCGCCGGCTCGGCGTACGCCACCAGGTGCTGGCGGTCGAGGTGGTCGACCCGCGCGAACTGGAGCTGCCGGACGTCGGACTGGTCACCCTGGTCGACCCGGAGACGGGCCGGCGGCGCGAGGTGTCCACTGCGGACCGCAGGCTCCGGCAGCGGTACGCCGCCGCAGCGGCCGGCCAGCGCGAACTGGTCCGGCAGGCGCTGCGCCGGGCGGGCGCCGCGCACCTGTCGTTGCGTACCGACCGGGACTGGATCGCGGACATCGTCCGACACGTACACACCCAGCGGCGGCTGGCCGGCGCGGCCCGCCCGCCCGTGGCAGCGGTACGGGGAGGCGCGGCATGACCTGGCAGTCTCCGGAGCGGCTGTTCCTGCTGCTCGGCGTGGTCGGGCTCGGCATCTGGTACGTCGTGCTGCAACGCCGCCGCAGCCGGTACGCAGTCCGCTTCACCAACCTGCGGCTGCTGGACCGGGTCGCGCCGGACCGGCCGTCCTGGCGGCGGCACCTGCCGGCCGGACTGTTCCTGGCCATGCTGGCGCTGCTGGTCGTCGGCTTCGCCCGGCCGGAGGCGGAGGTCAGGGTGCCCCGGGAGCGGGCCACCGTGATGGTCGCGGTGGACGTATCCACCTCGATGCTGGCCACCGATGTCGAACCGGACCGGCTGGCGGCGGCGAAGTCGGCGGCGCACCGGTTCGTCGAGACGCTGCCCGACGAGTTCAACGTCGGGCTGGTCGCCTTCGCCGGCAGCGCGGCGGTACTCGTGCCGCCGGGCACCGACCGGTCGGCGCTGCACTCCGGGATCAGACGGCTCGCCGAGGGCAGCACCGGAGTGCAGGGCACCGCCATCGGGGAGGCGATCGGCACCTCGCTGGAGGCGATCAGGACCTTCGACGCCCAGGCCGCGAAGAACCCGCCGCCGGCCCGGATCGTGCTGCTCTCGGACGGGGCGAACACCTCCGGCCGCGATCCGATGTCCGCTGCCGAGGAGGCGGTGAAGGTGGGCGTACCGGTGCACACCATCTCGTTCGGCACCGCCTCCGGCTACGTCGCCCGGGGCGGCCGGCCGATCAGGGTACCGGTGGACGGGCAGACCCTGCGGGCGGTCGCCGAGCAGACCAAGGGCGCCTACCACGAGGCGGGCAGCAGCGCCGAGCTGCGTGCCGTGTACGAGGACATCGGGACCTCGGTCGGCTACCGCACCGAGAAGCAGGACATCTCCGCCCGGTTCATCGGCATCGGGCTGCTGCTGGCCCTGGCGGCGGCGGGTGGCTCGATGGCGTGGTTCTCCCGGCTGCCATAGACCCCGCCGGACCGGCTCGGCCCCGCCGAGGCGGACGGACCGGCACACCTTCTGCCCTGATCCGACGATGGACTGACGAGGAGTGAGCTATGGCAACGCAGACCGGACTCGGCGAACCCCGCGGTCCATGGTTCATCTCACCGGACCTGGAGCCGGACGGGCGTGGCGTTCCGGGCGTACCCGGTGAGGTGCTGGTGGCCGACCGGGCGACCCGGCGGCGGCGCGCGCTGGTCGCCGCGCTGGCGGTGGTCGCGCTCGCCATCGGCTCCGGCGGCCTGGCCGGCGGTTACGTGGCCAGCCAGGAGACGACGGAGCGGGGCAGGGCGGCGCAGGCCGCCATCCCGGCCGACCTGGTGGCCGCCGCCGCGCAGGTGGTGCCCGGCGTCGTCTCGGTGATGGTGGCCGGGGGTGGTAAGTCGGCCAGCGGCTCCGGGTTCGCCATCGACGATCTCCAGCACATCGTCACCAACGACCACATCGTGGCCCGGGGCGGCGGCGGGGAGCCCGGCGGCGCGGTGATGGTGGAGACCTCGGACGGCCGGCAGTTCCCGGCCCGGCTCGTCGGCCGGGACTCCAGCAGCGACATCGCGGTGCTCCGGGTGCCGCCGTCGGCCGGACTGACGGCGCTGCCGCTGGCCAAGCCCGGCGCTACCCGGGTCGGTGAGCCGGTGCTCGCGGTCGGCTCGCCGCTGGGGCTCGCCGGCACGGTGACCGCCGGGATCGTCAGCGCGCTGGACCGCCAGGTGAAGCTGGGCGAGAACCGGCACAGCGCGGTGCAGACCGACGCCTCCATCAATCCCGGCAACTCCGGTGGTCCGCTGGTCAATGCCCGGGGTGAGGTGGTCGGGGTGAACACCGCGATCGCCACCATCGACGGCAGCGGCTCGATCGGGATCGGCTTCGCCATCCCGATCGAGCAGGTGCAGCAGACGGCGGACACCATCATCGGCAAGGGCGGCTGAGCCGTACGGTTGACACCATGACACCCCTGACCATCCGACCCGGCCTCGTCATCCCGGAGGCGGAACTGCACTGGCGGTTCTCCCGGTCCAGCGGCCCGGGCGGACAGGGCGTGAACACCACCGACTCCCGGGCCGAGCTCTCCTTCGACGTGGCGAACTCGACGGCGCTGCCGGAGCGGCTCAAGGCCCGGGCGCTGGACCGGCTGGGCGGCCGGCTCTCCGACGGGGTACTGACGGTCACGGCGTCTGAGCACCGTGCCCAGCTCCGCAACCGGGAGGCCGCGCAGGCCCGGCTCACCGCGCTGCTGGCCGACGCGATCGCGCCACCACCGCCGCCGAGACGACCCACCAAACCGAGCCGCGGCGCCAAGGAGCGCCGGCTCGCCGAGAAGAAGCGCCGCAGCCAGCTCAAGCAGCTACGCCGCCCCGACGCGGACTGACCTCCCGGGGGCCGGTCAGGGCGTCAGGGCGGCCAGGGCCAGGTCGACGTCCTGCTCGGTGGAGTAGAGGTGGAACGAGGCGCGTACCCGGCCGGCCCGCACGGCGGCGCGGACACCGGCCGCCGCCAGCTTCTCCGCCGCACCGGGTACGTCGACGGTGACGATCGCGCTGTCCCGGGGCGGCTGGCCGAGGCCGGCCAGGAACCGGTTGGCCAGCCCGACGTTGTGCTCCCGGATCGCCGGCACTCCCACCTCGACGAGGAGTTCCAGGGCCGGCGCCGCACCGACGAAGCAGAACCAGGCCGGGGAGAGGTCGAAGCGGCGGGCGTCGTCGGCCAGCCGTAGCGGCGGCCCGTAGTAGGAGGCGTGCGGGTCGGAGCCGGCGTACCAGTTGGCGGCGAGCGGGGTGATCCGGTCCCGGATCCGGGGACCGAGGTAGCCGAAGGCGGCACCGCGCGGCGCCATCAGCCACTTGTACGCGCCGACGGCGACCACGTCCGCCCGACCGGCGTCGAACGGCAGCCAGCCGCAGCCCTGGGTCGCGTCGACCACCACCAGCGCGTCGTGCGCCTCGGCGGCGGCCAGGATCTCGTCGTACCGGGCGACGGTGCCGTCCGCCGACTGGACCAGGCTGAACGCGACGAGGTCGGTGTCGGCCTCGATCTCCTCGGCGAGCCGGTCCGCCGGCACGGTGCGGACCCGCACCCCGCGCTCGGCGTGTACCAGCCAGGGAAAGAGGTTGGAGGTGAATTCCACCTCCGGCACCAGCACGGTGGCTCCGTCGGGCAGTGCGGCCCCGACCGGGGCGAGCAACTGGGAGACGGTCGCCCCGACGGTCACGTCCGAGACCGGTACGCCGGCCAGCCGGGCGAAGGCGGCCCGGGAGCGGTGGGTCGAGGCGTCCCATCCCTCCCACGAGGTCCGACCGGTGCGCCAGTCGGCGAGGGCGGCCTGGAGCGCCTCCCAGGCGGGCTCCGGCGGCAGCCCGTAGCTGGCGGTGTTCAGCCAGCCCGGCTCCGGTTTCCACAACTGTCGCGCCGCAGCGAGATCCACTCGGCCAGCGTAGTACCGCCGGCCCGGAGCGGCTGTAACGACGGTTACACCTCTGCGAGAGCGGTGCTACGGAAGAGGTGTTATCGTCGTTCACGTGGATACGAGAACGCGGATACTGCACGCCGCGGCGGACCTGCTGGCCCGCTCCCCGGAGGCGGATCTGCTGACCCGGGCGGTCTGCGAGGCCGCCGGGGTGGGCGCTCCGGTGCTCTACCGGCAGTTCGGTGACAAGGAGGGCCTGCTCGCGGCAGTGGTCGACTTCGGCTTCGAGCAGTACCTGGCCGGCAAGCGGACCACCGTCCCCTCCGACGACCCGGTCCGGGACCTGCGCGACGGCTGGGACAACCACGTCGCGTTCGCGCTGGAGAACCCGAACTTCTACCGGCTGATGTACTCGCCGGGGCTCTCCACCCCGCCCGCGGCCGCGACCGAGGCGCACCAGTTGCTGCTGAGCGTGCTCGAACGCTGCGCCGCGGCGGGCAGACTCCGGATCAGTCCACAGTTGGCGGCCCAGATGGTGATGCCGGCCACCGTCGGCGTCGCACTGCTGCTGATCAACCGCCCGACGATCTACACCGACGCCACCCAGGTCTCCACCCGGGTACGCGAGGCGATCGTCAACGCCATCGTCACCCCGGACGCCTCCACCGGGCCGGAGCGCGGCACCGGACCGGGTGGCGAGGTCGCGGTGGCCGCCGCGAACCTCGGCGCGCTGCTGCCGGCACTGCCGGACAGCCCACTGTCGCCGGCCGAGACCGGCCTGCTGCTGGAGTGGCTGACCCGACTGGCCGACCGCACCGGCACCGCCTGACCCTGGCCGGCGGCCGAACCGCCGGTGGCGGACCCGGCCGGTGGCTGAGCCGGGAGAACGGCACGACGAACCCGGCGGACGTCGCAGCCGGCGACGCCCGGCGATGTCCCGCACCCCACAACCGCGAGAACAGCAAGGAGAACCACTGTGTCCACCTCGTCCATCCCCGCCACCCCGAACGGTCGTACCGCTGTGGTCACCGGCGGCTCCCGCGGCATCGGCCGCCGGGTCGTCACCCGGCTCGCCGCCGACGGCTTCGCCGTCGTGGTCGGCTACGCCGGCAACCAGGTCGAGGCCGAGGCCGCGGTCAAGGAGGTCGAGACGGCCGGCGGCCG
The DNA here is from genome assembly GCF_033446045.1 of Plantactinospora sp. KLBMP9567. NCBI lineage: Bacteria > Bacillati > Actinomycetota > Actinomycetes > Micromonosporales > Micromonosporaceae > Plantactinospora > Plantactinospora sp. KLBMP9567. The sequence goes on along the minus strand of NZ_JAWQRR010000011.1, from coordinate 191,481 downwards.
GGCGATCGCCGTACGGGCCGACGTGGCCGACGAGCACGCTGTCGCCGTACTCTTCGACACCGCCGAGCGGACCTTCGGCGGCGTCGACGTGGTCGTGCACGCGGCCGGCCGGATGCCGCTGGCGCCGCTCGCCGAACTCGACCTGGCCGACCTGGACGACCTGCACCGGACCAACATCCGGGGCACCTTCGTCGTCGACCAGCAGGCGGTACGCCGGCTCCGCCCCGGCGGCGCGCTGGTCAACTTCTCCTCCTCGGTCGTCGGTCTCGCCTTCCCGAACTACAGCGCCTACGCCGCCAGCAAGGGCGCGGTCGAGGCGATGACCCTGGTGCTGGCCCGGGAGATGCGCGGCCGGGATGTCACGGTCAACGCCGTCGCACCCGGGCCGACCGCCACCGACCTGTTCCTGCGGGCCAACAGCGAGCAGCGGATCGCCCAGCTCGCGGGCCAGGCACCGCTGGAGCGGCTCGGCACCCCCGACGACGTCGCCGAGGTGGTGGCCTTCCTGGCCAGCCCGGCCGGGCACTGGGTAAACGGCCAGGTGCTGCGGGCCAACGGCGGAATCATCTGACCCGACCGGCGCCCGGCCGACCGGCGCCCGGCCGACCGGCGTGAGCGTGGCTCGGGCACCGTCAGCCGGGCTCGGCCGCCGCCAGTGCGGCGAGCAGCCGGGCCCGGAGCGGGGCGGCCCGCTCGGCGAAACCGCGCTGGGCGGTGGCGTACTCGGCCCGGCCCTCGGGGGTCTCCACCCGGACCGGCGGATAGCCGAGCGCGGCCAGATCGTACGGGCTGGCCCGCATGTCCAGGGTGCGGATCTCCCGGGCCAGTGCGAACGCGTCGGCGACCAGTTCGCCCGGCACCAGCGGGGAGAGCTTGTAGGCCCACTTGTAAAGGTCCATGTTGGCGTGCAGGCAGCCCGGCTGCTCGTTGTCGGCTTGCGTCTCGCGGCTCGGGGCGAGCAGGTTCAGCGGCCGGGCCGGCGGGGTGAAGAACCGGTACGCGTCGAAGTGGCTGCACCGGATCCGGTTGCCCTCCACCACCCGGGCGGTCTGCTCGGGCGAGAGCCGCAGCGGCCAGGCGTTGTGCCGTACCTCCGCCTGGGTCTGCCGGTAGACCATGGCCCACTCGTGCATGCCGAAGCAGCCGAACTGGCCGGGCCGGCCGGCGGTACGGGTCAGCAGGGTGCGGATCCAGTCGACCGAGTCGCCCCGGCGCCGCCGTACCGCCTCGGTGTCGAGGGTGAGGCCGGCGTCCCCGGCGCGGTAGTCCCGGCCGAACTCGGCCGGGTCGGCGTCCCGGAGCACCACTCCGGCGCCGGGATGCCAGCGGCGAAGCTGCGCCGGCCGGTGCGAGTAGTAGGTGAAGAGGAAGTCCTGCACCGGATGCCGGGTGCCGCTGCCCCGCCGGGCCAGGTGCGGCACCAGCCACTCGTCCACGCGCCGCTCGTGGGCCGCCCGCCGGGCGCGCCAGTCCGCCGCGTCGAGCACGACGGTACGGGCGAGGGCGGCGGTCACCGCTCCAGGGTACGGCGCCCGCCGCGCGGCCCCGCCCGGTGCGACGCACGTCCCTTCCTAGTGCGGCACGTCGACGCTGACCCCTGCGGAGAAGACGGCGCTGCGCAGCTCGATCCGGGTCGGTTCGACCGCACCGGTCGAGGCGAACACCAGCGGCATGATCATGCGTTGGCCGGCCGGTACCGGTTCGGCGAACGGGTCCTTCCCAGCGTTGGCGACTTGCGTCGCCGCCACGTCGGCACCGACCCAGTCCCCGTTGGGCAGGTACGCCCGTTGCAGCGTGCCGTGCCACTGCTGGCTCTTGTCGGTCAGGTTGCGTACCCCGAGGATCGCCTGGCAGCCGCCGGGTGCCGGCGGGCAGACCAGCCGGTAGACGGTGAACTCGAAGGCGCTCTCCCGCAGACTCGTACCGACCGGTCCGGCCACGGTCTTGCCCACCCACGCCCCGCTGGACGGCTGCCGGTTACCGTTGATCGCGCTCACCTGGCTCGACCCGGTCCACGCGGTGAGCGCGGCCAGGGCCACCGCCAGCAGGGCGGCGGAGCCGACCGCGGCCCACGCCGGGGGCCTGGAACGCCGTCGGGGCGGCCGGTAGGTGGTGGCCGGATGCGGGGCGGGGCGGGCCCGGCCGACCACCGGACCGAGTTCCTCGTCGGTCGGCTCCGGCGGCTCCGGTACGGGCTCCTCGGCCGGCTCCTCGTCGTCGGCCGGCGCGGCGGTGCGGGGCGGTACCGGCGCCTGCCCGACGTAGCGGGCCCCGCCGGCGATGCCGACCAGGCCACCCGGTTCGTCACCACCCGGTTCGGCCGGTTCGTCGGCTGCGGCCAGCCCACCGTCCCGGAGTAGCCCGCCGCCGTCCACCGCCGTGTCGTCGTCGACCGGCCGCCGCTGCTCCAGCGCGGCGCCGCCTCTGGTCGAGCCCGCCTCCTCGCCCCGGACATGGTGATCCCCGCCCCCGGCCTGGTGACCGGGCGCACCGGCGGTGCCGGCCGCCGGGGACTCCGCCAGGTCGGCCTGCTCCGCCGCCCCGCCGCTCCGGCGGTGACCGGTGGCCCGCCGTACGCTCTCCGGAACCGGGATCTTGTGGTCCCCGCGTACCCGGGCCCGGGCCCGGGCGATCGGGTTGCCGGACCTGCGGACCCGCCGCTGCGCCGCTGCGGCCTGCTTCTCGGCGGCGCGCTGCTCTGCCGCTTCCCGCTTCGCGGCCCGTTTGGCGGCCCGTCGGTCGGTACCGTCTCCGGGCGTGGTGTTGACCTGGTCGGCGGCGCGCCGCCGACGCAGTCGCCACCACCAGAGCGCACCGCCGGCCGCGGCGAGCAGCACCAGCGCCGCGAGCGCGGTACCCAGCAGGGTGCCACGGCGCCACCAGGGTGGGGAGGCGGCCGCCTGCGCCTGCGCCGAGTCGTCAGAGCCGGGACCGGCGGCGGCCGCCGTGGCCCGGTTCCAGGTCACGGTCGCGCAGTCGTACGGCATGTTGCCGCCCGCGACGAAGGCGCAGGCCGGGGCGGTGACGTCGACCCCGTGTGCCGGCGGTACGAGGGTGGTGCTGAGCAACGCGGTGCTGCGGGCGCCCAGCTGGACCTGCCAGACCACCTCGGTGCCGAGTTGCCCCGGCATGGTGCCGGGCGCACTCGCCGCGCCGCCCTGGCTGATCATGGCCGGGGTGGCGCCCGGCGGCAGCTCCTGCCGGACGGTCGTCTTCACCATGCCGTCGGTGCCGTTGCGCACCCGGATCTCGTAGCGGGGCGCCGGATCGCCGGACGTGGTCATCGAGACGGTGATCAGCGGACTGGTCGGTCGGATCGGGGCGCCGGCTGCCCGGGCAGCGGCGTTGCCCGCTCGGGCCTGGGCCGCCTGGGCGGGGGCGTTGGCCGCCTTGCCGGGGGTGCCGGGCGCGGTGGCGGCCAGCAGGCAACCCGCGATCACCGCCCCCACCGCACGTAGTCGGATCGATGCAGGCATCACGAAGTCTCCTCCCGCCCCGAACGCTAGGTCGGACGGGTGGCCGGCCGGCGGGGAAGGATCGAACCCCCGCCAGTGGCTGGCCTGCTGCGGTATGGTGCCGCCGCGCCGCACGTGGGCGCCGGCACCGGCTCCCGGTGGGGATAGATTGGCGGCGTGCGTATCGCTCGTTTCGCTCATGCAAAGGGAATGTCGTTCGGCGTCGTCGAGGGTGACCCGGAGGCCGGTCCCGAGGGCCTGACCGTGGCCGAGATCGAGGGCCATCCATTCGGCGAGATCCGGTTCACCACCGCCCGCTGGGCGCTGGCCGACGTCCGGCTGCTCTCGCCCATCCTGCCGAGCAAGGTGGTGTGTGTCGGACGTAACTACGTCGAGCACGCCGCCGAACTCGGCAACGACGTACCGGCCGAGCCGCTGCTCTTCCTCAAGCCGTCGACCTCGGTGATCGGCCCCCGGGACGCGATCCGGTTGCCGGCGCAGTCCAAGCAGGTCGAGCACGAGGCCGAGCTGGCCGTGGTGATCGGGCCGCCCGGTGCACGCCGGGCCGACCGGGCCGCCGCCGCCCAGGCCGTCTTCGGCTACACCTGCGCCAACGACGTGACCGCGAGGGACCTGCAACGCTCGGACGGGCAGTGGACCCGGGCCAAGGGCTTCGACTCGTTCTGCCCGCTCGGCCCCTGGATCTCCACCGGCCTCGACGTCAGCGACGTCGAGGTCCGCTGCGAGGTGGGCCGGGGCGCGGACGAGATGGAGGTACGCCAGCTCGGCCGGACCAGGGACATGGTCTTCGACGTTCCGACCCTGGTGTCCTATATCTCGCACGTGATGACGCTGCTCCCGGGCGACGTGGTGCTGACCGGTACTCCGGCGGGGGTTAGTCCGATCGTCGACGGGGATACCGTCACGGTCCGCGTCGGCGGCATCGGCGAGCTGTCGAACCCGGTGGTGACCCTCGACTGAGGTCCGGCGGGGGTGGCGGCGGTACGGCGTCGCCCGGTACCGACCCGATTTGGTCTGCACCACCGGGTCCGGTAAAGTTCGCTTTCGGTGCGACGAGCACCGATGGGGTATGGGGTAATTGGCAGCCCGACTGATTCTGGTTCAGTTAGTCTAGGTTCGAGTCCTGGTACCCCAGCCACCGAAACCCGAAGGGGTGCCGGTAGCTGGTCTCTGGTAGAGTTCAGCAGCGTTGATCGCAAGGTCAACAACGGGAAAGTCCTGGCCCCGTCGTCTAGCGGCCTAGGACGCCGCCCTCTCAAGGCGGTAGCGCCGGTTCGAATCCGGTCGGGGCTACGACCGACGGCCCGCGTCACTCCGGTGGCGCGGGCCGTTTCCGTTCCCTACACCAGCCGCGACCGCGTGCTCCTACGCAGGTCGGCGATCGACCTGGCCCCGGCGCCGAGACTCCTCGGCCGAGTGGGCCGCCGGGCCAGTTCCCGATGTCGAGCATGGCACACCGCCCCCGACCTCGTACCCGAAACGAACCACCTGCGCTGCTGGCCTTCCGGTCCGGTGCGTGGCCTTCCGGTCCGGTGCGGCAGCCCGTGGCGGCGCTGGGATTCCGGGTGTTCTCCGATGGCCTGCGGCTGCGCCCGCCGATCCGCCCCTGCGGCGGCGATGCCCGCGAACCCCCTGCCCCCGCGCCGGACACCACCCTGCCGCTGAGACTGTCGAGCTGGGTGCACGGACGGGGCAGCCTGACCGTGCGTGGGGTGGAGTCTGGCGGTGGCGGTGGCGGTGGCGGGGTCGCCGGTCGGGTGGGGTCGCCGGTCGGGTGGGTGCACGGACGGGGCAGCTCGACAGACCGGTGTTGGGCCGAGGCCGCCAGGACGGCTTCGTCGCCCGGCGACGGCGCCAGGTCAGTCCGCCGGCGGGAGTTCGTCCGGTGACGGAGCCGCTGGCGGCCGGGCCGGGCGTCGGCCGGGCGGCGTGGCCCGCCAGTTGGGGTGTCTCGGCTGGGGTGTCGGCTGGGCGGGCGTGGGGCGCCAGTGGGTGTCGGCCGGTCAGGTGGGTGTCGGTTGGCCGGACCTGCCGCGCGAAATCGGCCCGCGCGAGGGCGACCGCCGCCGGCACGGGTGCGTTTTACAGGCCGCTCAGCCGTTGGCCGGCCCGGACCACGGCCATCGCATGCCGGTCGCCGGGTCGCCGGCCGAGCCGCTCGATCGGCCCGGAGATGCTGATCGCGGCGATCACCCGACCGGTCCGGTCCCGGATCGGCGACGAGACGCTCGCCACTCCGGCCTCCCGTTCGGCGACGCTCTGCGCCCAGCCCCGGCGCCGCACCTCGGCGAGGGTGCGGCCGGTGAACTTGCACCGGGGGAGCAGGGGCATGACCGCCTCCGGCGGCTCCCAGGCCAGCAGGATCTGTGCGGCGGAACCGGCGGTCATCGGCAGCACCGAGCCGACCGGCACGGTGTCGCGCAATCCGCTGGCCCGCTCGGCGGCGGCCACGCAGATCCGCTCGTCCGCCCGGCGCAGATAGAGCTGGGCGCTCTCGCCGGTCGCGTCTCGGAGCGCCGAGAGCAGCGGCTCGGCCGCAGTCAGCAGTACGTCGGGGGCGGCGTTCGCCAACTCGCCCAGACGCGGCCCTGGGCGCCAGCGTCCCTGGGTGTCCCGGACCAGCATCCGGTGGATCTCCAGGGCCTGGGCCAGGCGGTGGGCTGTGGCCCGGGGCAGCTTGGTGCGATCGACGAGTTCGGCCAGGCTGGCGCCGTCGACGCAGGCGGCCAGGATGACCACCGCCTTGTCGAGAACGCCGACACCGCTCATACTGTGTCCCACAAGCCGAAACCTACCTCCCAGAATTTAGGATGTCCAGATGGTGGGAGTCACTCCAGAGCCGTCCTCGTCCAGGACCTTGGCCGAGAAGGTCTGGGATGCTCACGTGGTGCGATCCGCTGACGGTGAGCCGGACCTGCTCTATATCGACCTGCACCTGCTGCACGAGGTGACCAGCCCGCAGGCCTTCGACGGGCTGCGGATGGCGAATCGCAAGGTCCGCCGGCCCGATCTCACGCTCGCGACCGAGGACCACAACACCCCGACCGGCTACGACGACCCGTCGTTCCGGTCCCGGCGCGGTGATCTACTCACCATCGCCGACCCGACCTCGCGGACCCAGATCGAGACGCTGCGCCGCAACTGTGCCGAGTTCGGCCTCAAGTTGCATCCGCTCGGCGACGACAACCAGGGCATCGTGCACGTGATCGGGCCGCAGCTCGGGCTGACCCAGCCGGGCCTGACCATCGTGTGCGGCGACTCACACACGGCCACCCACGGGGCGTTCGGGGCGCTGGCCTTCGGGATCGGCACCAGTGAGGTCGAACACGTCCTGGCGACCCAGACCCTGCCGCAGATCCGCCCGAAGACCATGGCGGTAACCGTGATCGGCGAGCTGGCCCCCGGGGTCACCGCGAAGGACCTGGTGCTGGCGCTGATCGCCCAGGTCGGCACCGGCGGCGGTCGCGGCCACATCGTGGAGTACCGGGGCGAGGCGATCAGCAGGCTCTCCATGGAGGGCCGGATGACCATCGCCAACATGTCCATCGAGTGGGGCGCCAAGGCCGGGATGATCGCGCCGGACGAGACCACCTTCGCCTACCTGTTGGGGCGGCCGAACGCCCCGCAGGGCGCGGACTGGGACGCCGCCGTCGAATACTGGCGGACCCTGCCGACCGACGAGGGTGCGACCTTCGACAGCGAGGTGGTGCTGGACGCCAGCCGGATCAGCCCGTTCGTCACCTGGGGCACCAACCCCGGCCAGGGCACCGCGCTGGACGCGGCCGTGCCGGACCCGGAGGACTTCGTCACCGACGCCGAGCAGACCGCTGCCCGGCGGGCCCTGGAATACATGGACCTCAAGCCCGGCACCCCGCTCCGGGACGTACCGGTGGACGTGGTCTTCGTCGGCTCCTGCACCAACGGCCGGCTGGAGGACCTCCGGGCCGCCGCCGACGTGCTGCGCGGACACCGGGTGGCCGACGGGGTGCGGATGCTCGTCGTACCCGGGTCGGCAGCGGTCCGCGAAGCGGCCGAGCAGGAGGGGTTGCACCAGGTCTTCACCGAGGCGGGCGCCGAGTGGCGCTTCGCGGGTTGCTCGATGTGCCTGGGCATGAACCCGGACACCCTCAAGCCGGGCCAGCGCTCGGCCTCGACCTCCAACCGTAACTTCGAGGGCCGGCAGGGCCGGGGTGGGCGTACCCACCTGGTCTCGCCACCGGTCGCCGCCGCCACTGCCGTGGTCGGCCGGCTGGCCGCACCGGCCGACCTGTGAAGGGCTGACCTGACATGGACAAGTTCACCGTGCACACCGGTACGGCGGTCCCGCTGCGCCGGTCCAACGTGGATACCGATCAGATCATCCCCGCCGTGTACCTCAAGCGGGTGACCCGGACGGGCTTCGCCGACGGCCTCTTCAGCGCCTGGCGGGAGGATCCGGCATTCGTACTCAACGATTCCTCATATTCCGGGGCGTCGATTCTCGTGGCCGGCCCCGAGTTCGGCACGGGCTCCTCCCGGGAGCACGCCGTGTGGGCACTGCGCGACTGGGGGTTCCGGTCCGTCATCGCCCCTCGCTTCGGGGACATCTTCCGGGGGAACGCGCTCAAGGAAGGGCTCCTTCCGGTAGAGCTTGAATTGAAGGCCGTCGAGGCCTTGTGGGAGTTGGTGGAGTCCGACCCGACGGTCCGGATCACGGTCGACCTGACCGCCCGGGAGGTCCGGGCCGGGGAGGACACCTGGTCCTTCCCGATGGACGACTTCAGCCGCTGGCGGCTGATGGAGGGCTTGGACGACATTGGACTGACCCTCCGGCACGAGGCGGACATCACCGCCTACGAGGGCCGGCGATCCCCCTTCCGGCCCGTGGTGGCATAGGCCGAACCGCCGACCGTACAGTCGTTTTCGCCCCCGCCGGTTCGCCCGGCGGGGGCGAATCCGTTGCGACACAATGGGTTTTTTCGAGCAGATGTTTGTGTCCCGGTGGCACAGGGCATACCGTGCGCGCAGAATGGCTCGCGTTGAGTCCAGTTGCACATTGGGAGGGAAGTCGTGAACAAGGCCGAGCTCATCGAGGCTCTCGCCGCTCGTCTGGGAGACCGGAAGACGGCGACGTCGGCGCTCGACGCGGTCCTCGCGGAGGTCCAGGCGGCGGTCACCAAGGGCGATCGGGTTGCCATCACCGGGTTCGGGGTGTTCGAAAAGCGCGTGCGCGGTGCTCGAACAGCCCGCAACCCCCGTACCGGTGAATCGGTGAAGGTGAAGAAGACATCGGTTCCGGCCTTCCGGCCGGGCGCCGGGTTCAAGGAGATGGTGGCCAGCGGCAAGGCCCCGAAGAACACCGTGGCGGCGAAGAAGGCCGGCACGGCGTCGACGGCCAAGTCGACCGTTGCCAAGAAGACGACCAAGAAGGCGGCACCCGCCAAGACGACCGCCACCAAGGCGGCGGCGAAGAAGACGGCTCCGGCGAAGAAGGCCACCGGCGTCAAGAAGGCCACCACGGCCAAGAAGACGACGGCGGCGAAGAAGACGACGGCAGCCAAGACCACGTCCACCCGCGCGACGGCGTCCAAGAAGGCCACCACGGCCAAGAAGGCTCCGGCCAAGAAGGCTCCGGCCAAGAAGGCTCCGGCCAAGAAGGCCGCCAAGCGCTGATCCGGGTACCGTCAGGGCGCCTCCGGCTCGTCCGGGGGCGCCCTTCACGTTGTCCGGCACGGAAAACCTGGGCTGTGCGGTCTCGTCTTCCGGCGTCGACAGGGCGTTAACGCCGCTCAGCGGCCCCTGGACGGCCTGAAAGCCCGAGCCGGACCCTTCGGGGTGCCCCTGCACCGACAGTCCCGGCAGAGCCGGACAGGGATGTGAGCGCGGCGAACCGGGCGGCGGCGGTCAGGGTGCGATGGCGGCGGCGGTCAGGGTGTGATCGCGGCGAGGCGGTCCGCGCCGTCGAGCCGGCTCGCGCCGACCATCCGGTCGCCACTGAAGGCGAGCAGCCAGCCGGTGCCCTTCCTGGTCCGGAAATCCTCCACCGACCCGGGCAGCGCGACCGGGTCACCCGGGGCGACCGGGCCGGTCGGTGCGGCCGATTCGGCCGATGCGGCGGCCAGTCGGGCCAACGCCTGCGGGATCACCTTTCCCTGGCTACAGACCACCGCCGGTTCGCCGGCCCGGGCCAGTTCGAGCAGGGCTCCGGCGGCGGCCAGGGCGTTTTCCTCACCGTCCTGCCCCGGCTTCGGCTCGTCGTACGCGGAATCCACCTCGATCGGCCGGTCGAGCAGTTCGGCCAGGGGTTGCAGCGTCTGCACGCAGCGCCGGGGCGCCGCCGAACGCAGGCGTACCGGGCGGAGCAGTGCCAGCAGCTCGGCCAACTCCCGGGCCTGGGCCAGACCGGCGGTGTCCAGTGGGCGGGCGGTGTCCGGCCCGGACCAGGTGCCCCGGTTGCCCGCCGGGGCGTGCCGCACCAGGCCCAGCACCACGGTCACCGGCGGCAGGGCCGCGAAGTCCTCCAGCACCCGGACGTCGTGCGGATAGCTGACCAGTCGGGTGGCTTCGGGCAGCGGCAGCCAGCGTACGGCGTCGACCTCGGTCTCCGGCTGGAAACCGCCGCCGCCGCCGGCCCGCATGGACCAGAACTCGACCGTCTTCGGCGCACCGTCGCGCATCCGGTAGTGCACCGGGGGCAGCCGCACCTCCGGCACCCCGCGTACGTCGGCCTCCTCGGCCACCTCGCGTACCGCGGCGGTCAGCGGATGTTCCCCCGGGTCCAGCTTGCCCTTCGGCAGCGACCAGTCGTCGTAGCGGGGGCGGTGCACCACGCACACCCGCACGCCGTCATCGCCGTGGCGCCAGACCACGCCACCCGCCGCGCGGACCGGTGTCACCCCAGCCATGCCGTCCGGCGTCCCCGGCTCGCCCGGCGCCACGCCTCGGGGAAGGCCACCCGGGCGGCACGGACGGCGACCCGCTCCCGTTCCACCAACCGGCCGGCGGTGACCGCCACGGCGTGGTCGGCCGGGTCCTGTTCCGCGATCGACAGCCAGGTCTCGGCGGCGACCGCCGCGTCCTGGTGCTCGCCGAGCACGTCCTGTACCTTCGCCAGCGCCCTGGCCAGCTTCGCCGGGTCGCCGCCGAGCACCCCGGCGACGGCGTCGACGGCGTACCGGGCCCGCTTGCCGTTGATCCGTACCGCGTGCCAGCGCTCGTCCGGGGCGGCCGGGTCGAGGTCGGCGGCGCCGTCGACCTCGACCTCGTCGTCGCCGTCGGTCAGCCGGTGCCAGGGTCGGGCGACCAGTCGGGGCAGCACCTCCTCGGCGGGCCCGTCGGCCCGAGCGGTCAGTTGCGGCGTCCGGGTGGCGTCGACCAGCGCCTCGACCAGGGCGTGGTAGCGCGCCGACCCCAGCGCCTCGTCGACTTCGGTCAGCGCCGTGGAGTGCCGGTCGGCGAGTACCCGGTCCATCCGCTCCACCGCCGCCGGGTCGAGCGGGCTGAGCGGGTCGGCGGCGGCCGTCCGGGACAGCCGGGCCCGCAGCACCTCGGCGTCCCGGGCCTGCCCCAGCACCCCCGCCAGCCACTTCAGCTCGTCCCGCAACGGCTTGGCCCACGCCGTGCGGACCAGCGGCCCGAATGTCCGCAGGTCGCTGCGGAGCCGTCGGCAGCCGACCCGCATCTGGTGTACGGCGGTGTCGTCGTCGCCGACCGGCGCCCGCAACCGGACCAGCGGATCGTGTGCGAGCACCCGGCCGACGCTGCGGCGGACCGCCGCCGTCACCACGTCACCGGCGCTGGGCCGCTCCGGTAGCTCGCCCGGGGGCACCAGGTCGGGCGCCGCCTCGGCCGTCGCACCGAGTGCCCGGACGTGCTTCGGGGTGAAGGCACCGGTCCGGGCGCCGGCTCCGGTCAGCGCCGACTCCACCGCGTCGAGCAGGTCCCGCCCGCCGTCCTTGCGCTCCACCTCGATCTCGCGGAACGTCGACCGGACCTGCTTGCCGTCGCGTACCTGCACCGCGTCGTCGGCGAGTTCCGCCAGGGTCCGGTCGGCGCCGTCGCGCAGCTCGTACGCCCGCCGGACGGTGCGGACCACCGCGGCCGGCTTGAGTTCCGCGCCCCGGGAGTACGCGGTCACCAGCGCCACCAGGTCGGCCGGGACGGTCTTCGGCCGGCCCGTCCGGGAGATCTCGTGCCGTACGCCAGGGCTGCCGGCAGGGAGTTTGACCGTCCAGGGCAGCTCGTCGCCCTTGCGGTGCCGAAGCGACACCCCGGCCCGGGCCAGCCGCAGGTCGGTGGTGTCGAGGTAGGTCGCGGTGAGCGTCACCGGGGGCAGTTCCACCACCCGTACCCCGTCGGGCAGGACCGCGGACAGGTCGGGCAGGGTGAACTCCGGGTCGACGTCGTACTTCCGCTCCTCCTCCAGCATCGGCCAAGCCTAGTCCGGAATGTCGGCTCCGCCGAGCGTCCGCCGCTCCCGGCGAACCGCCCGGCGGCTCACTTGGCAGCTCCGGCGACCCGGCGCAGCAGCGCCTCCTGGAGATTCACCAGCGGTGCCTCCAGGGTCCCCTTGCGCCGGGTCCAGCAGCCGTCCCCGGTCAGGTCGAACGCCTCGACCTGCGGGCTCATCGCGGCGGTCAGCAACTCGTCCAGCTCGGCCCGGGCGGTCGGGTCGGTCACCTGCACCAGCGCCTCCACCCGGCGGTCCAGGTTGCGGTGCATCAGGTCGGCGGAGCCGATCCAGAACTCGACGCCGCCGTCCGACCCGCCGGCACCGCCGACCGCGGCGACCCCGCCGCCGAACCGGAACACCCGGGAGTGTTCGAGGAAGCGGCCGAGGATCGAGCGCACCCGGATGTTCTCCGACAACCCTGGTACGCCCGGCCGCAGCGTGCACATTCCCCGGATCAGCAGGTCGACGTGCACCCCGGCCCGGGAAGCCCGGTAGAGCGCGTCCACGATCGCCTCGTCGACCAGCGAGTTGACCTTGAACTGGACCAGCGCCGGCAGGCCCTGACGGGCCCGGTCGATCTCGCCCTCGATCCGCTCGATCAGGCCGCGCCGGATGCCCTGCGGCGCCACCAGCAACCGCCGGTACGACGTCTGCCGGCTGTACCCGGTCAGCACGTTGAACAGGTCGGTCAGGTCGGCCCCGATCTCCGGGTCGGCGGTGAGCATGCCGAAGTCCTCGTAGAGCCGGGCGGTCTTCGGGTGGTAGTTGCCGGTGCCGATGTGGCAGTACCGGCGGATCTGGTTGCCCTCCTGCCGGACCACCAGCGCGGTCTTGCAGTGCGTCTTGAGCCCGACCAGGCCGTAGACCACGTGGCAGCCGGCCCGCTCCAGCACCCGGGCCCAGCCGATGTTGGCCACCTCGTCGAACCGGGCCTTGATCTCCACCAGCACCACCACCTGCTTGCCGGCGGCGGCCGCGTCGATCAGCGCGTCGACGATCGGGGAGTCCCCGCTGGTGCGGTAGAGGGTCTGCTTGATGGCCAGCACGTTCGGGTCGGCGGCGGCCTGCTCGATGAAGCGCTGCACGCTGGTCGAGAACGAGCGGTAGGGATGGTGCACCAGGATGTCGCCGTCGCGCAGGGTGGCGAAAACGCTCCGCGGCACCTCACCCTCGGCGAGCCGGGGGTGGGTGGCCGGCACGAACGGCGGGTCCTTCAACTCGGGCCGGTTGGACTCGTTGTAGACCTGCCAGAGCGCGGTCAGGTCGAGCAGCCCCGGCACCCGCAGCACGTCCTGGCTGTCCATGTCGAGTTCCCGGACCAGCAGGTCGAGTACGTGGTCGGAGACGGAGGCGGCCACCTCCAGGCGTACCGGCGGGCCGAAGCGGCGCCGGGCGAGTTCCCGTTCCAGGGCTTGCAGCAGGTCCTCGTCGCGGTCCTCGTCGACCTCCACCTCGGCGTTGCGGGTGACCCGGAACAGGTGGCACTCCACCACCTGCATGCCGGAGAAGAGCTGGTCGAGGTGGGCCGCGATCAGGTCCTCCACCGGCAGGAACCGGTAGCCGGGCGCGTCCCGCTCGACCCGGACGAACCGGGGTACGTTGTTCGGCACCTTCACCCGGGCGAAGAGTTCCGATCCGTGGTCGGAGTCGCGGACCAGCACGGCCAGGTTGAGCGACCGGCTGGAGATGTACGGGAACGGGTGCGCCGGGTCGACGGCGAGCGGGGTGAGTACCGGGAAGATCTGCTCCCGGAAGTACGCCCGCAGCCGCTGCCGCTCCGGCACGGGCAGCTCGTCCCAGTGCAGCAGTGCGATGTTCTCGGTGGCCAGCTTCGGCATCACCTCGTCGACGAAGCACGCCGCGTGCCGGGCGACCAGGTCGGCGGCGCGCTCGGAGACCAGTTCGAGCTGGGTGGTCAGCGGCATCCGGTCGCCGCCCCGGACCGGCAGCCCGGCCTGCAACCGTCGCTTCAGCCCGGCGACCCGGACCATGTAGAACTCGTCGAGGTTGTTGGCGAAGATGGCGAGGAACTTCGCCCGCTCCAGCAGCGGGGTGTCCGGATCCTCGGCCAGGGCCAGCACCCGGGCGTTGAAATCCAGCCAGGACAGCTCGCGGTTGAGGAACCGGTCCGACGGCAGCGGCGCGGCCGGTTCCCCGACCGGCTCGGCGGACGGCTCGGTCGTCTCGCCGCGGGCGGCCAGGGCGCTCTCCGGGACGGCGCTGCCCGGGCCGGTCGCCGGTGCTCCGCGCCGGCCGTGCGCCGGGTTGTCGGCCAGGCCGGTCGCCGGGCTCCGGTCCGGCCCGCCGGCCGCGGCGCGCGCCGAGTCGGCCGCCTGGTCCAGCGCCGCCGACCGGTCCGGCTCGGCGACGGTGTCCGGCTCGACGGTGCCGTCCGGCTCGCCCGCCGGCTCGCGGTCGGTGTGCCCCTCCGGCCGGTCACCGGAACCGGCCGGCTGCCCGCCACCGCCGGCCCGGCCGCCCCGGGGAGTACGGGCGGTGCCCGGCGCCTGGTCTCCGCCCGTCCGGCCACCCCGTGGGGTACGGGTGGTGCCGCGCGGCTGGTCCCCGTTCTTCCGGCCACCCTGGGGAGTACGGGGTGTGCGGGTCGAACCGGCCCCGGGCAGGGGTGTCGGCGCGGGACGGGACGGGCCCGTCTGCCGGGATTCGTCCGTGCCGTCCGGTGCCGGATCCGGCGTAGGTCGCTCGCTGGCGCCGGACCGCGACTGGCGCTGGGAGAGGGGGCGTCGGGACGGCGGGGTGCTCACCACCCCATCATTCCCCGGCGGCGGTTAACGGAAAATGAACTTGACCGAGCAGGTCAGGGGAAGGTCGGCAGCGTGACCCGGACCAGCGTGCCGGCGTCGTCGTGCTCCAGCCGGACCCGCTGACCCAACCGGAGCAGGCGCAGGCCGGAGGCGTCGAACGCGGTGGCCGGGAAGGTGACCCGGGATCCGTCGTCGAGCAGCAGCGTGCCGGTCCTGGTCTGCGGGTCGTAGTCGGCCACCGTGCCTTGCATGCCCAGCACCGTACACCGGTCCGCCGGGTGGTGGGGTCGGCCTGCCGGGCACCGGCAGCGGTCTGCGCCGCTGGTCGGGTCGAGGCTCAGCACTCGACGTCGGCCGGTGCCGCCCGCCGGTTCAGTGCGGCGGTGTGCCGGCCGAGCCCGAGCGCCGCCGCCGCCCGCAGGTCCGCCGGGGTGTCGACGTCGCGGCGCAGCGTCGACCAGGCGCCGGTGAGTGGACGAGCGCCGGAGGCCGCGTGCGCCGCCGCCGAGTGCGGGCCGAAGCGGGGGTCGAGGGCTGCGCCGGGGACGGCGGTGAGCAGTACGGTTCCGGTGCCGGGAGCGTCCGCGACGAACCGGCGTACCCCGGGCGAACCGTCGGCGGCCCGCAGCGCCTCGGCCAGCTCGGCCGGACGCAGCGCCGGCAGGTCGGCGGTGAGTGCCGCCACCGGGCCGTCGGAAGCCGCCGCCGCGCCCCGGACGAACGCGGGGTTGAGCCCGGTGGTCGGCGGCTCCGGCACGACCCGGGCGCCGAGCCGGCCCAGGGTCCGGGTGGCCGCCGGGTCGTCGGTCACCACCAGCAGTTCCCGGACGGCCGGACAGCCGAGTACGGCTTCGACGGTGTCCTGGGCCAGGGCCAGGGCGAGCAGTTCGTGCGGTACGCCGTCGAGTGCGCCGCGCAGCCGGCTCTTCGCCGACCCGAGGCGCTTGACCGGCACCACCACGGTCCAGTTCCGCTCTGCCACGCGACAATCCTGCCAGCTCGCCGCCGGCCGCCCGGCGTGTGGCGTACCCGGCCCCGGGGATACCCCTGGCTGGCCGTACCCGGGACGGGCAGGCATGATTTCGCTGCGGGCGGCGGCACCCCGGGCCCGGGTCGGTGGCGGGCCGGAACGGGGTGGGCACGGGCGGTGTCACCTCGCCACCCGAGCCAGGACGCCCGGATGGCGCCCCGGCCGGGCCGCGCCAGGGTGGGTACGACGAGGAGGCACAGTGACACGGCGCAGGCTGGGATTCTGGCGACGGTTCGCCGTCGCGGTGGTCAAGCCGGTCCTGACCGTCTGGACACGGCGCGACTGGCGCGGCATGGAGCACGTCCCGCCCTCCGGTGGCGTGATCATCGTGCCGAACCACCTCTCCCACTTCGACCCGTTGGTCTCGGCGCACTTCATCTACGACTCCGGCCGCTGGCCCAGCTATCTGGGCAAGGCGAGCGTCTTCAAGGTGCCGGTGATCGGCAAAATCCTGCTGAAATGCCAGCAGATCCCGGTGGAGCGCGGCACCGTCGACGCGGCCAGGTCGCTGGAGGCGCTGGACCGGGCGGTCCGCTCCGGTGCGGCTGTCGTGATCTACCCGGAGGGCACCACCACCCGGGAGCCCGAGCTGTGGCCGATGCGCGGCAAGACCGGCGCCGCCCGGCTCGCCCTGGCCACCGGTGCCCCGGTGGTGCCGGTGGTGATGTGGGGACCACAGCGGATCTTCGACCCGCGGACGAAGAAGGTCAGCCTCCGGCCGCGTACCCCGGTGACGGTGGTCGCCGGTCCGCCGGTGGATCTGAGCCGGTGGACCGGCGCGGCGCCGAGCAAGGCCGTACTGGACGAGATGACCGACGCCATCATGCTGCGGCTGCGCGACATGCTCGCCGAGATCCGGGGCGGGACGCCCCCGCCGATCTGGTCGGCGCAGCCGAACCGCCGCACCGAGGACCGAGCATGAGGGAGCGTGGCGAGCGAATCAGTCAGCTCAGGGCCGATGTGCCTCATGGCGGCACGGAGCGAAGCGGAGTGCCGGCATGAGCCACGTCGCCGTGCTCGGCGCCGGCTCCTGGGGTACGGCCTTCGCCAAGGTGCTCGCCGACGCCGGCCGGGACGTGCTGCTCTGGGCCCGCCGCCCTGCGGTGGCCGAGGCGATCCGCACCACCCGGACCAACCCCGACTACCTGCCCCGGCTGCGGCTGCCGGCGGCGGTACGCGGAACTGCCGAGGCAGCCGAGGCGATCACCGGCGCCGACCTGGTGGTGCTGGCGGTACCGGCGCAGACGTTGCGCGGCAACCTGGCCGAGTGGGCCCGGCACCTCGAACCCGACGCGACGCTGGTCTCCCTGATGAAGGGGATCGAACTGGGTACCACCAAGCGGATGAGCGAGGTGATCGTGGAGACCGCCGGGGTCGCCGCCGACCGCGTCGTCGTGGTCTCCGGCCCCAACCTGGCCGCCGAGATCGCCGCCGAGCAGCCCGCCGCGACCGTGGTGGCCTGCACCGACACCGACCGGGCAAACCTGGTGCAGGCGTCGGTCAGCACGTCGTACCTCCGGCCGTACACCAATGACGACGTGGTCGGCTGCGAGCTGGGCGGGGCGGTCAAGAACGTGATCGCGCTGGCGTACGGCATCACCACCGCGATGGGGCTGGGCGACAACACCCGGGCGACCCTGATCACCCGGGGGCTGGCCGAGACGGCCCGGCTCGGGGTGGCGCTCGGCGCCGACCCGCTGACCTTCGCCGGCCTGGCCGGCCTCGGTGACCTGGTCGCCACCTGTTCGTCGCCGCTGTCCCGGAACCGGACCTTCGGCGAGCGCCTCGGCCGGGGCGAGACCCTGGAGCAGGCGCAGGCCGCGACCCGGCAGACCGCCGAAGGGGTGAAGAGCTGCCTGGCGATCCGGGACCTTTCCCGGGCGCACGGGGTGGAGATGCCGATCACCGAGCAGGTCGAGCGGGTCTGCCACGAGGGTGCCGACCCGCACACCGCGATGGCCGTGCTGATGAGCCGCAAGCCGAGGCCCGAGTGACCGGCACCGATCCACGGAAGGACACCATGCCCCACCAGTCGAACTACGGTGACGGCACCCGGAGCGTGCACGCCGGTCTGCCGGAGCCGGTGCCCGGGCAGCCGTTCCTGCCCGGGCCGGTCTTTGCCGCCCCCTACCACCTGGATCCGGCGATCGGCCCGGAGGCGACCCCGAACGGGTACGGCCGGCCGGACAACCCGACCCGCCGCGGGTTGGAGGCGGCCATCGGTGAACTGGAAGGCGGGGACTGCCTCGCCTTCGCCAGCGGGCAGGCCGCGATCACGGCGGTGCTGCTCTCGGTGCTCCGGCCCGGTGACACCGTGCTGCTCCCCACCGACGGGTACTTCCCGGTGCGGGCGTTCGCCGCCGAGACGCTGCGCGGGATCGGGGTACGGGTCGACTTCGTGCCGACCGCCGGCCCGTACCCGGCGTTCGACGGCGTACGGCTGGTGTTGGTCGAGACACCGGCCAACCCGGGCCTGGACGTCTGCGACATCGCCGAACTGGCCGCCCGGGCGCACGCCGCCGGTGCGCTGCTCGCGGTCGACAACACCACCGCGACACCGCTCGGCCAGCGACCGCTGGACCTGGGCGCCGACCTGGTGGTCGCGTCCGGCACCAAGGCGTTGACCGGGCACTCGGACCTGCTGCTCGGTTACGTGGCCAGCCGGACCGCCGGACTGCTGGAGACGATCCGGGGCTGGCGGGCGACCACCGGCTCGATCCCGGGCGCCTTCGACGCGTGGCTGGCGCACCGGTCACTGGCCACGCTGGACCTGCGGCTGGCTAGGCAGAGCGCCAACGCGGCGGCGGTGGCGGCGACGCTGCGGGGCCGCTCCGACGTCTCCGGCGTACGCTGGCCGGGGCTCGCCGACGACCCCGCGTACCCGATCGCCAGCCGGCAGCTCCGGCGGGTGCCCGGGATCGTCGCGTTCGACCTCGGCGACGCCGACCGGGTGACGCGGTTCCTGACCGCCAGCCGGCTGGTCTTCGCGGCGACCTCCTTCG
Organism: Plantactinospora sp. KLBMP9567; assembly: GCF_033446045.1. Classification (NCBI taxonomy): domain Bacteria; kingdom Bacillati; phylum Actinomycetota; class Actinomycetes; order Micromonosporales; family Micromonosporaceae; genus Plantactinospora; species Plantactinospora sp. KLBMP9567. The sequence continues at coordinate 172,777 of NZ_JAWQRR010000011.1, read as the reverse complement.
GCGGGCTGCACACCAGCGCCGACCGGCGGGCCCAGTGGGGCGACGACGTGTCGGCCGGATTCGTGCGGCTCTCCTGCGGGGTCGAGGACGCCGCCGACCTGGTCGCCGACCTGACCAACGCGCTCGACGCGGCCGGCGGGTAGCACTCAGGCATCCGAGCTGGTAGCGAACCCGGCTGTCCGGCGGGGCCGGGCGAGCCTGGAACCGGGGCGGGCGTGTGGCGACTCGTTCCGGCATGTGGACAACGCCGCGGATCTTGCCGCCCTTCGTCGCGATCGGCCTGCTGGCTGCCGGATGCACCGGCCCGGGACGGGTCCCTCCGGCCGGCGCGGCCGTTCCGGCCCCGACCCCCACCGCAGCATCCTCGGGCGGTCCGGCCGCGCCCGGCCCGGTGCCGGGCGGTGCCGGCGAGGCGCTCTCCTGCGCGTACGTGATCGACCGGATCGACGCGCCGCCGGAGGGCTGGACGACGCTGGTTGACGCGGTGGCGATGACGCCGGTCCGGCTCGAACCCTCCCCGACCGGCGGTACCGGCCCGGCGCGGCTGTTCGCCAAGACCGGCCTGGTGGTGCGGGCCGACTCCCGCGTCGAGCTGGCCGTGCCGACGGCCTCGGCCAATCGGCCCTGGATCGGCTGGGGAAGCCCGGCGCGGCCCGCCCGGGCGCTGCACTTTCCGGGCTGCCCCGGCGAGTCCGGCTGGCTCGCCTTCGCCGGCGGAATCTGGCTCGACGTGCCCGCCTGCGTGCCGGTGGCGGTCCGGTCCGGCGGACGCGAGGAGCGGGTCCGGATGCGAGCTGGCGTCGACTGTCCGGAGTGACCGGCTTGGCCGCGCTGACGCCGGCCCCTCGGCACTGCGGGTAGCTCACGACCCCGGCCTGCGGGATCGGCGACCCTGGCAGACCCGTTCCGGCATTATCGGGGGGATCCAGCGGGGTCATCACACCAACCAAACTCCCCAATCAGGGAAGCGTTGGGGGGAGCGGGAGGGCGGGGGAAGGGGGAGGGGAGGGGGAGGGGAGGGGAAGGGGGGAGCGGGAGGGGGAGGGCGGGGGAAGGGGGAGCGGGAGGGCGGGGCGGCGGTTGGGATTGGTGGGGGTCTGTGTGCCGGCGGCGAGGGGTGCGGGACTGGCTCGGGTACGGCAGGGTATGCACAACGGTCGGCTGCCGCCGGGATCGGGTCCGGGCCGGCCGGCGTACCGGGAGGCACACCATGGCGAATTCCGAAATACCTGTCGTGGTCGGGCTCGACAACGGCGGCAACAGCAACAACGCCACCGTGCTGGACGCGACCGGGCGGTTCCTGGTCGACGAGTTGGTCGAGAGCCCGTGCCAGGTGCTCGAGGGGCCGGAGGCGGCGGTCGAGGCGCTGGCGGGGGCGATGGCCCAGGTGCTGGCGCATACCCGCACCCGGCCGGAGCAGGTCCGGGCCGTCGGGCTGGACACCCCGGGGCCGGCCAGCGCCACCGGAGTCATCTCGTCGAAGGGCTCGACGAACTTCTCCCAGCCGGCCTGGCGCGGCTACGACATCCGGGGCGCCCTCGAACGCCGGCTCGGCCTGCCGGTCGTCTACCACAACGACGGCAACGCGGCCGCGCTCTACGCCCACCACTCCTACTTCGGCGCCGAGGCGCCGCAGCGGTCGTCGGTCTCCGCCATCGTGGGCACCGGACTCGGCGGTGGCGTGGTCGTGTGCGGGCAGGTGGTGACCGGTACCGCCGGGATGGCCGGCGAACTCGGGCACGTGCACATCCCGATGTTCGGCCTGCTCGCCGAGGGGCAGCCGGTGCCGGTCTGCAACTGCGGGTTCGTCGGGGACGTGGAGAGCGTCGCCTCGCTGACCGGTATCCGGCGCAACCTGCTGCCGTACTGGCTGGGCCGGTACGCCGGGCACCCGCTCGGCGAACTCGACCCGTCCAGCGCCGCCAAGCAGGTCCGGTCGTACGGGGCGGACGGCGACCCGATGGCGCTGCGGATCTTCGAACAGCAGGCGATGGCCCTGGGCCGGCTCTTCACCATCGTCGCCAACTTCACCGACCCGGACGGGTACTTCGTCGGCGGTGGCGTGGTCGAGGCGGCGCAGGAGTTCCGGGACTGGTTCCTGGCCACCGTCCGGGAACACACCACGCTCCGGACCGAGCAGGCGGAGCGGGCCCGGTTCGCGCTGGTGCCGGATCTCGACATGGCCGGGGCCCGGGGCGCCGCCATCGCCGCGCTGAAGTTGCTGGACGGTGCGGCCACCCCGGCCGTCCGAGGACAGGCTCAGCCGGCCAACTGAGACTTCGGCCCGGCGTCAGCCGTGCGACTTCGCCAGGTTGACGAACGCCTGCCACGCGGCCGGGCCGAAGGCCAGGGTACCGCCGGCACGGTCCTTGGTGTCCCGGACGAGGACACGTCCGGAGAGGTTGTCGGCCACCTCGACGCAGGCGCCGCCGTTTGAACCGCCGCGACTGGAATTCCGCCAGGTCGGCTCAGTTGTGCTCATCGATACGGCCCGCGCTCGAAGCGGCCCCGGGTCGCTGTCGTCCCTCCTACGGCGGCCCGGGGCGCGGCGGGAGCGGGCCGGGATGCCCGTGTCGATGGTGCTGGGGGGAGTGCCGGTGGTAGGGGAAACCCGACCCTGACCTGCTCAGGGTCGCGGATCCCCGGGATCGGTCCGGGATCACGCCGGATTCGCCGACGCGGCGGCGCGACGACGCTGGTCACATGATGTCCGGATCCCTACCGCAGCCGTGGACCGCTCGACCGCTGACCCTGGTCGCGGCGCTCGGCATGTGCCTGACGGCGACCCTGGGCGTCGCGGCGCACCTCGCCCCCGACCCCGGGATGAGCCCGCTGTCGCTCACCATCAGCGACTACGCGGTATCGAACAACGGCTGGCCGATGAACCTCGCGATCCTGATCCTCGGGATCACCTCGATGGCCGTGCCACTGGCGTTGCGGGCCGCCCGGGTCAGGGTGGGACGCCTCGCCGAGGCGCTGCTGCTGGTCTGGTGCCTGGGGCTGATCGCCTCGGCGCTGATCCCGACCGACCCGATCGGGGTGGTCGAGCTGAGTACCCAGGGCTACGTGCACAGGTATGTCTCGGTCGCCGCCTTCGTCGCCCTGCCGGTCGCGACGCTGCTGGCTATCCGCCGGCTCGCCGCCGACGCCCGCTGGCGGGATGCCGTACGCCGGTTGCGGGCGCTGGCGGTGAGCAGCGTGCTCGCGCTGCTCGCGCTCTACTACGTCGCGTTTCCGGGTGGTCGGGTGATGATGGGCCTGGTCGAACGGATCCTGGTGCTGGCCGAGTTGGCGCTGCTCGCGGTGCTGGTGGCCCGGCTGCATCGGGTCGCCGGCAACCCGTCCCGGGCGGTCCCGGCCCGCTAGGAGCCCGCGTCGGCGTCCGTCTTGCTGCTAATCGAACACCTCGAACCGGTCCAGGAGTACGCCGGGCTCGTCGGACAAGACGGCGGCCTGCAGTTCGAGCAGCGGTATCGCGTCGTTTCCGCCGCGATCTTGTTGGACGAATGGCCTGCCCGCGTACGGGTTCTTGCTGGTGCCGGTGCGGTTGGGGTGGTAACGCCAGTGTGCGTCGCGGTGGCGCCGGGCGATCTCGCCGATGTACCAGATCGCCCCCTGGACGAAGTCGTCGTCCACCGGTCCGCGCAGGGCGTCCTTGTTCGGGATCCGGCGTCGTACGACCTGCTCGAGTGTCAGCAATGACTCCGGGCTGAAGTCCAGCTCGTCGGCCCGGCCGGTGGCGGCGGACCACTCGGGGAAGGCTCGTGCACGGACGGTCAGCCACTGTGTGAGCCATGGATCGGTCGATGCGGCGTCCGAGGTCTCAGTGTGTAGCGCCGGCCGATCGGTGCGGCGCGGTTCCCAGCAGGGATCCTCGGTCCGGCGTGCGGCGGCTAGTGCCCGGATACGTTCGTACTCAGCCGACCACACCCTCCCGGTACGTTCTACCAGGGCGTCAAGGACGAGCCGCATGGGCTCGGCCGTTTCGCCGACGCCGAGGCCGGCGACGGGGAGGTCGGAGTCCGGGTCCCAGGTCCAGGCGCCTCCGCCGATGGTGAGCAATGCTTCGCCGAGGTAGCCGCCGGCTGCTACGGCCAGTCCCTCGCGTGGCGGGTGCCCGACCGGTGTCTCGGCGAGCAGGGTGTGTTCGAGGTCGCGCAGGGACTCGACGGAATGATCGAGGGGCTTGTCGGGTCCGACGACGAAATCCTGGAGTCCCGCAAGCATCGGCCCGAGCTGCTCGCGCCAGTCGTCGAGCTTCGTTTCGGTCACCTCGGGCATGAGGATCACCGTAGCAATGAGCCTTTTCCAACCTGAACCGCGCGGCGCTCACACGCCGCGTCCGACCTTGCGGTCCGTCGAACCGCAAGGGAAGGTTGAAAAGGTTCAATGAAGCGGTGCCCGAAACCTTGCTGAACGATCAAGCCGGCAGAGGTAATCTCCCATCAACCGATCGGGAATGGATCGACAGGGTCGCGAAGACCGCGAAGACCGCCACCATGATGATCGCGTCGCCGCGGGCAGCGCCCGCCGGCCGGTGGGCTCACAGTCAGGCGACGGGATAGCGGGACTGGAAGTCGAGGCGCGCGTCGGCCTCCTCGGCGATCCCGGTCAGTACGTCGTCGAGGGCCAGGAACGCGGCCCAGCGCTGCTGCCCGCCGGCCGCCGCCAGTCGGTCCACGATCCGGGTTTCGAGGTCGGCTTCGCGTCGACCCTTCCAGACTTTGTCGGCGAGGCTGACCAACAACTCCTCGATCGTCGCGTCCGGTGAGTCCCAGCGGGCGTGGCTGGCGGCGAACCGGGCCAGGGCCGGCGGGACGCCGTACCCGATCAGGAGCTCGCGGCCGGCGGGCTCGTGCCGCGAGCCGGGCCCGGAGAGCTCCTCGGGATGGCGGGTCTTGCCGATGTCGTGGGTGGCCGCGCCGAAGAGCACCGCCCGGTGGTCGACGGCGAGCTCGGGACAGTGCTGGCCGAGCCAGTCGAGCAACTGGGCCGCGACGTCGTGCACCGCCCGCAGGTGTGCGGCCAGCCGGGCCGGGGCTTTCGACCTGAGCAGCAGCTCGGCGGCCTCCGGCGGGAGCGGCCGCAGTGGCGGCGTGCCGGGGTCGGAGAGGGCGCGGTGCAGCGCGGTGACGGTCACGCCGATCAACGGTAGCCACCCCCGCCACGCCCCGGACCGCCACGCCCCCTGACCACCGACCCGGACCGGCGGAACAGGGGGCGTGGGGCACCGGAGCTGGGCGGGCCGAGCCTTGCCGGGGGGACGCAGCTCGGTGACCGCCGACCTCCCCCGAGGTCAGGGGAGAACGGGGGAGGTGGGCAGCGCGGTGGTGAATGCGGTCCAGGCGGCCGATGCGAAGACCAGCACCGGGCCGGTCGTGTCCTTGGAGTCGCGTACCGCCACGACGTCGTCGGCGGCCCCGGCGAGCAGGGCGAACTCGACGCAGGCGCCCTGGTCTCCGCTGTGGCTGCTCTTGCGCCAGGGTGCCCGGCCGAGCAGGTCGGTCGTCTCCGGTGACATGTCACAGTCCTTTCAGGAGGCGGTTGATGTTGTCGCGGCTTTCCGCGGGACTCAGCGCGACGGCCCGCAGGTGTTCCATGATCTTTGTGCAGGTGCGCAGCTCGTCCGGCCGATCGAGGATCAGTTGCCCGGCGACGGTCTCCACCGAGGCGAGGATCGGATCCTCCGGGTCGGCGAACTCGAGGATGTGCAGCGAACCACGGGTACCTCGGTGGTAGCCCGCCTTGAGCGGGATGACCTGGACGGTCACGTTCGGCAGCTCGGACATCTTGAGCAGGCTCTTCAGTTGCGCCGCCATCACGGCCTCCCCGCCGACCGGCCGGAGCAGGGCGCCCTCGTCGACGATGGCGTCGTAGATCGGCGGGTCGGGCTCCTTCAGCCGCTCCTGCCGGCCGATCCGGATCTGCACCCGCTGCTCCACCTCCTCGTCGCCGAGGGTGTGCGGGCCGCCGCGCATGATCGCCCGGATGTACTCCGTGGTCTGGAGCAGGCCCGGCACGACCGAGGGCTCGAAGTTGGCGATCGCGGTGGCCTCGGCCTCGACCGCGATGAAGTCGATGGTGCGGCGGTCCAGGATGTACGAGTAGGGAACCCACCAACCCTGCTTCCGGGCCTCCTTGGCAAGCGCCACCATGTCCTCCAGTTCGCTCTCCGGCCGCTTGTAGAGGGTGAGCAGCGCGCGTACCGAGGCCGGGCTGACCATTGTCTGCGCGTTCTCGTACCGGGAGAGCGTGCTGCGGGTGCTGTTGATCTCGTCAGCGGCCTGTTCGAGGGTGAGCCCGGCCGCCTCGCGGGCATGGCGCAGGGCGATGCCGAGGCGGCGGGCACGGAACGACTTCGGAGCCATGCATCGATCCTGTCACATGGAACCGGGAATGCGTGCATGAGAGAAGCTACGTGAGAGTTGCATTCACGCGTTCACAACTGGCAATCTGTCATCACGTCCTCACCGCCGGTGGTCGTGTCGACGGTGGCTGTGGGTGACCGAAGGGGAATGAGGCGCACGGCGATCGGACCTTCCCGTACCCGATCGCCGTGTCCCTCCCGCCAGCAAGCGGACCTGGAGGTGACAGATGACCGCGACCCCGTGCTGGCCTCGGGTTTCCCGATGCCGCTGGTGTGCGCGACCCGTGTTGCGGGACAACGAGGGCGCGTGGATCCACGCCGACCTGGCCTACGTGTGCCGGGACCGGTGGGGTGGGCTGGCCGGCACGACGGCCGAGCCGGAGGCGGCTCGCCGTGGCCTCTGACCGGCACGGACTTCGGAGTGATCGCGGGCGGGGAAGCTACCCGCGGTGGTGGCCGGGGCGGTCACGGTGACCCGGTACCTCGTGGTGCTCACCGACGTGCGGCCGCTGACCAGGGAGGGCCGGGACGAGCGGATCGAGCCCGAGCGGCGCCGGCAGGTGGTCGGCGCCACCAGCCGGGAGGCCGCCGACCGGATAGCCACCGCCTTCGCGGCGCTCGGCATGGTGCGGGCGGGACGGCAGCGGGTCAAGGTACTCGCGGTCGGCCGGCGGCGATCCCTGGCCGGCTGAGCCGCCGACCGCCGGTCGGGCCGCCGGTCCAGGCGCCCGAGGCGAGCGGTCATCCGCCACAGGTGATCGGTCGGCCGCCGAGGTGATCGGTCAGCCGCCGAGGCGAGCGATCATCCGCCCGAGGCGAGCGATCATCCGCCACAAGTGATCGGTCAGCCGCCCGAGAGGAGGCGGCGGAACCGGAACCAGCAGCGACGGACCAGCAGACCCACCTCGACCGCGGCTCTGCTGCGCCACCGGACGATCAGCGTCAGCAGCGGCACGACCGTCGCCGTCGTGCCGACGGCCACGACCGCGACCGGCGGATACGGGCCGAGCGTGAAGAGCAGCATGCCGAGCAGCAGTGCGGCGAGCCGCAGCGGCGCGGTGACGAAGGTGAACCGGTAGCGGTTGGCCAGCACCAGCGCGCGGATCGGCGCGGAGAGCCGGTTGAACCGCCAGCGCAGCAGCGCGAGGACGGCAGCCGCGCCGGCCAGCGCCACCAGTACCCCGCTGGCCGCCGCGAGCGGCCGGGACCCGATCGCCTCCTGCAACGTCCCCACCACGAAGGCGACGAGCAGGAGTACGACGCAGCCGAGATCGGTCAGCAGCCAGAGCGCCCGGCGGGCATTGCGGGTGCCAGCCCGGATCGCGACCGGATCGGTGGGTACCGTCCGGAGCACCCCGGCCATGGCCGGCGAGGCGCGTACCGCCCGGCCCCGGTCACTGTCCAGTGTGGCCAGCCCGTACAGCGCCTGCGGGTCATCGGGGGCGAGCCGCAGCGCCTCCAGGTACGCCGCCCGGGCCCGACCGAACTCCGCCATCCGGCGCTGCACCTTGCCCTCGGTGACGTGCGCCCAGACACTCTCCGGGTCGAGTTCCCTGGCCCGCCGGGTCGCGGCCAGCGCGGCGAGCACGGTCCGGGTACAGCTGCCGCGCAGCAGCGCCTCGGCCCGGGCGAGTTCGTTGCGGGCGTCGTCCGGATCGAGGGAGCGGGCCAGCTCGGCGGCGGCGAGCGCCTCGGAGATCCGGCCCAGTTGGCGCAGCGCCAGGGAGCGGTTGCGTTGCACCTGCGGGCTGCCCGGATTGGCCCGGGCCGCCATGTCGAGCACGGTCAGCATGTCCCCCCAGCGGCTCTCCCGCTGGTAGCAGTAGCCGAGCACCTGTAGGGCGTAGCCGTCGCCCGGGTCGGCCCGGAGTGCCTCGGTGATCAGCGGGTAGGCCGCCTTCACCCGGCCGACCTGGGCGAGCTGCAACGCCCGCTCCAGGAGCGACTTCCTGGTGTCCGTGTCCGTACCGGCCCCGGCGGCACCGGCGGTCATCAGAGCAGCTTTCGTCGCTTCAGATAGCCGACCAGGTCGTCGTACATGCCGCCCTCGTTGGCGAACATCGCCACGTTCCGGGCGGTGGCGAACCAGGGCCTGGTGGACGGGCGCACGTCCTTCAGTGCCCGGTCGAAGTCGCGCTGCTCGATCATCCGTACCTCGCCGCGCCGGATCGAGTCGGCCATCGCGTACTCGGCGGCGGACTCGCACAGGTGCGCCAGGTCGGCGCCGGAGAAGTCCTCGGTGGCGGCGACGATCCGGCGTACGTCGATGTTGGCGATCGGCCGGTCCCGCAGGTGGTATTCCAGGATCGAGGTCCGGGCCGGAGCGTCCGGCGGGAGTACCAGGACCACCCGGTCGAGGCGGCCGGGCCGGCGCAGCGCGGGGTCCACGTCCCAGGGCGTGTTGGTGGCGGCCAGCACGAAGACGCCCTCGTTGTTGCCCTCCACGCCGTCGAGCTCGGCGAGCAGTTGGTTGCCGATCGTCCGCATCCCGCTGGAGGTGACCTTGGATCGCTTGTGCCCGAGCGCGTCGACCTCGTCGAGGAAGAGTACGCACGGCGCGCTGCGCCGGGCCGTCTGGAACAGCTCGTGCAGGTTGCGCTCGGAGTTGCCGATCCACATGTCCAGCACGTCCACGATGGAGAGCGAGATGAACTTGGCGCCCATCTCGCCGGCGATCGCCTTGGCCAGGAACGTCTTGCCGCAGCCGGGCGGGCCGTACAGCATCAGGCCGCCGCGCAGGCTCTTGCCGTACAGCTTGCGCAGTTCCGGGTTGCGCAGCGGGCCGAGGAAGGCCAGTTCCAGCCGTTCCTTGACCTCGGTCATCCCGCCGACGTCGCCGAGCCGGACGGTGGAGACCTCGACGTCGAACATCCGGTCGGCGTCCCCGGTCACCGGCTCGGGCTGGTCTCCGGCCGGCGAGAAGCGCGGCGGCACCACGTCGGCGAGTTCCTGCTCGTAGGCGGCGAGCGGGTCGTCGCCCGGCTGGCCCGGTCCACCCGGCTGGTCCGGTCCGGGGGACCGGGTCGGTCGCGGTGGCTTCGGTGCGGCTCCGGTGCCGGCCGCCGCTTCGGCGGCGGCGTCCGGGCCGGTCGCCGGACCCGGGGTGGGCGTCCCGGGAATCGGCGTACCGGAGACGGGTGCGGGTGCGCCGCCGCGCAGGGCCCGCTGCATCAGGGCCTGTGCCTGCGGGTCGGCCGGGTTGCTGGCGAGCGCCTGCCCGACGTGCGCGATCGCCTCGGCGGGGCGTCCGACGTCGAGGAGCAGCCCGGCGAGGTGCAACCGCAGCGGAACGTCCTGCGGGCTCGCGTTCACCGCCGAGGTCAGGCTGTCGATGAGCGAATCGGAACTCACAAGACGAGCAGCCTAGACGGCGGCGGTCACGGCGGCGACACACCCGCAACTCCGGTCCCCACGGCCCCTCGGGCGCCGTACGTCACCGGTTACCCGTTGTGCTCGGCACGTTCACTGCGGTAGAGGTTTCCCGGCCCTGAAAAGGGGTGTGGACCCGGGAGTAGGCCACGCAGAGTAGGGTCTCCCGGTGAGCGCACGAGGAGCGACGGCAGCACGGCAGGGTCTCCGGCCGGGCGGGCACCGTCGGGTGACGCGAAGGACCAGCGATGACGCCGGCCAGCGGTGCCGCGTTCGCCCAGCGGTGCCGCGTTCGGCCAGCGACGGCGCCGGCCAGCGGTGACGCGAGCGACCAGCGGTGACGCGAACGAAAGGTGACCGGAGTGACCACCCCAGGCAAGACCCGCGTGGCCGTCGTCTTCGGCGGCCGGAGTACGGAGCACGCGATCTCCTGCGTCAGCGCGGGCAGCATCCTCGCCGCCCTCGACCCGGACGAGTACGACGTGGTCCCGGTGGGCATCACCCGGGCGGGCCAGTGGGTGCTGACCGATGGTGACCCGGCCCAGTTCGCGATCACCGATCGGCGGCTGCCGGAGATCACCGCTGCCGCCGGATCCACCGTGGTGTTGCCGGCCGACCCGACCGGCGACGGTCTGATGGTGCTGGACCCGGCCCAGGGGCCACAGGCACTCGCCGGAGTCGACGTGGTCTTTCCGGCGCTGCACGGCGCGTACGGCGAGGACGGCACCATCCAGGGGCTGCTGGAAATGGCCGGCATCCCGTACGTCGGTGCGAACGTCTTCGCCTCGGCGGCGGCGATGGACAAGGAGTTCACCAAGAAGCTGGCGGTCGCCGAGGACATCCCGGTGGGGCCCTACGTGGTGCTGCGCAGCGGGGTCAGCCTGACCGAGGAGGACAAGGAGCGGCTCGGACTGCCGGTCTTCGTCAAGCCGTCCCGGGCGGGTTCGTCGGTCGGGATCAGCAAGGTCTCCGACTGGGCGGATCTCGACGACGCCGTCGCGCTGGCCCGGCAGGTCGACCCGAAGGTGCTGGTCGAGGCCGCGATCGTCGGGCGGGAGATCGAGTGCGGGGTGCTGGAGGCCGAGGCGGGTGGCGGCCCGGAGGCGTCGTTGCTGGCCGAGATCCGGGTGGCCGAGCACGACTTCTACGACTTCGAGGCGAAGTACCTCGACGCCAGCGACTACGACATCCCGGCCGAGCTGCCGGACCGGGTGACCCGGCAGGTGCAGGAGTACGCCTGCCGCACGTTCACCGCGCTGGACTGCGCCGGTCTGGCCCGGGTCGACTTCTTCGTCACACCGGAACTGGACGTCTATCTCAACGAGATCAACACCATGCCGGGGTTCACACCCACCTCGATGTTCCCGCAGATGTGGGCGGCGACCGGGTTGGAGTACCCCAAACTAGTCAACCGGCTGATCCGGACCGCGCTGCGTCGAGGCACCGGTCTGCATTGACAAACGTCCGTTCGCTGCCTGTCCGGGATAGGTCGGCCGGACCGGAAACGGCGCGGCGTCGGTGCGGTGGCGGTCAGCCCTCGGCGCAGCCGGTCGGTACGTCCGGCACCGACGGCACCGAGGCGACCAGGGACTCCGACACCGGTGCCGCCCACTGCACCGTCTGCTCCTGCCCGGCCGGCACGCTGAGCCGGACCGGCACCTCACGGTCCACGGTGGTCAGTACCAGGCCGCCGTCGCGGTGTTCGGTGAGCCAGCAGACGTTGTTGACCATCCAGAGGTCGGCGACCGCCGAAACGGCCGGCCGGGCCACCCCGCAGGCGAGGGTGATGGCCGGGTCACCGTACGCGGCGTTCTGCTCCGGGCCGGCGGTGACCGGGCGCTGGCCCAGGTCGCGGAGGGTGGCCGGCAACCGGGACAGCAGGGCCCGGCAGACCGTGGCCGGCCGTTCGGCCAGGCCCGGGGCGGCCATCTGCACCGGCGTGGTCGCCTGCGGTGCGGCCGAGGTCGGCGTCGCGGCGGGCTTCTCGACGGGGTCCGGACTGAGCTGGCCGAAGACCAGCACCGCGACGAGGACGGTCAGCGGCAGGGCAACCACCGTGGCCCAGAGCGCGGCCTGCCGGGTGGTCCGGTCCGGTCCGGCCCCGGTCGGCGAGCCCGCCGGACGACCGGTCGCCGCCGCCTCCGACCCTGACTCGGCTGCTTCCGGCTGTGCGGCGGCTGCTTCCGGCTGGGTCTGGTGTCCGTCCGGCTGGCCGGACTTCGTGCTCCGCACCACTTACAACCGGACCACGGAGCAGGTCAGCGTGCGGGTGATGCCGGGCACCAACTGCACCTTGCTGACGATCATCTTGCCCAGTTCGTCGACGGTGTGTGCCTCGGTGAGCACGACCACGTCGTACGGGCCGGTGACGGCGTCGACGCGGACGACTCCAGGAATATCCGAGATGCGCGCGGCCACGTCACGTGCCCTTCCGACCTCTGTCTGGATGAGGATGTACGCCTGGACCACGACCCGCCTCCCGTCCGCCGCCGAGCGGCTAGACCGTGAAAATACCGTACGGAGCAGGTCGGATCCCGATCGGTGGTCGGAGGAGACACGATGAGCGATCGAATCGGCCGGCCCGGTGCGGGCGTGGCGCCGGATCCGGAGGTACCCGGAAACCGGCGGCCGCGACCAGCCACGGGTCCGGCCGGGACGGCTGCCGAGCGTGCCCGGAGGTCGGTGTGAGCGTCGCGAGGGCCGGCGAGTTCGGCCTCATCGCCCGGGTCACCGCCCGGCTGGGTGCCGGGCACGCCACGCTGCTCGGGCCGGGCGACGACGCGGCGGTGGTGCACGCCCCCGACGGCCGGGTGGTCGCCTCCACGGACGTACTGGTCGAGGGGCGGCACTTCCGCCGGGACTGGGCGAGCGCGGTGGACATCGGCCATCGGGCCGCCGCGGCGAACCTGGCCGACGTGGCGGCGATGGGCGCGGTGCCGACCGCGCTGCTCGTCGCGCTCTGCATGCCGCCGGATCTGGAGGCGCAGTGGGCGGAGGAGTTGGCCGACGGCCTGGCGGCGGAGGCGGCCCGGGTCGGAGCGAGCGTGGTCGGCGGGGACATGTCGGCCAGTCCCACCCTGACCATCGCGGTGACCGCCCTCGGTGACCTGGGCGGACATCCCCCGGTGGTGCGCAGCGGCGCACGGGCCGGCGACGTCGTCGCGCTCGCCGGCCGGCTGGGCTACGCCGCTGCCGGCTACACCGTGCTGTCCCGCGGGTTCCGCACCCCGAAGGTCCTGGTCGAGGCGTACCGGCGGCCCGAGGTGCCGTACGGGGCGGGGCCGTCGGCGGCCCGGTTCGGCGCCACCGCCATGATCGACGTCTCGGACGGGCTCCTCGCCGACCTCGGTCACGTGGCGACGGCCAGCCGGGTCGGCATCGACCTGCTCGGCAGCGCGTTCGAGGTGCCTGAGCAGATGCGGGACGCCGCGCACGCGCTCGGGGTGGATCCGCTGGCCTGGGTCCTCGGCGGTGGCGACGACCACGCGCTGGTGGCGACGTTCCCGGAGGACCTGCCGTTGCCGGGCGGCTTCCGGCTGATCGGTCACGTGGTGCACGGTGCCGGGGTGACCGTGGACGGGCGGGCCTACAAGGGATCGGGTGGTTGGGACCACTTCCGCTGACCGGCGCGGGTCGAGCGGTCCGGTGCGCCGGTTCCCGGATCGGCGGCTGCATCCTGGGGCCCGATCGGTGAGGCGTGGGCGCGGGTCGTACCCTTCACTGGGTGAGTGAGCTGGACATCCGCGTCGTCCCCTACGATTCCCCGGTCGCGCAGCAGTTGGTCGGCTCCGCGCTGGCCGACCTGGCACAGCGGTACGGCGGCGGGGGCGACCAGACCCCCGTGGCGGTGAGCGAGTTCGCGCCTCCGGCCGGGGCGTTCCTGGTGGCGTACCTGGAAGAGGTGCCGGTCGGTTGCGCCGGGTGGCGTACTCACGGCGGCAGCGGCGACGTCGCCGAACTCAAGCGGATGTACGTCTCCCCGGTGGCTCGCGGTCGCGGTGTCGCCCGGCGGATGCTGTCGGCGGTCGAGGACTCGGCCCGGGAACACGGACGCCGTCGGTTGATCCTGGAGTGCGGCGACCGGCAGCCCGAGGCGATCGCGCTCTACAAGGGCAGCGGCTACGAGCGGATTCCGGACTTCGGCTACTACCGGGACGAGCCTGGGGTGCTCTCGTTCGGCCGCTCCCTCTGACCGGCCGTTCTCTCTGATCCGCTGGTCCCTCTGACCGGCCGTCTCTCTGATCCGCCGGCCGGTGGGCACCGGCCACCTCGGGACCCGTTGCCGGCGGCGCCGCGCCGGGTGGCGTGGCGCGGCTGGGTGGCGTGGCGCCGCTGGGGCGCGTGGTGCGGCTGGGTGGCGGATCCGGTGGTGGCGGGCCGGTGCGGACAGCAATAGCCGCCGGAGCACTGCTCCGGCGGCTATTCGAGCTTACGGTTGCCCAGGCTCAGGCGCGGGCGACCTTGCCGGCCTTGATGCACGAGGTGCAGACCTTGAGCTTGCGGGTCGTGCCGCCACCCGCCGGGGTACGCACCGACTGGATGTTCGGGTTCCAGCGACGGTTGGTCCGCCGGTGCGAGTGGGACACGTTGTGGCCGAAGCCAGGCCCCTTGCCACAGATGTCGCACACGCTAGCCACGGGATACTCCTGGGATTGATCGTTGTCAGGTCGCCGGCAGGGTGCTGGCCGGGCAACCTGGCCAGGGTACCCGATGGTCGGGTCGCCGGGCGAATCGGCTCCACCCGTCCCGGCCCACCGGCCGCCGCGTCGCTCCGCCGCCGGATTTCCCGGTCGGAAGCGGTGGCCGGAGTCGCGCGGCAGTGTCAGCGGGGCGTCAGGGTACGCCAGTAGGCTTCTCGCCGTGCTGGAGACCCTCGACGCCGCGGCCCTGCACCGGTGGTGTGCCGGTGGGTTGGCCGCGCTCAAGCGGCACCAGGAGGAGATCAACCAGCTCAACGTCTATCCGGTTCCGGACGGCGACACCGGCACCAACCTGGTGCTCACGATGACCTCCGCCGAGCAGGCGGTCCGGCTCGAACGGGACGATCCGGGCGTCGGCGGACAGCCGGCACCCGCCCGGGTCCTGCGGCTGCTGGCCCGGGGTGCGCTGCTCGGCGCCCGGGGCAACTCGGGAGTGATCGTCTCGCAGATCCTGCGCGGCCTGGCCGACGCGCTCGGCGACACGTCCGAGGTCCGGGGTCGGGCGCTCGCCAGGGCACTGCGGGCGGCCGGCACGGCGGCGTACTCGGCGGTGGCCGAGCCGGTGGAGGGGACCGTGCTCAGCGTCGTCACCGCCGCGGCGGCGGCCGCCGAACGGGCCGACACCGACGATCTTCCGGCGGTGGTCCGGGCTGCCGCGACCGCCGCCGCCGAGGCACTGGCGCGTACCCCGGAGCAGTTGCCGGCGCTGGCCCGGGCCGGTGTGGTGGACGCGGGCGGGCGTGGCCTCTGCGTCCTGCTGGACGCGCTGGTCGAGGTGGTCACCGGTGCCGCACCGGAGCGGCCGGAACCCGCCCCGGCCCCGCCGCGCCGGCCGCTGGCGGCCGCCCGGGAGACCGGCTCCACCGAGTACGCCTACGAGGTGCAGTTCCTGCTCGACGCCGACCGGGCGGCGGTACACCGGCTCCGGGCCGAACTTGCCAGGCTGGGCGACTCGCTGGTGGTGGTCGGCGACGAGGCGGACGCCACCGGCACGTCGACCTGGAACGTGCACGTACACGTCAACGACGTCGGGGCGGCGATCGAGGCCGGCGTGGTGGCCGGCCGGCCGTACCAGATCTCGGTCACCCGCTTCGAGGACCAGCTCGCGGAGGCGGGCCCGCCGGAGGCGGGGGGGGGGGGGGCGCCCCCGCCGGGCCCCCGGGGGGGGGGCGCCCGGCCCCCGGGGGGGCGGCCCGGCCGGGGGCGGCGCCCCCGCCGGCGCCGGCTCCGGCGGAGACGCCGGAGCGGGCAGCGGTGGTGGTCGCCGCAGGTCCCGGGCTGGCTGCGATCTTCGCCGCCGAGGGGGCGACCGTGGTGGACGGCAACCCGTCCGCCGGGGAGCTGCTCGGGGCGGTCCGGTCGACTGGCGCGTCCCGGGTGGTGGTGCTGCCGAACGACCCGAACACCCGGGCGGTGGCCAGGGTGGCGGCCGAGGAGGCGCAGCCGTTCGGGATATCGGTGAGCGTGGTGCCGACCCGCTCCCCGGTGCAGGCGTTGGCCGCGCTCGCGGTCCGGGATCCGGCCCGGCGGTTTGCCGACGACGTGATCGCGATGGCCGAGGCGGCCGGCGCCTGCCGGTACGCCGAGGTCTGCCACGCCTCCCGGGAGGCGCTGACGGTGGCCGGCCGCTGCCAACCGGGCGACGTGCTCGGGCTGGTGGACGGCGAGGTGCACCTGATCGGCGGCGACCTGGTGCAGACCTGCACGGCGCTGCTCGACCGGTTGCTCGGCGGCGGCGGTGAGCTGGTCACCCTGCTGCTCGGCGCCGACGCCCCGGAGGAGCTGGCCGAGGTCCTCCGGGGCCACCTGGCCCGGCGCTGGCCCTTCGTCGAGGTGCACCACTACTCCGGCGGTCAGCCGTTCTATCCCTTGCTGGTGGGAGTCGAATGACGCTGTCGGGGAAGCCGGCCGAGGGCGTGGGGGAAGCCGGCCGAGGGTGTCGGAGCAGTCGGCCGAGCGTGCCGGAGAGTCGGGTGAGGCTGGTGGTGGAGAGCCGGATGAGAGCGTTCGTGGGGGACCGATGACAGCGAACCGATCGACCTCGGCCGGCACCGGATCGACCTCGGCCGACCTGGAGACGCCGCTGCGCAAGCTGGTCGGCGAGAAGACGGCGAAGGCGCTGGGCAGCCATCTCGACCTGCACACCGCCGGTGACCTGCTCTACCACTTCCCGCGTCGCTACGACGAGCGCGGCGAGCACACCGACATCCGCTCCCTGGAGGTGGGGGAGCAGGTCACGGTGCTCGGCCAGGTGCAGCGTACGGCGGTGCGGCCGATGCGGCAGCGCCGGGGAAACCTGCTGGAGGTGACCGTCGGGGACGGCTCCGGCGGCGTACTGACGCTCACCTTCTTCGGCAACCAGGCGTGGCGGGAGCGGGACCTCAAGCCCGGCCGGTGGGGGATGTTCGCCGGCAAGGTCACCGAATTCCGGGGCAAGCGCCAGCTCAACGGCCCGGAGTACGTCCTGCTCGGCGACGGCAGCGGCAGCGGCGACGGCGAGCCCGGCACCGGGGGCGAGGTGGGCGAGGAGATCGAGGAGTTCGCCGGGGCGCTGATCCCGGTCTACCCGGCCGCGGCGGCGGTGCCGACCTGGGTGATCGCCCGGTGTGTCCGGGTGGTGCTGGACACCGTCACGCCGCCGGAGGACCCGCTGCCGGCGACGCTGCGGGCCACCCGCAACCTGGTCGGGCTGGCCACCGCGCTGCGCGAGATCCACCGGCCGGCGACCAAGGAGGAGCTGTACCGGGCCCGGCACCGGTTGAAGTGGGACGAGGCGTTCGCCCTGCAACTGACCCTGGTGCAGCGCAAACACCGGGCGGCGGCCTGGCCCGCGAAGCCCCGGCCGCGCCGCGAGGGCGGGCTGCTGACCGCGTTCGACGCCCGGCTGCCGTACGAGCTGACCGCCGGGCAGCGCGCGGTCGGCGAGGAGGTCGCGGCGGATCTCGGCACGGCGCATCCGATGCACCGGCTGCTCCAGGGCGAGGTCGGCTCCGGCAAGACGGTCTGCGCGCTGCGCGCGATGCTCCAGGTCGTCGACGCGGGCGGCCAGGCCGCGTTGCTGGCCCCGACCGAGGTACTCGCCGCGCAGCACTACCGGGGCATGCTCGACCTGCTCGGCCCGCTCGGTCGGGCCGGCGAGCTGGACGGCGATCCGGACGGTACCCGGCTGGCCCTGGTCACCGGTTCGCTCGGCGCGGCGGCCCGGCGCCGTGCCCTGGAGAGCGTCGCCGCCGGGGAGGCGGGCATCGTGGTCGGCACCCACGCCCTGCTCTACGAGGGTGTCGACTTCGCCGACCTCGGTCTCGTGGTGGTGGACGAGCAGCACCGGTTCGGTGTCGAGCAGCGGGACGCGCTGCGGGCCAAGGCCGAGCAGCCGCCGCACGTGCTGGTGATGACGGCGACGCCGATCCCGCGCACCGTGGCGATGACCGTCTACGGCGACCTGGAGATCTCCACCCTCTCCCAGTTGCCGCGCGGCCGGTCGCCGATCGCCTCGCACGTCGTACCGGCGGCGGAGAAGCCCGCCTATCTGGACCGGGCCTGGCGCCGGCTGCGCGAGGAGGTCGCCGCCGGCCACCAGGCGTACGTCGTCTGCCCGCGCATCGGCGACCAGGCGGCGACCGCCGAGGAGGTCGGCGCGGTCGGCGAGGACGGCCGGCGTCCCCCGCTGGCGGTGGCCGAGGTGGCCCCACTCCTTGCCGAGGGCCCACTGCACGGGTTGCGGATCGGCGTACTGCACGGCCGGCTGCCGGCCGACGAGAAGGACTCGGTGATGCGGACCTTCGCGGCCGGCGAGCTGGACGTGCTGGTGGCGACCACCGTGATCGAGGTCGGGGTCGACGTGCCGAACGCGACCGTGATGATCGTGCTCGACGCGGACCGGTTCGGGGTCTCCCAACTGCACCAGTTGCGGGGCCGGGTCGGCCGTGGTTCCGCCGCCGGACTCTGCCTGCTGGTCACCGAGGCCGTCGAGGAGTCGCCGGCCCGGGAGCGGCTGGACGCGGTCGCCTCCACCACCGACGGGTTCCGGCTGGCCGAACTCGACCTGGAGCAGCGGCGGGAGGGGGACGTACTCGGGGCGACCCAGTCCGGGCGGCGTTCGCACCTGCGGCTGCTGTCGCTGCTGAAGGACGCCGAGCTGATCCGCAACGCCCGGGTCGAGGCGATCGCCCTGGTCGAGGAGGATCCGGAGCTGGATCGGCATCCTGCGCTGGCTGCCTCGGTGGCAGCCCTGGTCGACGAGGAACGCGCGGAATACCTGGAGAAGGGCTGACGGTCCGCCAAGCCGGGTCGCCTGGAATCGACGCTTGGGAGAAGTTGCGCGCACACTTCCGCACAACGCCTTGATAGCCCGGCCGGTCGCCCGCGCACTCCACTACAGCGGCGTACGCCGGAAAACGCTGAGGGCGCGCCGACCGTTTCCGGTCGACGCGCCCTCAGGCGGTTGGTTCAGTTGGTGCGGTCGCTACCGATCAGGCGGTGAAGGTCACCCGACGGCGGCGGGCCACGATGTAGAGCACCACACCGGCGGCGAGCAGCAGCACGGCGCCAGCCGCGATGCCACCGGCAGCGGCACCGGTCAGCGGCAGTTCGCCACCGCCGCCGCCACCGCAGTTCTCCGGCTGCTCGTACTCGATCGGCTCGCCCGTCAGGCCCTCACCACTGGGGGTGACGACCAGGCCCTCTTCGGCCGGGAACTTCACGCTGCCGGTCTCGCCCGCGGCCACCGTCAGGGTCTTGGCCTCGCCCTCGTTCGGGGTGAGGACGACGCTGATCTCCGCGTCCGTGGTGTTCTCCAGCGTGATGATCAGCTCGTCACAGGTGGACTCGTAGGTGCCCACCGGCTCGACCGGCTCCGGAGTGGTCGACGGGGTCGGCTCCGGGGTAGGGGTGGTCGACGGGGTCGGCTCCGGGGTCGGCGTCGCAGACGGCGTCGGCTCCGGGGTCGGCGTCGAGGTGGCCGGCGGAGTCGTCGGCGGGGTGGTGGGCGGGGTCTTGCACTTGCCCATGTCCCTGGCGTCGACCTTGCGGTGCTCCTTGAGGATGCGATCCGGGCGCTTCCACTTGGCCTCGACGAGCAGGCTCTTGTCGAGCTTCCCCTTCGAAGGGGCCGTACGGGTCTCGGTGCCGGTGAGCGGCTTGCCGCCCCTCGGGTTCATCTCGGCACCGACCTTGATGTCACCGACCGGGCCGGGCTCGACCCGGATGACCTCGGCCTTGATGGTCTCGCTGTTGCCGACCGTCCATTGGAACTCGTAGTTGTTGCTCCCCTCGACCTTGCAGTACTTGCCGTAGATCTCGGGGTGGTGGGCGCTGGCCGGCGCCGCAATCGCGACTGCCGCGCCGAGGCCGAGGAAGGCGGCCCCGAGGACGGCAGCCGATCGCCGGAGCGACAGCTTAGGACGGATCACGCGTACTCCTGAGAGATGAGGGCGTCATGGTACGACGCGGGTGGGTTGGCGAGCGGGGGCGCCATGGGGTGGCGCTCGACCTGCGAGAACCGCCTCCCCGACGTCGTAGGCGCCGGCAAGACGCAGCCGGCACAGCGCACGACCTTAGCGATCGGCGTGGTACAGGAACACCCTTCAGGGTCCTCTAACGATGATGTTGTCAATTCGAGACGATTGATGAACGGGGGGTAGTGAACCTATCTCCCTCGGTGTACTTGGCGTATCCATTTGTCCGTTGGCGTTCATCGGAGGTGTGTTGCCACCCGTGGCGAGCCGGCACCACCTGCGGGTCGCGTAGCGTCGCTGTCATGCAGGAGGCGTCCACCCAGGAGGCGGGATGACCCGGATCGTGGCGGGCGTACTCGGTGGGCGCCGGATCTCCGCGCCGCCCGGCGGGCGTACCCGGCCGACCAGCGACCGGGTCCGGGAAGCGTTGTTCAGCGCGATCGAGGCGAGCACCGAGCTGGCCGGTGCCCGCTTCGCCGACCTCTACGCCGGCTCCGGCGCGGTGGGTCTGGAGGCGCTGTCCCGGGGTGCCGAGCACGTGCTGCTGGTCGAGTCCGATCCCCGGGCCGCCCGGACCATCCGGGAGAACCTCGCCGCGCTGCGCTCGACCCCGGCCAGCCCGGTGGCCGGCACCGCCCGGCTGGTCACCGGCAAGGTCGGCCAGGTGCTCGGCGCGCCGCCCGAGGGCCCGTACGACGTCGTCTTCGCCGACCCGCCGTACGCGGTACCGGAATCGGAGCTGACGGCGGTGCAGGCCGCACTGCGCGACCAGGGCTGGCTGGCGTCGGACGCCCTGCTGGTGATCGAGCGGTCCAGCCGGACCGGACCGGTCGACTGGGTGCAGGGGATCACTGCGCAGCGCAGTCGCCGTTACGGCGAGACCACTCTTTGGTACGGTCGCCGATCGTGAGACGTGCGGTCTGTCCCGGCTCCTTCGATCCGGTCACCAACGGTCACCTCGACATCATCGGTCGGGCGAGCCGGCTCTTCGACGAGGTGATCGTCGGCGTGCTGATCAACGAGTCCAAGCGCGGGCTGTTCACCGTCGACGAGCGGATCGAGATGCTCCGCGAGGTGACCGGCTCCTACGGCAACGTCCGGGTGGAGTCGTTCCAGGGACTGCTGGTCGACTTCTGCCGGACCCAGCAGGCCGGCGTCGTGGTGCGCGGGCTGCGCGCGGTGAGCGACTTCGACTACGAGTTGCAGATGGCCCAGATGAACATCGGGCTGGCCGGCGTCGAGACCCTCTTCATGCCCACCAGCCCGCTGCACTCGTTCCTGTCGTCGAGTCTGGTCAAGGACGTGGCGAAGTGGGGCGGGGACGTCTCGCCGCACGTACCGGACGTGGTCCGCGAGCGGCTGCGGGAGCGGCTGGTCCGCCCCGGCTCCTGACCGACCGGCGCCTGTCGGCCCGCGCTCGCCCCGGGTGCCGGCCGGCGCCGGCCGGACCACCGAAAATCGGTGACTGCCGGCGCTCCGGCCCAGGTCCATGCCCCTGCGACGCGCCGGTCCCGGGTCGATCGCCGGTCGGGTACGGATCGCACCGCATCATTGGTTGAGCAGTAATCCGGTCCGACACCCCATCATGTATGTCGACCGAAGCAACGACGGGAGTGAGGTACCGGTGGACCCGCTCGATCGCATAGACGAGATCATCGGCATGGTGGAGACGGCGCGATCCGTCCCGATGTCCCGCAACAACGCCATGGTCGACCGCGCCGAGATGATCGGTGCCCTTGAGGAACTGCGCGTCGAGCTGCCTGTCGAACTGCGCCGGGCGGCGGCGCTGCTGGAAGAGCGCGACAAGATCATGGACGCCGGCAAGCGGGAGGCGGACCGGATCATCAGCGAGGGCGAGGCGGAGCACGCCCGGCTGGTCTCGGTCAACGAGATCACCGTCTCCGCCGAGCACGAGGGCGCCCGGATCATCGCGGAGGCCCGGGCCGAGGCCCAGCGGCTCCGCGAGGAGGTCGACGACTACGTCGACACCGCGCTGGCCAACTTCGAACAGTTCCTGACCCGGGCGCTCGCCTCCATCGAGCGCGGGCGGGACAAGATGCACGCGCTGCGCGAGATCGGCACGTTCGTGGGGGAGGAGAACGAGCGCCCACTGCCGTTCTGAGCGTACTGTCCGGTCTGAGCGCGCTGTCCGGGTCGCCGACCGTTCCGACGGGCGGCGATCCGGGGCGCCGCCCGGGGTGAACCGGTGTCCGTCGAGGCCCGGCCGGCTCGCCCCGGTTCGACGCTAAGCCGCCTGCTCAGGTAACCTGTTTCGTCGGCCTCGCACAGGCCGGAGTCTGACTATGCCCAAGCATCTGCCGACCCATCTCAACCCCAGGTCGCCGCTGGTCCTCGACACGAGGGAGCTGCCGCGCCGACCTGGAGTGCTGCGTACGGTCAGTCGGACGGCGGCGGCACCGGCGGACCTCGGCGTGGAGCTGATCGGCGTGCCGGAGGGCGCGGACCTGAGCCTCGACCTGAGGCTCGAGTCGGTGTCCGAGGGCGTACTCGTCTCGGGGACCGTCACCGGTCCGATCGAGGGCGAGTGCGGCCGCTGCCTGCGCCCGATCACGGACTCGCTGGTCGTCCCGATCCAGGAGCTGTACGCCTACGAGCACAGCACCACGGACGAGACGACCGACGAGGACGAGGTGGGCCGGATGCAGGGCGATCTGATCGACCTGGAACCGGCACTGCGGGACGCGGTGGTGCTCGCACTGCCGACCAACCCGGTGTGCCGGGAGGACTGCCCAGGACTGTGCCCCGAGTGCGGGGTGCATTGGGACGAGCTGCCGGCTGAGCACAGCCACCAGCAGGTCGACCCGCGCTGGGCGGGCCTGTCGCAACTGACCCGTCAAGAGGAGTAGGAAGAACCGTGGCCGTCCCCAAGCGCAAGATGTCGCGCAGCAACACCCGGTCCCGCCGGGCGCAGTGGAAGACCACGGCGGTCGCGACCGTGGCCTGCCCGCAGTGCAAGTCGCCGAAGCTGCCGCACGCGGCCTGCAGCGTCTGCGGCACCTACAACGGCCGCCAGGTCATCGAGGTCTGATCTCCTGGACACCGAGTGACGCCACCGACCTCCGGTCGGACGGCGCACCCGCCCTGGCGACTGCCCGGTGCACCGGCTCCCGCCGACGCCGACCGGCCTTGGACGGCCGGCGTACCCGTGGAGCCGGGCACCGTGCGGATCGCCGTCGACCTCCTCGGCGGGGACGAAGCTCCCGCCGTCGTGGTTGACGGCGCTCTGCGGGCGTTCCGCGCTGATCCCGACCTGCGTCTTCTGCTCGTCGGCCCCGTCGAGGTGGCCGACGAGCTGATTGCCGTGCTCCGCCCGGCCGAGCGGGACCGGGTCGCCGTGCGGCCGGCCCGCGACGTGGTCGCGATGAACGGGGACCCGGCCGCGATCGTCCGCTCCGACAACACCATCCAGGCCGCGGTGGCGGCCGTGGCCGAGGGCGCGGCCGACGCGGTGGTCTCGGCCGGCGCGACCGGCGCGACCGTCACCGCCGCCGTGCTCGGCTTCGGACGCTGGCCCGGCGTACGCCGACCGGCGCTGGTCGCCACCCTGCCCGCCCTGGACGGCCCGGTGGTACTGCTCGACGTCGGCGGCTCCCTGGAGGCCCGACCGGGCACCCTGGCCCGGCACGCCGTACTCGGTGCGGCCTACGCGGCGGTCACCCACGGGGTGTCGCGGCCCCGGGTCGGGCTGCTCTCGATCGGTACCGAGCCGGGCAAGGGCGACCGGATCCGCCGGGCCGCCGACCCGGCGCTGGCCGAGCAGGATCTGCCGGCCGGCGCCCGGTACGTGGGCCTGGTCGAGGGGTACGACGTGGCGCTCGGCAACCGGGCCGACGTCGTCGTCACCGACGGGTTCACCGGAAACGTCCTGCTCAAGGGGATCGAGGGCGCGTACGCGATGGCCGGCGGCCCGCCTGCCGGCGGTGGCCCGCCACGCGCCGCCACCCTGCTCGGGGTGGCCGGTGCCGTGGTGGTCTGCCACGGTGCGGCCCGGGAAGACGACGTCGCGTCGGGCATCGCGCTCGCCGCCCACCTGCACCGCCGCCGGAGCATCCCGGCGGTGTCCGCGCTGCTCGCCGAGTCCATCGCGGCCGGTCGGGCCACCGGCACCGGGGTGACGGCATGAGCGAGCGTAGCGCGCGAATCAGCCAGCTCGGTGCGGACAAGCCTCGGTGCGGACAAGCTTCGTGGCGGCGAAGCGGAGTACCGGCATGAGTGAACACACCAGCCAGCTCGGCGCCCGGCCCCGGCACGTCCACCACAGGGGCGGCGGAGATGGCGTGGGCGAGCGCAACGAGCGAATCGGCCAGCCCAACTGCCCGGGTCGGGGCGGCGGCCGGCGAAGCGAGGAGACGGCATGACCAAGGACAAGCGGCGGCGACCGCCGACCACGCACCTGGAGGCGGCGTTCGGGGTCGCCCTGGACCCGGACCTGCTGGAGCGGGCCCTCACGCACCGGTCGTTCGCGTACGAGAACGGTGGCCTGCCGACCAACGAGCGGCTGGAGTTCCTCGGCGACTCGGTGCTGGGTGTGGTGATCACCACCGCGTTGTTCCACAACCATCCGGACCTGCCCGAGGGGCAGTTGGCGAAGCTGCGGGCCAGCGTGGTCAACATGCGGGCGCTGGCCGACGTCGCCCGGCGGCTCGGCCCGGACGGACTCGGGCCGTACCTGCTGCTGGGCAAGGGCGAGGAGAGCACCGGCGGGCGGGACAAGGCGAGCATCCTCGCCGACACCCTGGAGGCGCTGCTCGGCGCGATCTACCTCCAGTACGGCCTGGACACCGTCGCCATCGTGATCCACCGGCTCTTCGACCCGCTGATGGCGGAGTCGGCCGGCCGGGGGGCCGCGCTGGACTGGAAGACCAGCCTCCAGGAGCTGACCGCCGCACTCGGGCTGGGCGTACCGGAGTACCGGATCGACGAGGCCGGGCCCGACCACGCCAAGACCTTCACCGCCTGGGTGGTGGTGGCCGGCCGGAAATACGGCGGTGCCGACGGCCGCAGCAAGAAGGAGGCCGAGCAGCGGGCCGCCGAGGCCGCCTGGCGGACCCTCTCCGAGCAGCAGAACGAGCCGGCCGCCGCCGCGACGACCGTCGCCGAGCCGGTCGCCGCCGAGCCCGCCGCCGTTCCGGCACCGGACGGCAGCGGACCGGCATCCGACGGCACCGGTCCGGCCGCCGAACCGGACGCCGGACGGCCGGTCGTCGCGGCCTCCGGCGGGCCGGCCGACGCCGACCGTGGCAACCCGGATACGGTCGGCGACGCCGTCCCGAGCTGAACGAAGGTGGTACATGCCTGAGCTGCCCGAGGTGGAGACGGTCCGGGAAGGGCTGTCCCGCTGGGTGACGAGTCGGCGGATCGCGGCCGTCGAGGTACGCCATCCGCGCGCCGTACGCCGGCACCTGCCCGGCGCCGAGCACTTCGCCGCGGTACTCGCCGGACGGACGATCCTGGACGCCCGCCGTCGCGGCAAGTACCTGTGGCTGCCACTGGACAGTGATGACGCGATCGTCGGACACCTCGGCATGTCCGGGCAACTGCTGGTCCGGCCGACCGAGGCGGCCGACGAGACCCATCTGCGGATCCGGTTCACCTTCGACGACGGGGGCACCGACCTGCGCTTCGTCGACCAGCGCACCTTCGGCGGCCTGGCGGTCTCGGAGGGCGGCGCGACCCTGCCGGCCGAGATCGCGCACATCGCCCGCGACCCGATGGACCCGGAGTTCTCCGACACCGACTTCGTGGCCGCGACGCGACGGCGACGCACCGAGGTCAAGCGGGCGCTGCTCGACCAGACCCTGATCTCCGGGGTCGGCAACATCTACGCCGACGAGGCGCTGTGGCGGGCCGGCCTGCACGGCGCCCGGCCGACGGAGGCGCTCACCGGGCCGGCGGTCGCCCGACTGCTCGGCCACGTCCGGGACGTGCTCGGCGAGGCGATCAAAGAGGGCGGCACCAGCTTCGACGCACTCTACGTCAACGTCAACGGCGAGAGCGGCTACTTCGACCGCGAACTGAACGTGTACGGCCGGGAGGGCCTGCCCTGCCGGCGCTGCGGCACGCCGATCCGCCGCGAGGCGTTCATGAACCGGTCGTCGTTCAGTTGCCCCCGCTGCCAGCCCCGACCCCGGACGGCGGCGCGGCCGACCCGCTGAGGCGGTCAGGGCGGGCAGACGTCCCGGCGTACCCCGAGGTCCCGGTCCTTGCGGATCGAGGTGAGGCCGTAACCGACCGAGGTGGTGCAGAAGTCGGCGGTCGACCCCTGGTACTCGACGTGGAACACCGGCTTCCCGGCCTGGGTGAACGGCACCAGCCGGGCACACTCGGTACGCCGGACGCACTCCTCGTTGACCGCGAAGTCGAAGTACGGCTCCAGCGCCAGCACCTGGTCGATGTCGTTGGCGAGCCCGGGGGTGAGTTGCGCCTGCCGGGCCAGCTCGGCGACGCGCCGGTTGAAGGCGAGCTGGTCGTCGAAGGTCAGCGGAAAGCCGGACCGGTGCGTGTAGCCGTCCATCCCGACCGGCAGTACCGCGACGAACCTCTTGCCCCGGCAGAGCCGGAACCGGTCGGCGAGTACCGGTTCGAGTACCGACCACTGCCGGATGTCCAGCCACCGGCCGCGCGGCGTACCCGACGGCTGGCCGGGCACCCGGGCCGGCGCACCGAGTACGCCGGCCGGAAAGCGTGCCGCGTCGGGGCGGGACTCCTGGTAGATCCCGGCCTCGACGTGGCAGACCAGACGCCGCCCGTCCGCCCGTAGCCGTCGGGCGGTCTCCAGCGATATCAGGAAGCCGTCGAGCACGTACACCTCGGCGTCGACGGTCGGATCGAGTTGACCGCTGACCTGCCACTGCCAGCTCGGGGTCGGGCCGCCCGGCCACGGTGGCACCTCGGACCGGTCCGGCAGGAGGCGACACCCCTGGGTCGGCAGCAGCAGCGCGACCGCGAGGACCAGCCCGGCCGCCCGGTGTATCCCGGACACTCATCCAGCAGCGCTGAGCACGGCTGCGCACCCCCTCGTACCGGCCAACGAGTCAGCCCGTACGTCGGGCACGGCGGCCGGAGAGGTGCCGCCGGAGCCGCAGCTAAGCCGGCCGGGCCGGACGGGCCAGCCAGCCGGCCGGCCGGGCCGGACCCGGTCAGCCGATCCGGCCGAGGGCGGCAACCGATCCGGGCGAGAGGGGCCGCCGATCCGGGCAAGGGGCCAACCGATCCGGGCGAGAGGGTCAGGCGACCGCGCCGAACACCTGGGTCCAGTAGAGCCGGCCGTCGGCCCCGGTGGCCACCCCGACTCCCATCGCCCTGGCGTCGCAGTTGAGGATGTTGGCCCGGTGTCCGGAGCTGTTCATCCAGCCGTCCATCACGGCGGCGGCGTTCTCGTACCCCATGGCGACGTTCTCACCGATCGGCCGGTCGTAGCCGGCCCGCCGGGCCCGTTCCACGAAGTCGCTGCCGTCGCTGCCGGTGTGCGACATGTTGGTGTTCTCGCCCTGGTCCTGGCTGTGCAGCCGGGCCGCCTCGGCCAGATCGCTGTTGATCACCACTGCGGCGCACCCGTTGGCGGCGCGCTCCCGGTTGACGATCGCGAGTACCTGCGCCTCCTGGCTGCTCCCCGCCGCGCTGCCCCCGGACCCCGACCGGGCCGGCGTACGCCGCGCGGCCGGGCTGCTCGTCCGCGGCGACTTCGGCGCGGTGGTGGTGGCCTTGGGCTTCGGGGCGGGCCGGGTGGCGGTCGTGGTCGGCGTCGGGGTGGCGGTCTGCCCGGCGGTCCCGCTCGGCTCCGGCGTCGCCGGATCCGTGGCCTGCTCGGGGCCGGCCGCCTCGACGGCCGGCTGGTCGGCACGGCTGCCGGCCGGCGTGTCGGCGAGGCTCGGCGGCAGCAGGGCCGCACCGACGCCGAAGAGGCCGAGCAGCGCGGTCACCGCGATACCCAGGCCGACCGGGCCACGTAGCGGAGTGGGCCGGCGGTGCCGGCCGGATCCGTTCCGGTCGGAAGGGCCGCCGTCCGTCCGGAGGTCGCCGGACGGTACCCGGCGGCCCGGCACGCCGCCGGGGTCCCGGCCGAGCGCGAACGCGCCGAGGTCGGCCGGCTCGTCCGCCCAGCGTGCTGCGGCGTGCTCCCGCCGCCCGGTCGGCTCGTCCACCGGGTCGAGTCCGGCCCTTCGCCAGCGCTCGGTGGCCTCGTCCGTCCAGCCCGCCTCGCCGGGGTGCGGGAATTCGGTCGGCTCGTCCGACCAGCCTGCTCCGGTCCGCCGTCCGGTCCTGGTTGGCTCGTCCTGCCAGCCGCCGTCGGGGTACTGCCGGTGGTGGTCGGGCTCGTCCGACCAGTCCGGATCGGGGCGCTGGTCGGACCGGTCCAGGTCCGGATGCTGGTCCGGCAAGCCCAAGTCGGGACGGTTGACCGACCAGGCGGGCTCGGTGCGCCGGTCCGACCGGTCCGGGTCGGGGCGGTGGTGCGGGTCCGCCGTGCCGGGGTGTCGGGACGAGCGGGAGAGATCATCCGGATGACCGGCGGGGGCGGCCGGGTAGGCAGCACCGTTGTCGGGTCGGCCGGGCCAGTCCCCGCCGTCCTCCCAGTCGGTCTGCTCGTTCCAACCCTGCACGCCGTGCCTCCATTGCTTCCGGACCTCGGTTTTGCCTGGTCGCTGACCGTGCGGACGCTACGCGGGCCTGTCAGCCAGGGGCAACGTGGCTAAGGAAGATATAAGGGGGGACCCGCCGGCGGGATTGTGCGGTTGGCCAGGGGCGACGCCGATCTGGACATCGACGGCGGATAGACTCCGGTGGTCCGGACAGCGACCTGGTTCGTGCCTGCGCGGCAAGCCCTCGGCGATCGAGTGGTTGATGGCACAGGTGGCCTATGTCCCGGTGAACTTGACTCAGCCGGGACATCGGCACACTATGTAAGTGTCGCCAGTCGCGCCCGACCATGCCCGCGTATGCCTGCGGGCGGGTAGTCGCGTACGAGTTGGGCGCGCGTTGGCCGGCCTTTCCGGCAGCGCATTACAAGGAGACGATATGGCGAAGGCCCTCTACGGCCACGTTGGTGCGGCGCCCGACCGGCGCCTCCTCGACGAGGTCACCCGACTGCGTGCCAGGGTTCAGGCACTGGAGTTCGAGACGACGCGGTTGCGTGCCGAGAACGATCGGCTCGCGGCGGCGGTCGCCGAGGCAGACGACCTGCTGCGGCTGGCCGAGCCCGCACTGACCTGAGCTCCGGGCGTCGGGCAACCGGCGCCCCGCCTGACAACTGAATCGCACCAGAAAAAGCGCGCCGACACACCTGTGGCGGCGCGCAGTTCTGTTTCCCGGGTACGCCTGCTCCCACGCGCCCGTCGCCGGTCCGTCTCCGTCCGGCGACAGTACGGCGGCCCGGTCGTGTCCTGACCCGGCGCCGGTGCCGCGAGCCGGAGCAGAACCGGGCGGCCGCTGCGCTGCCCCGAGGGTGGTCTCTGCCGATCCGATACGCTGGTCGGGGCGTGCCGCGTCGAGCAGGACGACCGCCTCCGGGTTACCCTGCGGGTTGACCAGGCTCCCACCGCCGGGGGCAAACTCTCCGCCGAGTTCGGGCGCGGCCGAGCGGCTGACGACCCGGTCGGGGCGGTGCCGGACCGGGAGCGGGACGGACCGGGAAGCGCTGAGTCTGCCCGGCGGTCGCGCCGGACGAGGATCGGGAACGTGTATCTCAAGAGCCTGACGGTGAAGGGCTTCAAATCCTTCGCCTCCAGCACGACCTTCAAGCTGGAGCCGGGGATCACCTGCGTGGTGGGTCCGAACGGCTCGGGCAAGTCGAACGTCGTCGACGCGATCGCCTGGGTGCTCGGTGAGCACAGCGCGAAGGCGCTGCGCGGCGGCAAGATGGAGGACGTGATCTTCGCCGGTACCGCCGGCCGGGCGCCGCTGGGGCGGGCCGAGGTCACCCTGACGATCGACAACACCGACGGCGCGCTGCCGATCGACTACACCGAGGTGTCGATCACCCGCCGGATGTTCCGCTCCGGCGAGAGCGAATACGAGATCAACGGCGACTCCTGCCGGCTCCTCGACATCCAGGAACTCCTCTCCGACTCCGGTATCGGCCGGGAGATGCACGTCATCGTCGGGCAGGGCCAGCTCGACGCCGTACTGCACGCGAAGCCGGAGGACCGGCGGGCCTTCATCGAGGAGGCGGCGGGGGTACTCAAGCATCGCAAGCGCAAGGAGAAGGCGCTGCGCAAGCTCGACGCGATGCAGGTCAACCTGAACCGGCTGACCGACCTCACCGCCGAGCTGCGTCGCCAGCTCAAGCCGCTGGGCCGGCAGGCCGAGGTGGCCCGCCGGGCCCAGGGCATCCAGGCCGACCTGCGGGACGCCCGGCTGCGGCTGCTCGCCGACGACCTGGCCACGCTCCGCTCGACCCTGGACAAGGAGATCGCCGACGAGGCCGCCCTGCGGCAGCGGCGCGAGCAGGTCGAGGCGGAACACGCCGAGGTGCAGTCCCGGCTCGCCGAGCTGGAGGAGGCGCTCGCCGAGGACGCTCCGCTGCTCGCCCGGGCCCAGGACACCTGGTATCGGCTCTCCGCGCTCACCGAGCGGTTCCGCTCCACCGAGCAGTTGGCCCGGGAGCGGCTGCGGCACCTGAGCGCCACCCCGGACGACGAGCGCCCCGGCCGGGACCCGGACCGCCTGGAAGCCGAGGCCGAGGAGGTCCGCGCGCACGAGGAGGAGCTGCGTGCCGCCCTCACCGAGGACCAGATCCGGCTGGCCGAGGCGGTGGAGAGCCGCCAGCAGCTCGAACGCCAGCTCGCCGAGGCGGAACGCGCGCTGGTGGCGGCCGCGAAGGCGATCGCCGACCGGCGCGAGGGGCTGGCCAAGCTGACCGGGCAGGTCAACTCGGCGCGGGCGCGTACCGGCTCGGCGGCCGAGGAGATCGAACGGCTCGCCGCCGCGCACGCCGACGCGCAACTGCGGGCGGAGCAGACCCAGAACGAGCTGGATGCCGTTGCCGAGCAGTCCTCGGAGGCGGATCGGGACAACGCCGAGCTGGACGCCCGGCACGCCGAGGCGGTCGCCGCGCAGGAGGAGGCGGCGGCCCGGGTGCGTACCCTCTCCGACGCCGAACGGGCGGCGGAGAAGGACGCGGCGACCTGGAAGGCCCGGGAAGAGGCGCTGGCGATGGGGCTGCGCCGCAAGGACGGCGCCGGGGCGCTGCTGTCCCGCGCCGACCAGGTGCCGGGGCTGCTGGGCAGCCTGGCCGGGCTGTTGACCGTCGCGCCCGGGCACGAGGCCGCGCTGGCCGCCGCGCTCGGTTCGCTGGCCGACGCGGTCGCGGTCGCCGGGGTGGACGAGGCGGCCGAGGCGATGCGGTGGCTGAAGATCCAGGACGCCGGCCGGGCCGAGCTGCTGGTCGGCGGCCACGCCGGGCCGGGCATGATCGGCTCCCCGAGCTCGCTCCGTCCCGCCCTGCCGGACGGTACGCACTGGGCGCCCGACCTGGTCGGCTGCCCCGACGAGGTACGCCCGGCGGTGCACCGGGCGCTGCGCGACGTCGTACTGGTCGACACGCTCGAGGCCGCGACCAAGCTGGTGGCCGGCAATCCGGAACTCCGGGCGGTGACCGCCGACGGTGACGTGGTCGGCGGCTACGCGGCGGCCGGCGGCTCGGCCAAGGCACCGAGCTTCCTGGAGGTGCAGGCCGCGGTCGAGGAGGCCCGGGCCAACCGGCTCACCGCCGAGCAGACCATCGCCGAGCTGCGCGAGCAGCTCGGCGAGGCCCGCGAGGAGGTGGCCGAGCGCAAGCAGGAGGTGGCCGCCGCCGCAGCGGTGAAGCGGGACGCGGAGGGACAGCGCAACGCCGCCGCCCGCCGGCTCGCCGAGCTGGGCGCCGCCGCCCGCTCGGCCAAGGCCGAGATGGACCGGCTGGCCGAGTCGCGCGGTCGCGCCGAGCAGGCCCGGGAGCGGGACCTCGCCGGCCTGGCCGAGCTGGAGGAGCGGCTCCGGCTCGCCGAGGTCACCCCGATCGACGCCGACCCGTCCACCGAGGAGCGGGACGAACTGGCGGCGTACCTGCCGCAGGCCCGGCAGAACGAGATGGAGGTCCGGCTCGCGGTGCGTACCGCCGAGGAGCGGGTCGCCTCGATCGCCGGCCGCGCGGACTCGCTGGCCCGGCAGGCCGCCGCCGAGCGGGCCGCCCGGGAGCGGGCCGCCGCCCGACGGGCCGCCCGGGCCCGGGGCGCCGGCATCGCCCGGGCCGTCGAGTTCGGCGCCCGGGAGGCGCTGACCCGGCTCGCGGTCTCGCTGGCCGCGGCCGAGCAGACCCGGGACGAGGTCGCGGCGGCCCGGTCCGCCCGGGAGGCCGAGCTTCAGGAGGTACGCGGCGCGGCCAAGCGGCTCGGTGCCGACCTGGAGCGGCTGACCAGCGCGGTGCACCGGGACGAGGTGGCCCGGGCCGAACAGCGGCTGCGGATCGAGCAGTTGGAGGCGAAGGCGGCCGAGGACTTCGGGCTGGACGTGGAGACGCTGGTCGCCGAGTACGGCCCGCAGCAGCCGGTACCGCCGAGTCAGGCCGAGATCGCCGCCGCCGAACGGGACGACCGGCCGGCGCCGGAACCGGTGCCGTTCGAGCGGCCGGTGCAGGAGAAGCGGGCCGCGAAGGCGGAACGCGAGCTGGCCCTGCTCGGCAAGGTCAACCCGCTGGCCCTGGAGGAGTTCGCCGCCCTGGAGGAGCGCTACAAGTTCCTCTCCGAGCAGCTCGAAGACCTCAAGGCGACCCGCCGGGACCTGCTCACCGTGGTCAAGGACGTGGACGACCGGATCCTGGAGGTCTTCGCCAGCGCCTACCACGACACCGCCCGGGAGTTCGAGCAGGTCTTCACGGTGCTCTTCCCCGGCGGTGAGGGGCGGTTGGTGCTCACCGACCCGGAGGACCTGCTCACCACCGGCGTCGAGGTCGAGGCCCGCCCAC
This sequence comes from Plantactinospora sp. KLBMP9567, assembly GCF_033446045.1. Lineage (NCBI taxonomy): Bacteria > Bacillati > Actinomycetota > Actinomycetes > Micromonosporales > Micromonosporaceae > Plantactinospora > Plantactinospora sp. KLBMP9567. The sequence continues at coordinate 139,921 of NZ_JAWQRR010000011.1, read as the reverse complement.
CGGGCAAGAAGATCAAGCGGTTGTCGCTGCTCTCCGGCGGCGAGCGGTCGCTGACCGCCGTCGCCATGCTGGTGGCGATCTTCCGGGCCCGGCCCAGCCCGTTCTACATCATGGACGAGGTCGAGGCGGCGCTGGACGACGTCAACCTGGGCCGGCTGATCACCCTGATGGCCCAGTTACGGGAGAAGAGCCAGCTCATCGTCGTCACCCACCAGAAGCGCACGATGGAGGTGGCCGACGCCTTGTACGGCGTGACCATGCGCAGCGGCGTGACCCAGGTGATCAGCCAGCGGCTCAGCAACGAGGAGGACTGAATGGCCCGGCGGGAACGCCCGAACGCCCTGCTGGTGGAGCTGGACGGGGTGTTGCGCCGGTGGGATCCGGAGAGCACCGCCGCCGTCGAGCGCCGGTACGGGCTGCCGGCCGGCGCGCTCTACGACACCGCGATGCGGTGGTCGCTGCGGCAACCGGCGGTCACCGGGCAGCTCAGCCACGCCGACTGGCTGGCCGGGATCGCCGACGCGCTCGCCGAGCCGGCCGGTGGGCCGGACCGGGCGCGGGCGGCGGTGCAGGAGTGGCAGGCCGACCGGGGCACGGTGGATCCGGACGTGCTCGGCTTCCTCCGGGAGGTGCGCGCCGCCGGGATCCGGGTCGGGCTGGCCACCAACGCCACCGACCTGCTCGACTCCGATCTGGCGCTGCTCGGCCTGACCGACGAGGTGGACGTGGTGGTCAACTCCTCGAAGCTGGGCGTGCCGAAGCCGTCCAAGGAGTACTTCCAGCAGGCCTGCCTGGCCGTCGGTACCCCGCCGGCCCAGGTGCTCTTCGTCGACGACTCGGACCGGTCGGTGCGGGGAGCCCGGGTCGCCGGGCTGTCGGCGTACCGGTGGAACGGGCCGGCGGACCTGCCTTACCTGCGCGCCGCACTGGCCCGCTGACCTGCGGGTGGCCGAGAAGCTGGCCGCGCCCTTGGCGGGCCCCGCGCCAGGCGACCGCGTCGGCCGACTACTCGCCGGTGGTGCCGTCGAGGCGTTCCCGGATCAGGTCGGCGTGGCCGTTGTGCCGGGCGTACTCCTCGATCATGTGCAGGTAGACCCAGCGCAGGCTGATGTCCCTGCCACGGTTGCCGGGGAAGGTGTCGTCCAGGTCACGGCCGGCGACGGCCTGGCGGGCAAGTTCGATCTCGTCTCGCAGGGTGGCGAGGTCGGTCGCCGGGTCCGCGTCGGCGATGCCTTCGAGGTCGCGGTCGGGCTGTTCCGGGGTGTGGTAGAGCCACGGTACGTCGAGCCGGGCGAACTGCTGGCGGAACCAGTACCGCTCGTTGTCGGCGCAGTGCCGGACCAGGCCGAGCAGGGTCAGCCCGGAGGGTTCGACGCTGGCGGTGCGGAGCTGGTCGGCGGTCAGCCCGGCGCACTTGGTGAGCAGGGTCTGCCGGTGGAAGTCGAGCCAGCCGTCGAGCATGGTGCGCTCGTCCGCGACCACTGGTGCGCGGTGCCGGTCGATGTCGGGGGCGGTCCAGGTCATCGGGACATGATCGCATGATCACTCGCCCGCCCACCGCCGCCACCGGCCCCGCGCTGCGCCCCGCCCCGCCACCGTGCTCAAGGGCGTCAAGATTCTTGGCGAATTGTGGCTCGCCGCTAACCACAATTCGCCGAGAATCTTGGGCCGCATCTTCTTGTGTGGTCGCGGGGTAGTCGGCGTTGGGGGTTTGTGGTAGTTCTTTAGCGGGCTGGTAAGGCGGGTCCGGTCCGACCCGCAGATGAGGCCCGGTGGCCGGGACAGCACCCGGAAACCCTTACCTGTCGGCTTCACAGCCAAGCCGTTGCTAGTCGCCCGGTGGCGTTCGTCGCGCACGTCACCACGCTTCCCCGCGCCCAACAGTGGGAGCAACGGTTCCCGGGCGCCCGCCGACAGGAGACGATCGATGCATTCATCGCACCCGAGCAAGGTTTCGACACTGCGCGGCCAACTCCTCGGCCAGCAGTTGCGCGCGCTGCGCGAGGAGATCGGGCTGAGCCTGGAGGAGGCGGCCAGTTATCTCAACCGGGACCGCTCCGCACTCGGCCGGTTCGAACGGGCCGAATGGCCGTTCCCGCGCCCGGACGTACGACTGCTGCTCGACCTCTACGGCGTGGTTGACAAGGAGGTCCGGGAGCACTTCATCCGGCTCAGCGAGGAGGTCGGCCGCCGCCACGAGTGGGAGACCGAATTCGAGGACGCGATCTACGACAAGTCCTTCGTCGGCCTACCCTGGTTGGAGGAACGCGCCGCGCGGATTTGCGTCTTCGAACTCGGGCGGGTTCCTGGGTTGTTGCAGACGCCGGCATACGCGAGCGCGATCCTGCGGGAGGCGGAGGGAGACCAGCCTACCGACGAGCGGATCGACCGCTGGGTGGTGGCGCTGCGGCTGGCCCGGCAACGCGTGCTCACCGGCGCCAAACCTACCCGGTAGACCTGCGTGGTCGCCGGGGCGGTGCTGCGGGCCAGGATCGGCGGTGACCGGGTGATGCGGAGCCAACTCGACCACCTGGTGCAGTTGGCTCGGCAACGGAATATCGAGGTTCGGGTATTGCCGCTCGCCGCTGGCGCGAGCGTCGGCACGGATGGTCCGTTCCAGCTCTTCGAGCTACCCAAGCCGTTTCCGCCGGTGGCCTATGTGGAGCATTTGGGCGGACGGCTCTTCCTGGAATGGCCCAAGTCCACCCGGTTTGCCCAGGCGTACGATCGGCTCCGGGAGGTCGCGCTTGCCCGTGGGCACATCGGCCGAGCTGATTGCGGCGATCGCGGAGGAGATCCGATGGACGACCTGAGCGGCGTGAGGTGGCATGTCAGCACCCGGAGCAGCGGTGGCGGCGGCAACTGTGTCGAGGCGGGGCCGTTGGCGGATGGAAGTGGCCGGGTGGCGGTGCGGCACAGCAAGGCTCCGGACGGTGCCGTGATCGTCTACACCCGGGCCGAGTGGGATGCCTTCCTGGCCGGCGCCAAGGACGGTGAGTTCGACTTCTGACCGGTTCGCCCTTACCCGGCTGGGGGTTACGACGGTCAGCGGGTGAGGGTGCGCCGGGCGACGGTGCGTAGGGTGCCGTCCGGCGCGGTGCCCTCGATGGTCACCTCGGCGGAGCGGCTCTCGTGCCGGAGTGTGCTGACCGCGTTGCCGAAGTAGGGCCCGTCCAGCTTGCGCCAGTGCACCGGGGGCCGTCTGACCCCCGCCGCCCGGGCCAGTGCCCGGGCCACCACCGACGGGCCGCGCCACCAGCCGAGCCGGAGCAGCGGTCGCATCGGTACCGGGATCTGGTTGTGGATCGGCGAGCAGGTCAACTGGTGCACCGGAGTGGCGGTCGGCCCGCCCGGGAACCGGGCCCGGGCGACGTACGAGTGGTGCACGTCGCCGGAGAGCACGCTGATCGACGCCGGTGCCGGGTACGCCGGCCCGGCGCCGACCCGGTCGCCCGGCTCTCCGGCGGACCCGCTGCCGAGCCGGACGAAGACCTGGGCGAGCGCGTCGAACGACCGGCGGAACGCCGCCCAGTGCTCCAGGTCGAGCGCCCGGCGCAACCGTTCGGCGAACGCCGCCACCCGGGGCCGGTCCGAGTCGGCCAGCCGCTCGTTCCAGGACTCCAGGTGGTGGATGCCGGGCGGCAGCAGCCAGGGCAGCGACGACCCGACCACCAGGTGGTCGTACTCGCCGTGCACCTGGTCGGTGAACCAGGACCACTCGGCCGGCGGCAGCATCGCCCGGTGTGTCCGGTCGAGTACCCGGCTGCACCGGTTGTCCAGCACCACCAGCCGGGTACGGCCGACGTCGAGCGAGTAGCTCCACTGGTAGCGGCCGGGCGGGGCGGCCTGGGCCGGCGACTCGCCCCGGCCCAGCGCGGCGTCGTAGCCGGTCGCCTCGGCGTCGACCCGCTCGCCGAACTCGCGCAGCACCGAGGTCGCGTCCTCGGCGGCGACGACCTTGGCATAGACCGGGTCGGCGGCGATCTCGTCCGGTTCGAGGTTGCCCAGGTGCTGGTAGACCCAGTACGACGCGAGCCCGCTGGAGATCCGTTCCGGCCACCAGGGCTGGCGGTGCGTCTCGGTCCGCCACGGCGTCGAGGTGTTCCAGTCGTCGATGATCTCGTGGTCGTCGAAGATCATCACGCTCGGCACGGTCGAGAGCAGCCAGCGGATCTCCGGATCCCGCCACGACTCCAGATAGAGCTTGGTGTACTCGTCGAAGCTCACCACCTGGTCGGCCGGGGCACCGGCACTCCGGTCGCGCCGGCGGCGCAGCAGCTTGCGTACCGTCGGAGAGGTCTGGTCGGCGTAGACCTGGTCGCCGAGCAGCACCAGCAGGTCCGGCCAGCCGTCGGCGGCGTTCGCGGGCCCGCCGCGCTCTCCCGGCCGCCCGGCGCCGACCGAGGCCATCAACCGCCGGGAGTACGCGTCCAGCGCGTCCGGCGGCAGTTTCCGGGCGGTGGCGTGTTGGGTGGTCTCCCGGCAGGAGCCGAAGACCAGCCGCGCCCCGAGGTCGCCGGCCGGGCGGGTCCGGATCACGCTCGGCGGGAACTTCCCCCCGGGCTCCGGCCAGACCTGCTCACCGTCCAGGAAGACGTGGTAGGGCGCGGCCGTACCCGGGGTCAGCCCGGTCACCACGACCAGCGCGTAGTGGTGGTCGAAGGCGGTGAAGGTGGGCGCCTCGCCACCCGCGCCGTCCGGCGTCTCGACCCGGACCAGGGCCGGCCCGCTGGTCTCCACCCAGACGGTCGCGCTGGAGCCGACCACCCGGCGCAGGACCGGGCCGATCAGGAGCCGGGCGGTGGGCATGGGACGACCTCCGAGCGAGGTGAGGGGGTGGTGGACAGGCTTTCCTGCCCGGTTGCCCGCAGTGCTTACCGGAGCTTCGCGGCGAGCCTACTCGGCTGTAACACCCCGGCACAGTGCGGCGGCTGCGCCAAGCCGTCCGGCGTCTGACAGGATCGCCCGTATGGACAACCTCCTCGTCATGGTGGTCGTGGCCGCCGTGCTGGTGCTCCTGCTGGTGGGCCTGGCGGTCGGTCTGGTGATGACCCGCCGGGGCGGCCGGGCCGCCCCGCCGCTGCCGCCGATCCCGCCCGCCCCACCGGTACCACCGGTGCCGCCCAGCCCTACGGCGGCACCGCCGACGGACGTCCTGACCCCGCCCGTCGAGGCGCCGCCGGCACCGACCGAGGTCGAGGCGCCGGTGGTGGTGGAGCGACCGGAGCCGACCGCCGGCCGGATGGTCCGGCTGCGGGCCCGGCTCTCCCGGTCGCAGAACGTCTTCGGCAAGGGTCTGCTCAGCCTGCTCGCCCGGGACCATCTCGACGAGGAGGTCTGGGAGGAGATCGAGGACAGCCTGATCGGCGCGGACGTCGGGGTCGAGGCGACCCGGGAGATCGTCGACCGGCTGCGGGAGCGGACCGCCGTACTCGGCACCCGTACCGCGACCGAGCTGCGGGCGCTGCTCGCGGCCGAGCTGGTGGGCGTACTGGACCCGACGCTGGACCGGTCGCTGCGGGCGACCCGGGACGGCGGCACCCCGGCGGTGCTGCTGGTGGTCGGGGTCAACGGCGCCGGCAAGACCACCACCTGCGGCAAGGTGGCCCGGGTGCTGATCGCGGACGGCCGGACGGTGCTGCTCGGCGCCGCCGACACGTTCCGGGCCGCCGCCGCCGAGCAGCTCACCACCTGGGCCGGCCGGGTCGGCGCCGAGGTGGTCCGGGGCCCGGAGGGGGCCGACCCGGCCAGCGTCGCCTTCGACGCGGTGCAGCGCGGCATCGAGGCGTCCGTCGACACCGTGCTGATCGACACCGCCGGCCGGTTGCAGAACAAGGTCGGCCTGATGGACGAGCTGGGCAAGATCAAGCGGGTCGTCTCCCGGCACGGTCCGGTGGACGAGACCCTGCTGGTGCTGGACGCCACCACCGGGCAGAACGGCCTGGAGCAGGCCCGGGTATTCACCGAGGTGGTGGACGTGACCGGCGTGGTACTGACCAAGCTCGACGGCACCGCCAAGGGCGGCATCGTGATCGCGGTGCAGCGCAAGCTCGGCATCCCGGTCAAGCTGGTGGGGCTGGGCGAGGGGCCGGACGATCTCGCGCCCTTCGATCCGGCACAGTTCGTCGACGCGCTCCTCGGCACCGAGCCGCTTGGCGTGGACGCGTAATCTCGGGGGACTGTTTCGTTAACCCCGCCCCGTCCCCGGGCGCGGGCCTGGTGACGCTGTTCCAGCGCCGCTCCTTCAGGAGAGACGTACGTGACTTCGCAGGAGATCCCGCTGCACGGCGGGAACGTCAGCACCGTCGTGCGGGTGGGCGACACGGTGCGGCGCAACGCCGGCCCGTGGACCCCTTCGGTGCACGCCCTGCTCCGGCACCTGGAATACGTCGGCTTCACCGGCTCGCCCCGGGCCCTCGGGATGGACTCGCGCAACCGCGAGGTGCTGTCGTATCTCGAGGGGGAGTGCGGGGAGTACCCGCTCGCCCCGCACTGGGTCACCGACGAGGCGCTGGTCACCGTCGCCACCATGCTGCGGATGTTCCACGACGCGCAATATGGGTTCCAGCCGCCGCCGAACGCGGTCTGGCGGTCGTTCGGGCCGCCGCCGCCGGACACCGAGGTGATCTGCCACCACGACGCCGCCCCGCACAACGTGATCTGGCGGCCGGACGGCACCCTGGCCCTGATCGACTTCGACCTCGCCTCGCCGGGCGCCCGGATCTACGACGTGGCGTACGCGGCCTGGACCTGGGTGCCGCTCTTCTCCGACCGGGACTCCTACACCCTCGGCTGGCAGCGGCCCAACCGGCCGCGCCGGCTGCGGCTCTTCGCCGACGCGTACGGGCTGATCCCCCGGGACCGGCACCGGCTGGTCCGGACCATCCGGAAGCGGATCGTGGACCACGTCGAGGGGATCCGCCGGATGGCGGCGGCCGGTGACCCGGCGTTCGTCCGGATCGTGCACAAGGGTCACCTCCGGCGCCCGATGCGCGATCTGCGGTTGCTCGACTACGAACGGCACACCCTGGAGTACGCGCTCCGGTAGCCCGATTACGCGTTCCGGCAGTCGGGTGTCGCTGTCCGTACATCCATGACGGGCTATTCGGCTGGTATGCCCCCGTCCGTTCCATCGATGGTGCGGGCTTCTTCACATGTTGGAAACAACCCGTGACGCGGTGGAAACCAAGTGGGCACCACGCGTGAAACCTCCAGCCAGGAAGCTTCCGCGCAACCGGCGTACGGGCGATGCTGCCTCGGTGGGCCGGGAAGGAGGGTAACCAACTTTAGGAGGCCAGCGTGCCTGAAGCACCGACGATCGACTCCGGCAACACCGTATGGCTGCTGGTGTCGACGGCGCTCGTGTTGCTCATGACGCCCGGTCTGGCGCTGTTCTACGGCGGCCTGAACCGGTCCAAGGGCGTGCTCAACATGATGATGATGAGCTTCTCCGCGATCGGGCTCATCTCTGTTCTGTGGTGGTTCTACGGTTTCAGCGTGGCGTTCGGCTCGGACGTGAACGGCTTCTGGGGTGACATCTCCCAGTACCTCGGCACCAAGACCTTCCTGGCCGAGACGGACCTGTGGGGCGCGACGGCCGAGAACCCCAGCGGCATCGGCGTCCCGCTCTACGTCTTCATGGCGTTCCAGATGGTCTTCGCGGTGATCACCGTCGCGCTGATCAGCGGTGCCATCTCCGACCGGGCCAAGTTCGCCGGCTGGCTGCTCTTCGCGTTCGGCTGGGCGACCCTGGTCTACTTCCCGGTGGCGCACTGGGTGTGGGGCGGCGGCTTCATCGGCGCCGACATCCACGCGCTCGACTTCGCCGGTGGCACCGCGGTGCACATCAACGCCGGTGCGGCCGCGCTCGGTGTGGCGCTGGTGCTCGGCAAGCGGCTCGGCTGGCCCAAGGAGGTCATGAAGCCGCACAACATTCCGCTGGTGGCGCTCGGTGCCGGACTGCTCTGGTTCGGCTGGTTCGGCTTCAACGCCGGCTCGGAGCTGACCGTCGACTCGGTCGCCGGTCTGGCCTTCATCAACACCCAGCTCGCCACCGCCGCCGCGGTGCTCGGCTGGATCGTCGTCGAGTGGATCAAGGGTGGCAAGCCGACCCTGGTCGGCGCCTCCTCCGGCGCGATCGCCGGCCTGGTCGCGATCACCCCGGCCTGTGGCTTCATCGCGCCCTGGGCGGCGGTGATCCTCGGCCTGGTCGCCGGTGCGGTCTGCGCGCTCGCGGTCAGCCTGAAGTACAAGCTCGGCTACGACGACTCGCTCGACGTGGTCGGCGTGCACTTCGTCGGCGGCTGGATCGGCTCGCTCTGGCTCGGCCTCTTCGCCACCAACAGCGTCAACGGCGCGATCACCGACGTGGTAGGCGCCTCCGACGGCCTCTTCTACGGCGGCGGCGCGACCCAGCTCGGCCGGCAGGCCCTGGCGGGTCTGGTCGTCACCGTCTGGTCCTTCGGCATCGCCTGGCTGCTGGCCTTCGCGATCGAGAAGACCATCGGCTTCCGGGTCTCCCAGGAGGCCGAGGTCGACAGCATCGACCTCGCGGAGCACGCGGAGAGCGGGTACGACCTCTCCACGGCTTCCGGCGGCGGCGGCGCGTTCGCCATGGCCGGAATCGGCACCCCGAACAGCAGCACGGCGGCGGAGGAGCCCGCCGCTCCGGTCAGCGAGAAGGTCGCCGGTTAAGTTTCTCCGATGGAGGGGTTGGATATGAAGCTGGTGACTGCGGTCATCAAGCCGTACCAGCTGGACGCGGTCAAGGAGGCGCTGCACGCCCTGGGCGTGGCCGGCCTGACCGTCAGCGAGGTCCAGGGGTACGGACGGCAGAAGGGCCACACCGAGGTGTACCGGGGTGCCGAGTACACCGTCGAGTTCCTGCCGAAGATCAGGGTCGAGGTGCTGACCGACGAGATCGACGTCGACAAGGTGGTCGACGCGGTGGTCACGGCCGCCCGTACCGGCAAGATCGGTGACGGAAAGGTCTGGGTGACCGGCGTCGAGGACGTCATCCGGGTCCGTACCGGCGAGCGCGGCCTCGACGCGCTCTAGGAGGAAATCGCCACGATGACCACGGGACCCGCGCCGCTGACCGCCGGTCAGGTCGACCCGAGGCCCCTGGTCATCCCCGGCATCGGCGCCGCCGCACGCGAGCAGCGTGCGGCGGCGCTCGACGCGTGGCTGGCCGGGCTGCTCGCGGCGGGGCTGCGGGAGACCGCCGGCCAGCGGGGCGCGGCCGACCCGATTTCGGCCGACGGGGTCGCCCTGGTCGCGGTCGGCGGGCTCGGCCGCCGGCAGTGCGCGCCCTGCGGCGACCTGGACCTGGTGCTGCTGCACTCCGGGATGCCCGGCATGGACGAGCTGGCCGCCGCGCTCTGGTATCCGATCTGGGACGCCCGGCTCGGCCTGGACCACTCGGTGCGGACCATCCCCGAGGCGCTCTCCGTCGCACACGACGACGTCAAGGTCGCGCTCGGCCTGCTGGACGCCCGGCACGTCGCGGGAGACCGGGAACTCTCCGCCCGGCTGGTCGGCGCCGCCGCCGACCAGTGGCGGCGGACCGCGGTACGCGCGCTGCCGGCGTTGCGCGAGGTCACCGCGACCCGCTGGCAGGCCCACGGCGAGCTGGCGTTCCTGCTGGAAGGCGACCTGAAGGAGGCGGCCGGCGGCCTGCGGGACGTCGCGCTGCTCCGGGCCATCGCCTTCGCCGGGATCAGCGACACGCTGCGCCCGGCGGTCCGGGCCGCGCATCTGCGGATGCTGGACACCCGGGACGCCCTGCACACCTCGGTCGGTCGCCGCGTCGACCGGCTGCTCGCCCAGGAGCGGGCCGCGGTGGCCGGCCTGCTCGGGCTGCGTCAGCTCCGGCGCGGCACCCTCGACCCCGCCCCCCGACAGCTTCCACCCGACGGCGCGAGGCCGGTTCCGTCCGACGGCGCCGGGCCGTCCGACGGCGTCGCCGAACTGGGCGACGTGCTGTTGCGCCAGGTCGCCGGGGACGCCCGGACCATCAGCCACGCCCTGGACGACGCCTGGCGGGCCGCCGACCGACTCCGCTCGGGCCGGCGCCGGGGCGCCGACGGCCGACCGCTGCGCCGCCCGGTCGCCCGGGACGTGGTGGAGCAGGACGGCGAGCTGGTGCTCGCCCGGACGGCGATCGGGGCCCGCCCCGACCCGAGCCTGTCGCTGCGGGTCGCCGCCGCCGCGGCCAGCGCCCGGCTGCCGATCGCCCGGGCCACCTGCGAGTGGCTGGCCGCGTACTGCCCGCCGCTGCCGACGCCCTGGCCGCCGGCCGCCCGGGCCGCGCTGATCACCCTGCTCGGTGCCGGTCCCGGGCTGGTCGCCACCTGGGAGACCTGTGACCGGTACGGCCTGGTCGACGGCTGGCTGCCGGAGTGGCCCCGGATGCGCAGCCTGCCGCAGCACAATCCGGTGCACCGCTACACGCTGGACCGGCACCTGGTGCAGGCCGCCGCCGAGGCGACCGGGTACGCCCGCGAGGTGGACCGGCCCGACCTGCTGCTGCTCGCCGCCTTCCTGCACGACGTCGGGAAGGGGTTGGGTGGGGATCACAGCTCGGTCGGGGCGCCGATCGCGGCCCGGATCGCCGCCCGGATCGGGCTGCCGCCGGCCGAGGTCGACCTGATCGAGAAGCTGGTCGAGCTGCACCTGCTGCTGCCCGAGGTGGCGACCCGGCGGGACCTCGCCGACCCGGTCACCATCGCCCGGGTGGCCGAGGCGGTGCAGGACACCAGCACGCTGAACCTGCTGCACGCGCTGGCCCGGGCCGATGCCCTGGCGACCGGACCGGCCGCCTGGTCGGACTGGAAGGCCCGGCTGATCGCCGAACTGGTCCGCAGGGTGCACACCCGGCTCGACACCGGCCGGCTTCCCGAGCCGCCGACCCCGGACCCGGCGCTGGTGGCGGGGCCGCTGCCGGCCGTACACCTGGAGGGGGACCGGGTGGCGGTGGCCGCGGCGGACCGGCGGGGCCTGCTCGCCGCGGTCGCCGGATGTCTGGCCCTGCACCGGCTGGAGGTGCTCGCCGCCGACGCCAGCATGGTCAAGGAGACCGCCCTGGTCGAGTTCCTGGTCCAGCCCCGCTACGGCACCCCGCCGGACCCGGTCGCGCTCGCCGCCGACCTGCGCCGGGCGGTCAGCGGCGACGTCTCGGTGACCCAGCGGCTGCGCGGCCGTGCCCTGGCGGCCCGGGGCGGCGGCTCGCCACCCCGGGTGGTCTGGCACCGGGCCGCCGCCACCGACGCCGTGGTGCTGGAGTTGCGGGCCGCCGACGCCGGCGGGCTGCTCTACCGGGTCAGCAGCGCGCTGGACGAGGCCGGCGCCCAGGTGCGGGCGGCCCGGATCTCCACCCTCGGCGGCGACGTGGTCGACGCCTTCTACCTGGTCGGGAGCTGGCCCGACGAGGCCGAGCGGGACCGGGTCGAGGCCGCCGTGCTGGCCGCCGCCGGCTGAACCGTCGCGCCGGCCGGACGGCCCGACTACGTCAGCGGGCGTAGTCGGGAGGTCGCTCGCCGGGCGACGCCGCCGGGCCCGCCGGGCGGGATCGTCGAGGGCATGACGGAAATGCCATCCGGCCCCGCCGGGCCGCCGCACCCGGTGCAGACCCGCGGCCTGACCAAGCGGTACGGCGACCTCGTCGCCGTCGACTCGCTCGACCTCACCGTACGCAGCGGCGAGGTGTACGGGTTCCTCGGCCCGAACGGCGCCGGCAAGACCAGTACCCTGCGGATGCTGCTCGGCCTCGTCCGGCCCACCGCCGGGACCGTCCGGCTGTTCGGCCGGCCGCCAGGCGCCCCCGGCCAACTGGACCGGGTCGGCGCGCTGATCGAGGGGCCGGCCTGCTATCCCTACCTCTCCGGCTGGGACAACCTGCGGGTGCTGGCCCGGCTCACCGGCATCCCGCCGATCCGGATCCGGACCGTGCTGGAGCTGGTCGACCTCGCCGACCGGGCCGGCGACCGGTACGCCGGCTACTCGCTCGGGATGAAGCAGCGGCTCGGTGTCGCCGCCGCCCTGCTGAAGGATCCCCGGCTGCTGATCCTGGACGAGCCGACCAACGGGCTCGACCCGGCCGGGATGGCCGACATGCGGGCCCTGGTCCGCCGGCTGGCGGAGGCGGGCTGCACCGTACTGCTCTCCAGCCACCTGCTCGGCGAGGTGCAGCAGGTCTGCGACCGGGTCGGGGTGGTCTCCCGGGGCCGGCTGGTCGCCGAGAGCACGGTCGCGGAGCTGCGCGGCGCCGCCGGGCTGCGGGTACTGGCCGAGCCGCTGGGCGGCGCCGAGGAGCGGGTACGGGCACTGCTCGGCCCCGACCGGGTACGGGTGGTCGACGGCGGGTTGGACCTGTCCGTCGACCCGGACCGGGCCGCCTGGCTCAACACCGAGCTGGTCGGCGCCGGAGTGGCGGTACGCGAACTCCGGCCGCTGGAACGCGACCTGGAGCAGGTGTTCTTCGAACTGACCGGAGGGGCCGACCATGTGGGCTAGCTGCCGAGCGGAAGCGATCAAGATGGTCCGTCGACCGGGCACGTGGCTGCTGCTTGCCGTCGCGGCCGTACTCAGCCTGGTCTTCACCTATTTCGTCCCGTACGCCGCCTACGCCGACGGTTCCGCCGGGGTGCTCAGCGACCGGGCGCTCGACGCGCTGCTGCCGGCGCGGCTGGTCGGCAACTCGATCGGCGGACTGCCGGTCTTCGTCGGCGCCATCTGTCTGATCCTGGCGGTACTCACCGTCGGCGCCGAATACGCCTGGGGCACCTGGAAGACCCTGCTCACCCAGGGGCCCTCCCGGCTGTCGGTCTATCTGGGCAAGCTGCTGGTGCTGGCCGCCGCCACCCTGGCGCTGGTGCTGACCCTCTTCGGGGTCGGCGCGCTGACCAGCCTGCTGATCGCGGTGGCGGAGTCGCAGCCGGTGCACTGGCCGGCCGTCGGCGACCTGGCGGTCGGGATCGGCGGCGGCTGGCTGATCAGCATGGTCTGGGCCGGGTTCGGCGTACTGCTGGCGGTGCTGTTGCGCGGGGTGGCGCTGCCGATCGGGCTCGGCCTGGTCTGGCTGCTCGCCGTGCAGAACCTGCTGGCCGCCGTCGCCGCGCCGATCCTGGACTGGGTGGCGGAACTCCAGAAGGGGCTGCCCGGACCGAACGCCGGGGCGCTGGCGGCGGCGCTCGGCGCCTCGGCCGACGCCCCGGGGGTCGGTGCGGTCGTCGGCGGTGGCCAGGCGGCGGTCGTCCTCGCCGGGTACCTGCTCGGTTTCGTCCTGCTGGCCGGGGCGTACCTGCACCGCCGGGACATCCTCTGAAGCCGTACCGGCGGGGCCTGCTGGGAGGGGAACCGGCATGACATCCTCGGCACAGATGGCGATGCAGGGGCGGGAAGCGGACGGCGGGGTGCGACCGGCCGACAGGCGGTGGGGCAGCCTGCTGGCCGACGCCGCGCTCGCGCTCGTGCTGCTGGTCTTCGGCTACTTCGGCACGACCGGCGCGGCGCAGAACTTCCCGGACGCCGCGCCGGTCGACGATGCGGCGTACGCACTGGTGGCGACGGCGGGGCTGGCGCTGGTCGTACGCCGGCGCTGGCCGCTGGTCACGTTGGCGCTCTGCATCGTGGCCACCTCGGCGTACCTGGTGGTCGGGTATCCGCCGGGGCCGATCCTGATCTCGTTCTCCGTCGCGGTCTACACGGTTGCCCGGCACCTGCCGATCCGGCGGGCGGTGCTCGGCTGTGCCCCCGCCCTGGGGGTGCTGCTGGTGCACGTCTTCGTGTCCCTGCGTGAACCGGTGGGGCTGACCGGCCTGCTGCCCGGTTCGGCGTGGGTCGTCGTACCGTTCGCGGTCGGGGTCACGGTGCGGAACAACCGGGACGCCGCCGCCCGGGACCGGATCGAGCAGGCCCGCCGGCTGGCCGACGACGAGCGGCTGCGGATCGCCCAGGAGGTGCACGACGTGGTCGGCCACGGGCTCGCCGCGATCAACATGCAGGCCGAGATCGCCCTACACCTGCTGGCGAAGCGCCCGGAGCAGGCCGAGACGGCGCTGACCGCGATCAGCCGGACCAGCCGGGAGGCGCTGGACGAGTTGCGGGTCACCCTCTCGGTCGTCCGCCGGGACGCCGCCGTCGACCGCGCTCCGGTGTCCGGGCTGGACCAGGTGGCGGCGCTGGCCGCCCGGCTGCGCCAGACCGGGCTGACGGTCACCCTGGAGATCACCGGGGAGCGCCGGCCGTTGCCGGTGGCGGTGGACCTGGCCGCGTACCGGGTGGTGCAGGAGTCGTTGACCAACGTGCTGCGGCACGCCGGCGCCGCCGCCGCGACCGTCCGGATCGGGTACCTGCCGCCGGAGGTGACGGTCGAGGTGGTCGACACCGGACACGGCGGGTCGGCGGTGGCGGGGCCGGGGGACGGCCACGGGCTGACCGGGATGCGGGAGCGGATCGACGCGCTCGGTGGCGTCCTGGAGGTCGGACCGCGCCCCGGGGGCGGGTTCCGGGTCTTCGCACGGCTGCCCGCGCAGGCACGCCGCATCACGGGGGAGCGGAGATGACCGAGGAGGAGAGCGGGATGGCGACCGGGCGGAGCACGCCGATCGGGGTGTTGATCGCGGACGACCAGGACCTGGTGCGGCTGGGACTGCGCGCCCTGGTGGAGAGCGAGGCCGACCTGCGGGTGGTCGGAGAGGCGGCCGACGGGCTGGGCGCGCTGGCGGTGGCCCGGCGGGAACGCCCCGACGTGGTGCTGATGGACGTCCGGATGCCCGGAATCGACGGCATCGAGGCGACCCGGCGGATCGTCGCCGACCCGGAGCTGGCCGGTACCCGGGTGGTGGTGCTGACCACCTTCGAACTTGACTCGTACGTCTTCGAGGCGCTCCGGCACGGCGCCAGCGGCTTCCTGACCAAGGACACCAAGCCGGTCGAGTTGCTCCGGGCGATCCGGCTGGTCGCCAGCGGCGAGGCGCTGCTCTCGCCGTCGGTGACCCGGCGGGTGGTGCGGGAGTTCGCCACCCGGCCGTCCCGGGTGCTCCGGCCGCACCCCCGGTTGGACACGCTGACCGAGCGGGAGCGGCAGGTGCTCGGGCTGGTCGGCGAGGGGCTGAGCAACGACGAGATCGGCAGCCGGCTACTGGTCAGCCCGGCGACGGCGCGTACCCACGTCAGCCGGGCCATGGTCAAGCTGGGCGCCCGGGACCGGGCCCAGTTGGTGGTGTACGCCTACCAGTCCGGCCTGGTCGAGCCCTGACGGTCCGCCCCGCTGCCCGGCCGGGCGGGGTAGGTTGGCCGCGAGACTGTCGAGCTGCCCCGCCTGTGCGCCCACCACCGCCACCGCCACCGCCACCACCGCCACCGCCGCCACCACCGCCACCACCACCAGCCGCCACCACCGCCCGGCCTAGCCCGGCTGGGGCGGGGCGGAGGCGGCGGGGGAGGTGGGCGGCTACCCTTGCGGTGGCCGGGCACCCGTGCCTCGGCCATGCCATGCTCGGGTAAATACGACAAACGGGATGCTGCGCCGTGTTTGACACTTTGAGTGACCGCCTGTCCGGGATCTTCACCAAGCTGCGTGGCAAGGGTCGCCTCACCGACGCCGACATCGACGCCACCGCCCGGGAGATCCGGCTGGCGCTGCTGGAGGCGGACGTCGCCCTGCCCGTGGTCAAGTCCTTCATCGCCAGCGTGAAGGAGCGGGCCCGGGGCGCGGAGGTGTCCCAGGCGCTCAACCCGGCCCAGCAGGTAATCAAGATCGTCCACGAGGAACTCGTCGCCGTGCTCGGCGGCGAGGGGCGCCGGTTGCAGTTCGCCAAGCAGCCCCCGACGGTGATCATGCTCGCCGGCCTCCAGGGCTCGGGTAAGACGACCCTGGCCGGCAAGCTGGCCGGCTGGCTGAAGGGGCAGGGGCACCAGCCGCTGCTGGTCGCCGCCGACCTCCAGCGGCCGAACGCGGTCAACCAGTTGCAGGTGCTCGGCGGCAGGGCCGGGGTCGAGGTCTTCGCGCCGGAGCCGGGCAACGGGGTCGGCGACCCGGTACAGGTCGCCAAGGCGTCGATCGAGCACGCCCGGCGGGCCGCCCGGGACATCGTCATCGTGGACACCGCCGGCCGGCTCGGTATCGACGCCGAGATGATGGCGCAGGCCGCCGCGATCCGGGACGCGGTCGACCCGGACGAGGTCATCTTCGTGATCGACGCGATGGTCGGTCAGGACGCGGTACGCACCGCCGAGGCGTTCCGGGACGGCGTCGGGATCACCGGCGTGGTGCTCTCGAAGCTCGACGGTGACGCGCGCGGTGGTGCCGCGCTCTCCGTACGGCAGGTCACCGGCCAGCCGATCCTCTTCGCCTCCACCGGCGAGAAGCTGACCGACTTCGACGTCTTCCACCCGGACCGGATGGCCAGCCGGATCCTCGGCATGGGTGACGTGCTCACGCTGATCGAGCAGGCCGAGCAGGCCTTCGACGCCGATCAGAAAGAGAAGATGACCGCCAAGCTGATGGGCGGCGAGCAGTTCACCCTGGAGGACTTCCTCGACCAGCTCATCGCGGTACGCCGGATGGGTCCGATCGCCAACGTCCTGGCCATGATGCCCGGGATGGGGCAGATGAAGGACCAGTTGGCCGAGGTGGACGACAAGCACTTCGACAAGGTCACCGCGATCATCCGGTCGATGACCCCGGGTGAGCGGACCAACCCGAAGGTCATCAACGGCTCGCGGCGAGCCCGGATCGCGAACGGCTCCGGTGTCACCGTGATGGACGTCAACCAGCTGCTCAACCGCTTCGCCGAGGCGCAGAAGATGATGAAGCAGATGGGCGGCATGATGGGCCTGCCCGGTGGGCGACGCAAGGCGACCAAGTCGCCGAAGAACAAGCGCAAGGGCACCAAGGGCGGCGGCCGGCCCCGGGTCGGCGGTCCGGCCGGCGGCTTCCCGGGCGGCATGCCGCAGTTGCCGCCGGGGCTGGACCCGAACGCACTCCAGGGCGGCCAGGGCCTGCCGCCCGGCTTCAAGCCGCCGAAGCTCGACTTCAACAAGCTCGGCAAGCGCCCGAACGAGAAGTGACCGGGGACGGACAGGGTGTCCGTCGTCCGGGACAGCGGGCGATAGCCTGACCGCGTAGGGTAACGGCCGCGCCGGGAAGGAGTGGTCATGACCGCGGCGCCGATGCTGTCGGAGCGGCAGGAGTGGACGGTTGACGACCTCGGCGAGCTGCCGAAGGACCTTCCGTACGAGCTGATCAACGGAAGGTTGATCGTGCCGTCCCCCCACCTGCACCAGGACCTCTGTGTCGAAATCCTGCTCGCACTGCGGGCGAACTGCCCGCCGGAGTACGTGGTCAGCATCGACCTGTCGATGCTGGTCGACCGGCGCAACGAGCCCCGGCCCGACGTGGTGGCGCTGCGACCCGAGCACGTCACCCGCAGCCCGGTCCCGGTGCAGGACGCCGTCCTCGCGGTCGGGGTGATCTCGCCCGACTCCACCTTCCAGGACATGTACGACAAGGCCCGGGTCTACGCCCGCGCCGGGGTGCCGACCTACTGGGTGGTCGACCCGCTGCACGAGCGGATGACGCTCACCGAGTTCGTGCTCGGGCCGACCGGGGAGTACGAGCCGGCCGTACACACCGACGACGTCTACTCCACCGAGCGTCCCTGGAAGGTGACCGTCGACCTGCCGGCCCTGACCACCCGCTGGGCCGGCCTGCGCGGCCGCGTCGAGGTGTGACGTCGGATCGCGTCGAGGTGTGACGTCGGGTCGCGTCGCGCGGCGAGGGCGGTGCCACGGGTGGCCGGGGCGTGATCTGCGGCGGGGCGGGCCGGGGTGCGGCGGGTCGCCCCGGCCCGATCGGGTAGGAATGTGCGCATGGCGCTGCACGTACGAGGGGTCGTGCTCCCGGACGACGAGGTCCGCGACCTGTGGCTGGTCGGCGACCGGGTCACCTTCACCCCGGTCCCCGGGGCGGTCACGGTGGCCGATCGCGGCTTCGTGCTGCCCGGTCTGGTCGACGCGCACTGCCATCCGGGGATCGCTCCCGGCTCGGTGCCGATCACCTCGCTCGACCAGGCCCGCGAGCTGGCCCGGATCGACCGGGACGCCGGGGTGTTGGCGATCCGGGACGCCGGTTCGCCGTTCCCGTACCCGGAGTTGGAGGACGAGCCGGACCTGCCGCGACTGGCCCGCGCCGGGCGGCACATCGCGCCGCCGAAGCGGTATCTGCGGGACATCGCGGTGGAGGTCGAGCCCGCCGACGTGCCGGCGGCGGTGACCGAGCAGGCCCGGGCCGGCAACGGCTGGGTCAAGCTGGTCGGGGACTGGATCGACCGGAACGTCGGCGACCTGGCGCCGTCCTGGGAGCCGGAGACCGTGGCCGCCGCGGTGGCCGCCGCGCACGCGGCCGGCGCCCGCGCCGCGGTGCACACCTTCTCCGAGGCGGCGGTCGAGGTGATGGTCCGGGCCGGGGTCGACTCGGTCGAGCACGGCACCGGGGTCAGCCTCGACCTCGTCGACGAGATGGCCCGGCGCGGCACCGCGCTGGTGCCGACGATGATCAACATCGCCACCTTCGGCGAGATCGCCGAGCGGGCCGCCGCGAAGTTCCCCGGGTACGCCAAGCACATGCTCGCGCTCCGGGACAACTTCCCGGCGGTGGTCGGCGCGGCGTACGAGGCCGGGGTACCGATCTACGTCGGCACCGACGCGGGCGGCGGGATCGACCACGGGCTGGCCGCCGAGGAGATGCTGCTGCTGCACGAGCAGGCCGGGATGTCCACCGTCGACGTGCTGGCCGCCGCCTCCTGGCGGGCCCGGGACTGGCTCGGCTTCCCCGGCCTGGTCGAGGGTGGCCTCGCCGACCTGGTGGTGTACCCCACCGACCCCCGGACCGACCTGCGGGTGGTACGCGCACCCGAGCGCGTCGTGCTGCGCGGCCGGGTGCTGCGCTGACTCTGCGCCTGGCCGGGTCGGTCCGCTGGCACCGTGCGCCGGCTCACGGCGACCGGCGCAGGTGACGGGCTGACGGTCGGCGGCAGCGGGCCGGGCGCGTCGGGCCCCGGGCCGACGCATAGGATGTGCCCTCATGGCACGCGTGCTCACTCCCCGTGCGGAGGACTTCCCCCGCTGGTACCAGGACCTGATCGCCAAGGCACAGCTCGCCGACAACGGCCCGGTGCGGGGGACCATGGTCATCCGACCGGCCGGCTACGCCATCTGGGAGCGCATGCAGGCCGAGATGGACGCCCGGATCAAGCTCGCCGGCGCGGAGAACGCGTACTTCCCGCTCTTCATTCCGGAGAGCTACCTGCGCCGGGAGGCGCAGCACGTCGAGGGCTTCTCGCCCGAGCTGGCGGTGGTCACCCACGGTGGCGGCAAGCAGCTCGCCGAGCCGGTCGTGGTCCGGCCGACCAGCGAGACGGTGATCGGCGAGTTCATGGCGAAGTGGGTCGACTCCTACCGCGACCTGCCGCTGCTGCTCAACCAGTGGGCGAACGTGGTGCGCTGGGAGCTGCGGCCCCGGGTTTTCCTGCGGACCACCGAGTTCCTCTGGCAGGAGGGGCACACCGCGCACGCCGACGAGGCCGACGCGCGGGCGTACGCCCGGAAGATCCTGCACGAGGTCTACGAGGATTTCATGGTCGGGGTGCTCGGCATCCCGGTGCTGACCGGGCTGAAGACCGCCCGGGAGCGGTTCGCCGGTGCCACCCACACCTACACCCTCGAAGGCATGATGGGTGACGGCAAGGCGCTCCAGATGGGCACCTCGCACGAGCTGGGGCAGAACTTCGCCCGCGCCTTCGACATCACCTACACCTCTGCCGAGCGCAGCGTCGAGCACGCCTGGACCACCTCCTGGGGCAGCTCGACCCGGATGCTCGGCGGGCTGATCATGTGCCATGGCGACGACAACGGGCTGCGGGTGCCGCCGAGGCTGGCGCCCGTGCAGGCGTACGTGATGGTGGTGAAGGCCGGCGACGGGGTCGCCGAGGCCGCCGCGAAGCTCTGCGACGCGCTGCGCGACGCCGGGGTCCGGGTCGCCCTCGACGACCGGGTGGACACCCCGTTCGGCCGCCGGGCCGTCGACGCCGAGCTCAAGGGCTATCCGGTACGCATCGAGCTCGGTCCCCGCGACCTGGCCGCCGGCAATGCGGTGCTGGTCCGCCGGACCACCGGCGCCAAGACCCCGGTCCCGGTGCCGGACGTGGTCGCCGGGGTCCTCGCCGCGCTCGACGCCGACCAGAAGGCGCTCTACGACGAGGCTCTGGCCCGGCGCGAGTCGCACACCGTCGCGGTGGATTCGCTGGCCGAGGCGATCGAGGCGGCCGGCACCGGCTGGGCCCGGGTGCCGTGGTCGGCCGTCGGTGCCGAGGGGGAGGCGGAGGCGAACGCTCAGGGTGTGACCGTCCGCTGCCTGCGCCGGGCCGACGGCTCGGTGCCGGATTCGGAGGACGAGCCGGATCTGACCGCCATCCTCGCCCGCTCCTACTGACCGGCCGGATGTGACCGGGATGCGCTTCCCACCGGGCCGCGTCGTCGTGCACCGCAACGTGCGGCGGGGCCGGATCGGCTGGGTCCGCCCGGCCCGGGTGGTCAGTGATGACGACCGTGGCCTGTTGCTCTGGGTCGCCCGGGGCACCCAGGTGGCCAGCGAGGTCACGGCGGACGGTCGCGGGATGCGGGCGATGCCGTTCACCGAGTGGGTGGCCGCCTCGACCTACCGGTTGCGGGTCGCCCTCTGGGCCGGACCGCCGGTACTGAAGTTCCTGCCGGCCGGCGCGGTCCACTCGGTCTGGTTCTTCCGGGACGCGGCGGACCGGTTTGCCAACTGGTACGTCAACCTGGAGGAGCACGGCGTCCGCTGGGACGACGGCGAGCTGGCCGGCGTGGACGTGGTGGACCAGGATCTCGACGTGGTGGTCTGGCCGGACCACACCTGGGAGTGGAAGGACGAGGGGGAGTTCGCCGAGCGGCTCGCCGTCCCGGAGCACTACTGGGTCCCGGACCCGGCGGCGGTACGCGCCGAGGGAGAGCGGGTAATCAAGATCGCCGAGGCGGCGCAGTTCCCGTTCGACGGCACCTGGTGCGACTTCGTCCCCGATCCGGCCTGGACCGCGCCGGACCTGCCGCCCGGCTGGGACCGCCCACCCGTGCGCTGAACCACCCACCACGTGCGCTGAACCGCCCACCCGTGCGGTGGAGACCGGAGGTCCGTTCGCTGGAGACCGGAAGGCCGTGACCGGCGCGGTGAGTTCAGCCAGCCGCCGGCGTGGCGCGGGCGGAGAGCGGCAGGCTCGGCTCGCGGGCAGGGGCGTAGGGCCGGCAGGACGCCCGGATGACCAGCTCGGTGGGGAGCCGGATGTGCGTGTCCCGTTCGACGCCGCCGATCAGGTCGATGAGCAGGCGCAACGCCTCGGCGCCCATCCGTTGCAGCGGTTGCATGATCGTCGTCAGCGGCGGGTTGACCAGCGCCGACTCCGGTACGTTGTCGAAGCCGATCACGGAGAGGTCGTCGGGTACCCGCAGGCCCATGCTCCGGGCGACGTCGAGGGTGGAGATCGCGGAGAGGTCGTTTCCGGCGAAGACCGCGGTCGGCCGGTCGGGGAGGGCGAGCAGCTCCGCGGCCGTACCGGCGGCGCTCTCGGTCCGGAACCCGCCGACCCGTACCAGTCGCTCGTCCACCGGGACGTCGGCGTCGGCCATCGCCTTGCGGAACCCGGCCTCGCGCAGGCGTGCCGACTCGAGGTCGGAGCGTCCGCTGATGTGCCCGATGCGGCGGTGGCCGAGTGACAGCAGGTAGTTGGTCGCGAGTACGGCGCCGGCGAAGTTGTCGGAGTCGACGGTGGGCAGGCCGGACGGGCCGGTGTGCGGGTCGACGGCGACGACGTGGAAGCCCTGGTTGGTCTCGACCACGGTCGGCGTGACGATCACGGCCCCGTCGATGAGCGTTCCGGAGAGCCGGGCCAGTGACCGCCGCTCCCAGCCGATGGCCGCGCTGGCACCGTCGCCGCCGGAGTAGGCCAGCAGCTGGTAGCCGGTCCCGACGACCTCCCTGGACGCCCCCTTGAGCAGCTCGGTCGAGAACGGCTCGAACTCCGCGACCAGGATTCCCAGCACGTTCGTGCGGTGACTGCGCAGGCTCTGTGCCCCTAGGCTGGCCTCGTACCCGAGTTGGTGGATGACCTGCTGGACGCGTTCCACCGTCGCCTGCGCCACGCCGTACCTGCCATTTACCACCTTGGATACCGTCGCGACGGAGACGCCGGCCGTACGGGCCACGTCCGACATCTTGACACGCTGCGGAAACGCCACGCCGACGATGATAGAGGGCTGCCAGCGCCCCGTGACAGGGGAGTCGAAACCGTTATCGACAACGGTTGACACCGAGTTACGCGGCTGTAAAACTCGCCGTTCAGGTGAGTACCGCGACTGATAGTCGAGGAGACATTCGATGGCGATGAAAGGCCGCGCGGGCACCGTCCTGGCGCTGCTTACGACCAGCGCACTCCTTGCTGCCGGATGTAGCGGCGGCGGCGACGAAGCGCCCGCTGAGGAAGAGCTCTACAAGAACCCGGTGACCCTGACCTGGTGGCACAACGCTTCGCAGGACGGGCCAGGCAAGACTTACTGGGAGAAGGTCGCCAAGGACTTCTCCGCGCTCCACCCGACCGTCACGATCCAGATCGAGGCGATCGAGACCAACCAGCTCCAGCGCACCCGGCTCCCTGCTGCGCTCCTGACCACCGACCCGCCGGACATCTTCCAGGCGTGGGGCGGCGGCGAGATGCGCGAGCAGGTGGAGGCCGACTACCTCAAGGACATCACCGAGCAGGTGAAGGCGGAGGTGGCCAACATCGGCAGCGCCGCCGAGATCTGGGCGGTGGAAGGCAAGCAGTACGGCCTGCCGTACCGGATGGGCATCGAGGGCATCTGGTACAACAAGGACATGTTCGACCGGGCCGGCATCGCCGCCGTGCCGACCACGTTCGACGAGCTCAACGACGCGGTCACCAAGCTCAAGGCGATCAACGTCGTCCCGATCGCCCTCGGTGCCGGTGACAAGTGGCCCGCCGCGCACTGGTGGTACAACTTCGCGCTGCGTGCCTGCTCGGTCGACACCCTGAAGAAGGCCTCCA
Source organism: Plantactinospora sp. KLBMP9567 (assembly GCF_033446045.1). Taxonomy (NCBI): domain Bacteria; kingdom Bacillati; phylum Actinomycetota; class Actinomycetes; order Micromonosporales; family Micromonosporaceae; genus Plantactinospora; species Plantactinospora sp. KLBMP9567. Next base: position 116,783 of record NZ_JAWQRR010000011.1, on the reverse strand, counting down.
CCGAGGCGGTCTTCGACGACCCGTGCTTCGTGAAGGCCGGCGAGGACCTGAAGACCTTCATCGGCACCAACCCGTTCCAGCCCAACTTCATCGCCACCCCGGGCCAGAACGACCCGACCAGCGCGAACGGGATGCTCGCCAACGGCAAGGCCGCGATGGAGCTGATGGGTGACTGGAACAAGGGCACCCTGGAGACCGTCGCGGAGGACAAGGCGGCGCTGGCCAAGTTCCTCGGCTGGTTCCCCGTGCCGGCGATCTCCGGTTCGGCCGGTGACCCGAAGGCGGCCCTCGGCGGTGGTGACGGGTTCGCCTGCGCCAAGAACGCCCCGGCGGAGTGCGTCGAGTTCCTCAAGTACATCGTGAGCCCCGAGGTGCAGAAGGGCTACGCCGAGACCGGCACCGGCCTGCCCGTCGCCAAGGGTGCGGAGAGCGGTGTCGCGGACCCCGCCCTGAAGTCCATCCTGGAGGCCACGTCCGGAGCGACCTACGTGCAGCTCTGGTTGGACACGGCCTTCGGCAGCACCGTCGGCAACGCGATGAACGACGCGATCGTCGCCATCTTCGCCGGCAGCGGCAGCCCGCAGCAGGTCGTCGACGCCATGAAGGCGCCCGCACGCACGTGCCCCCCACCAACCAACCCCTCACCCCCGCGGGGGCGGCGCCGCCCCCGCCGGCGGGCGTCCGGCCCGCCCGGAGGCGGTCGTCCTCCCGCGTGGCCGAAAAACGCCGTAAGTGGTACGAGATCATCGGGCTGACGACACCGGCGGTCGTCGTCTACGTGATGTTCGTGCTGGTGCCGATGGGCTTCGCGGTCTACTACAGCCTCTTCCGCTGGCGCGGGGTCGGGCCGCCCACCGAGTTCGTCGGCTTCGACAACTACGTCCTCGCCTTCCAGGACCCGATCTTCCTCGACGCGCTGCGCAACAACGCCATCATCGTGGTCGGGTCGCTGGTGATCCAGGGCCCCATCGCGCTCGCCGTGGCGCTGCTGCTCAACCGGCGCTTCCGTGGACGCACCGTGTTCCGCCTGCTGGTCTTCGTGCCCTACGTGCTCGCCGAGGTCACCGTCGGCATCATGTGGAAGCTGATCCTGACTGACGGCGGGACGGCCGACGCGCTGCTGCGGTCGCTGGGACTGGGCAGCCTGGTCCAGGCGTGGCTCGCCGACCTCGACGTCGTCATCTGGACGCTGCTGGCCGTCCTCACCTGGAAGTACGTCGGCTTCGCCATCATCCTCCTGCTCGCCGGCCTGTCGAACGTGCCGCACGAGCTGACCGAGGCCGCCTCGATCGACGGCGCGAGCTGGTGGCAGATCCAGCGCCACATCACGCTCCCACTGCTCGGCCCGACGATCCGGATCTGGATGTTCCTGTCGATGATCGGTTCGTTGCAGGTCTTCGACGTGATCTGGGTGACCTCGGTACCGTCGGTGCGATCGCTCGGCGCGTCGGCCACCATGGCGACGTACATGGTGGACAACGGCTTCTTCGCCCGGCTGTGGGGCTACGGCAACGCGGTGGCCGTGATCCTCTTCGTCATCTCCTTCGTCGCGGCGCTGCTGTTCCAGCGCTTCTTCCTCCGCCGCGACATCCAGGGTGCCATCACCAGAAGGGCGAACTGACCGTGGCCGCGAACGCTGTCCTGCCCCCACCGTCCAAGCGCCGCCCGGTGTCCTGGGGTAGCCCGCTCACCTATGCGCTGGCGCTCGCGGTCGCGGCTGTGTCGATCGCCCCGGTCGTCTACGTGATCGTCGGCGGTTTCCGCACCACCCCGCAGATCGTGGCGGACCCGGCCGGGCTGCCCGACCCGTGGGTCTTCGACAACTACGTCCGGGTACTGACCCAGAGTGACTTCTGGGGTCAGGCGTTCAACAGTGCGGTGATCGCCCTGGGTACGACCCTCGGTGTCGTGGTGCTCGGTGTCTGCGCCGCGTACGTGCTCGCCCGGTACACCTTCCGGGGCCGCGAGGCGCTCTACACCTTCTTCACGCTCGGCCTGCTCTTCCCGGCCGGGGCGGCGATCCTGCCGCTCTACCTCATGCTGCGCGACCTCAACCTGATCAACTCGTACTACGCGGTGATCCTCCCGCAGGTCGCCTTCGCGTTGCCGCTCACGATCGTGATCTTGCGTCCTTTTCTCGCCGCCATCCCGCGCGAGCTGGAGGACGCCGCCGCGATCGACGGCACGGGCCGGCTCGGGTTCCTCTGGCTGATCGTGCTGCCGCTGTCGCGGCCCGCGCTCGTCACGGTCGGGATCCTCGCGTTCGTGGCGAGCTGGAACGCGTTCCTCCTGCCGCTACTCGTCCTCGGCGACGTCAATCTGCACACCCTGCCACTGGGCGTGCAGAACTTCTCGAGCCAGTACACCTCCGACACGGCGGGAATTCTCTCCTTCACCTCGCTGGCGATGCTGCCGGCACTGCTTTTCTTCACATTCGCCGAAAAGCAGATCGTCGGTGGCCTACAGGGCGCGGTCAAGGGCTGAGCCGCAGCGGTACGGGCGCGGGAAGGGGGAGGCGCGGCCTGATCGAGGCCCGGACGGGGTGGTCGGGACGGCGGGGCGCGCCCCCGGCGAGCGAAGCGGCCACCAGCCATGATCGCCCGGAGCGCGCCCCGCCGGCGAGTTCGCCGACCGGTGTGAGGTTCCCGGGCCGGGTCTGGCACAATGGGTCGCTGGTATCCGGCACGCGTCCGGCGCCCTCTAACCCGGGCGTGTCGCCAGTCCATCGAGCAGTCCCCGGCTCAAACCCCACTGTGCCGGTCGGCTCTCACCCGCGCACCGCCCGTGTCCGGGACGGTGAGAATCGCAACAGGAGCGAACACACTGTGGCCGTAAAGATCCGGCTCCTGCGGATGGGTAAGATCCGCAACCCGCAGTACCGCATTGTCGTCGCCGACTCGCGCACCAAGCGCGACGGTCGGGCGATCGAGTTCGTCGGGATCTACCAGCCGAAGGAGCACCCTTCGGTGATCGAGGTCAAGTCGGAGCGGGTGCAGTACTGGCTCTCTGTCGGCGCCCAGCCGAGCGAGGCCGTCCAGCGCCTGCTGGAGAAGACCGGCGACTGGCAGAAGTTCAAGGGCCTGCCGGCCCCGCCGCCGCTGCTGGTGGCGCCGGAGCGGGCCGACCGCACGGCGGCCTACGAGGCCGAGGCGAAGGCCGCGGCCGGGCTGACCGAGTCGGCCAAGCCGGCGAAGAAGGCGGCCAAGGCGGCCAAGGCGGCGCCCGCCGAGGCCCCGGCCGAAGCGCCCGCCGAGGCACCCAAGATCGAGGAGCAGGCCGGTGCGGACTCCGGCGAGCAGGCCTGACGTGGCGCTCCGGCCGGCGCTCGAACACCTGGTCAAGGGCATCGTCGACCACCCGGACGACGTACGGGTCCGAATGGTCGACTCCCGGCGTGGCAAGCGCCTGGAGGTGCGGGTACACCCCGAGGACCTGGGTACGGTGATCGGTCGCTCCGGCCGTACCGCGAAGGCGCTGCGCCAGGTGATCGGGTCGATCGGCGGCCGTGGCGTACGCGTCGACATCGTCGACTCGTACTGATCCGCGGATCCCGATGCTCCTGATCGTCGGCCGGATCGGCCGTCCGCACGGCATCCGCGGTGAGGTGACCGTGGAGGTGCGGACCGACGATCCCGAGGCACGGTTCGCCGTCGGGACGGTGTTGCGCACCGACCCGGCGGCGGCATCCGGCACCGGCCCGGCGGCGCCGCCCCCGGTCACCGGGCACGGCGAGCTGGTCCGGGTACCCGAACGGCTCACCATCGAGGCCACCCGGTGGCACCAGGGCAAGCTGCTGGTCACCTTCGACGGCGTCTACGACCGCGACGTCGCCGAGGCGCTCCGTGACACCCTGCTCTGGGTGGACAGCGCGGAGCTGCCGCCGCCGGCCGACCCCGACGAGTTCAACGACCACCAGTTGGTCGGTCTCGCCGTGGTCACCCCGGCGGGTGAGGCGCTCGGCGAGGTGGCCCGGATCGACCACGCCCCCGCCGCCGACCTGCTGGTGCTGCGCCGCCCGGAGGGGCGTACCGCGCTGATCCCGTTCGTCAAGGCGATCGTGCCGGAGGTGGACCTGGCCGCCGGCCGGGTGGTGGTGGACGCCCCGCCCGGCCTGCTGGACCTGTGAGTCAGGTTCGCGTCTGTCGTCGTCTGACCAGGCCCCGCTGACCGGGAGCCGTCGAGGGGGCCCTCCGCACATGCGCGTCGACGTGGTGTCGATCTTTCCCGAGTACCTCACCCCGCTGGGGCTCTCGCTGATCGGGCGGGCCCGGGCGGCCGGCGTACTCGACGTCGCCGTGCACGACCTACGGACCTGGACGCACGACGTGCACCGTACGGTCGACGACACCCCGTACGGCGGCGGTCCCGGCATGGTGATGCGGCCAGAGCCGTGGGGAGAAGCGTTGGACGCCCTGGTGCCGCCTGGCCGGGAGTCCGGCACTCGCCTGGTGGTGCCCACCCCGGCGGGGATGCGGTTCAGTCAGGTGATGGCGCACGAGCTGGCCGCCGAGTCCCACCTCGTCTTCGCCTGCGGCCGGTACGAGGGGATCGACCAGCGGGTCCTCGACCACGCGGCCACCCGGATGCCGGTGACCGAGGTCTCGCTCGGCGACTACGTGCTCTTCGGTGGCGAGGTCGCGGTTCTGGTGGTCATGGAGGCGGTGACCCGCCTGCTGCCCGGGGTGCTCGGCAACGCCGACTCGCTCGCCGAGGAGTCGCACGCGCACGGGCTGCTGGAGGCGCCGGTCTACACCAAGCCGCCGAGCTGGCGCGGGCAGGACGTACCGGAGATCCTGCGCTCGGGTGACCACGGCCGGATCGCCCGGTGGCGGCGCGACCAGGCACTGGTCCGGACGGCCCGGCGCCGGCCCGACATGCTCGCCGCGTTGCCGGCGGAGCAGTTGGACAAACGGGACGTCGCGGCCCTGGCCGGGGCCGGATTTCAGCCTCCGGCCGACGATATGGCAAAGTAGGGGGGTTGCCGCAGTCGCCCGTGCCACGGACGGCTGCGAGGATCTCCGCCGAGGTTGCCGTGCCGGACCCCGTCGCGGAGATCAGAATCACCCATCCGCGCGCCGACGCCCGGTGCGCCGTGAGTCTTCAAGGATGCAGCGATGAACACCCTGGACGCCCTCGACGCCCAGTCGCAGCGGACCGACGTGCCCGACTTCCGGGCCGGTGACACGGTCAAGGTGCACGCCCGAGTCATCGAGGGCAGCCGCTCCCGGGTCCAGGTCTTCGAGGGTGTCGTCATCCGGCGCCATGGAGCGGGCCTGCGGGAGACCTTCACCGTACGCAAGATCAGCTTCGGGGTCGGGGTGGAGCGGACGTACCCGATCAACAGCCCGGGTATCGACCGGATCGAGGTGGTCGTCCGTGGTGACGTACGCCGGGCCAAGCTCTACTACCTCCGTGAGCTGCGTGGCAAGAAGGCCAAGATCAAGGAGAAGCGCGAGAAGCGGGTCGGCTGACCTCCCGGCTGACCGCACCGACGCCGATCGCGGGGTGCCGACCCGGCCAACGCCGACTACGCTGGCCGCACGGGCAGACGCGAGACACGGCGACCCCGGCGACCGCCGGGGTCGCCCGTCACTCCCGCGCTTCCGCTCGCGGTGCCCGTCGCCCAGCCGGTGGGTGATGGCGCGGTATCTCGGGACCGGGGAGTTGCGTGGTGCGTAGGGTGGACGACGAGGACGATGTCGAACCGTGGCGTCGTCGGCCCCGACGCTCCCGACGCACCCGTAAGCAGATGCCACTGTGGCAGGAGCTTCCGCTACTGCTGATCGTGGCGTTCTGCCTCGCGGTGCTGATCCGGACGTTCCTGCTCCAGGCGTTCTTCATCCCCTCGGGGTCCATGGAGGACACTCTGCTGATCGGCGACCGGGTCCTGGTCAACAAGATCGTCTACGACGTGCGCGACCCGGCCCGCGGCGAGATCGTGGTCTTCCGGGGTACGGCCGCCTGGGCGCCCGAGGTGCGCGAGGAGGCCGATCCGGGGTTCGTGGCCAAGCTGGGCCGCACCATCGGGGACCTGGTGGGGGTGAGCCGACCCGGCGAGAAGGACTTCATCAAGCGGGTGGTGGGGCTGCCCGGCGACAAGGTGAAGTGCTGTGACGACCAGGGCCGGGTCACCGTCAACGGCGTCCCGATCGACGAGCCGTACGTGCTGGAGGACTCCCCGCTGGACGTCCCGCCGAACCGCCAGGAATGCCGGTCGCGGCGGTTCGACGAGGTGGTGGTCCCGGCGGGGCAGATCTTCGTGCTGGGCGACCACCGGCTGGTGTCGCAGGACGCGCGCTGCCAGGGTCCGGTGCCGATCGAGAACGTCATCGGCCGGGCCTTCGTGGTCGTCTGGCCGTTCGGCCACTGGAGTTCGCTGCCGGTGCCGGACACCTTTGACAAACTGCCGAGACCGGCCGCGGCGTCCGCCCCGGCGGAACCGCCCGCCAACAGTCCGCAAAACAGCGCGAACACGGGAGAAACAGCAATTGCGATGCCAATCTTGGGCTCTCTGCTCGTTACCGCGCGTTCCCGGCGCTTCCGTGGGACTCGGCATCGTAGGCTCCACCCGTGATTGACGAGCAGACCGACAAGTCCAAGCCCCGCAGTTCGTTCTGGCGGGAACTGCCCATCCTGGTGGGCGTGGCCATCCTGGTCGCGGTACTGGTCCGGGCGTTCGTCCTGCAGACCTTCTACATCCCGTCGCCGTCGATGGAGCACACCCTCGACATCTACGACCGGGTGCTCGTCAACAAGCTGGTCTACGACTTCCGGTCGCCGCACCGAGGCGAGATCATCGTCTTCAAGGCACCCACCCAGTGGACCGGCAACCCGAAGGGTGAGGACTTCATCAAGCGGGTGATCGGGATCGGCGGGGACCGGGTGGTCTGCTGCGACCCGCAGGACCGACTGGTGATCAACGGGCAGTCGCTGGACGAGCCGTACATCTTCACCGAGAACGGGGTGCGGGACCCGGCAGCCGACGAGGAGTTCGACATCACCGTGCCGCCCGGACGGCTCTGGGTGATGGGTGACCACCGCTCCGCCTCCGGCGACTCCCTGGAGCACTGGCAGCAGAGCCGCAAGGACATCGAGTTGGCGACGATTCCGGAGAAGTCGGTGGTGGGGCGGGCCTTCACCGTCTTCTGGCCGGTCGGCCGGGCCACCTGGCTCTCCGTACCCGATTCCTACGGCGCGACCCCCGCCCCGCCGGGCTGAGCCCCCCCCCCCGCCGCCCGGCGGCCGGCGGCGGGTCCGGTGCCGGCGCGGCTAGGCTGACCCGGTGACCGTGTTCACCCCCCGCCAGGCCGCCCGGGTGCTCCTGGTCGATGCCGACGGCCGGGTGCTGCTGTTCCACGGCTGGGATCCGGCTCGACCCGTTCACCGCTACTGGTTCACCCCGGGCGGCGGCCTGGACCCGGACGAGACGCCGGCGGCCGGCGCCGCCCGCGAGCTGGCCGAGGAGACCGGGCTGCGGCTGCGCCCGGCCGAGTTCGGCGGACCGGTCCGGCGGGAAATCACCGAGTTCAGTTTCGGCGGCCAGTGGTACCGCCAGGAACAGCACTTCTTCCTCGTCCGGGTCGCCGCCTGGGCGGTGGACACGGCCGGGTTCGACGCGGTCGAGCAGGAAACGATCGACACCCACCGCTGGTGGTCGATCGACGAGCTGGACCGGACGACGGAGCGGTTCTATCCGACCGACCTGCCCGAGCTGCTGCGTCGGGCGCTGGAGAGCGAGTAGCGGTGCTGACCCCACCCCGTACGGTGATCCGCCGCGAGGGCGGCATCTACGCCATGGAACGGGCACTGCGGCGACGCGGCTTCCCGCACGTCGCCGGGGCCGACGAGGCCGGTCGGGGCGCCTGTGCCGGTCCGCTGGTGGCCGCCGCGGCGGTGCTGCCCGACGGCCGGCGTGGCGAGATCGAGGGGCTGGCCGACTCGAAGCTGCTCACCCCGGCCACCCGGGAGCGGATCTACGCAGAGGTGGTGGAGCGGGCCCTGGCGTACGCCGTGGTGGTCATTCCGGCCGTCGAGGTGGACGCCCGGGGGCTGCACGTCTGCAACCTGGCGGCGATGCGCCGGGCACTGGCCTCCCTCGCCCTGGTTCCGGACTATGTGCTCACCGACGGTTTCGGGGTGGACGGGCTGGGCGTGCCGGGGTTGGCCGTCTGGAAGGGCGACCAGGTCGCCGCCTGCGTGGCGGCGGCGAGCGTGCTGGCCAAGGTCACCCGGGACCGGATCATGGTGGAGCTGGACGACCGGCACCCCGGGTACGGTTTCGCCGAGCACAAGGGATACATCACCGCCGAGCACAGCGCTGCCCTGGAGCGTCACGGCCCGTGCCCGGAACATCGCTTCTCGTACGTCAATGTCGCGACCGTCTCCGGACGGGTGGGCCGGCCGCCTCGGTCCCGGCGTCCGGCGCACCTCGCTGGGATCGAGTCGATGGCGCACGGGGGCCGGGCAGGGAGTACCGTCGGCGTGGCGTTGGGCGAGCGGCTTCGGCCGTCAACGTTCGTGGGGGAAGATGTGGCCATGGAAGGCGGAGTGGGATGAGCGCGGAAGATCTCGAGAAGTACGAGACCGAGATGGAGCTGCAGCTCTATCGGGAGTACCGCGACATCGTTCGCCAGTTCTCCTACGTCGTGGAGACGGAGCGGCGGTTCTATCTGGCGAACCAGGTTGACCTGCACGTCCGTAACTCCGACGGTGAGGTCTACTTCGAGGTGGAAATGCACGACGCCTGGGTCTGGGATATGTACAGGCCGGCGCGTTTCGTGAAAAATGTCCGAGTAATGACCTTCAAGGACGTCAACGTCGAAGAACTCGAAAAGCCGGACATCTCCCTTCCCGCTGATTCTGGATTCGGCGGTTGATCATCGACATGCCGGTCGCCCCGGGATCCGGCGGCTGAGCGTCCGCGTTTGCCGCCAATCAAGATCGAACTGCCGTCCCGGCATCGGTCGGGCCCTTCTCCCCGAACCGGAGTCGTCGGGCGGGCTTCTGCCAGAGTCGGATTCGTCGGCCGGGGCTCCTGTGTGAGCCGGAGACGCCGGTGGACGGCGGCGGCCGGTTGCCGGATCGGTCCGGGCGGATGATCCGGTCACCAGCTATACAGCTTCAGCAGGGATTACCGGCGACGCCGGACCAGGGCTCCGGTGCCCGGCGAACCTGGCCTAGTGGTCCTCGGTGACCACGACCTCCACCCGCTGGACAAGATTGTTCGCGAACCCACCCCGGTTCCACGGCTGCTCGATCGGCTGGGTACGCCCGGACGCGTCGGTGGCCCGCGCGCCGAGGGTGTACCGGCCGGGGGTCGCCGGCCACTCGTACCGCCAGCGGCGCCACGCCCAACGCTCGTCGACGACCGATCCGTTCGGAGCGGACTCCGGTGACCGTTGCCCTGCCGAGGCCGGATCCGAGCCGTTGCCCAGGTGTTCCACCGCACTGGTCGGATCGAGGGTGGCGGGAACCCAGCTGAGACCCCCATCCGTGGTCACCTCGACGGCGGTCACCGGCGCGTGCCCGGACCAGGCTCGACCCTCCACTGTGCACGTGCCAGTGCGTACCACCCGGGTCCGGGACATGAAGTCCGGAAAGCCGGGCGGTTGGACCAGGGCCCGGGGTTCGATCCGGGTGACCGGAATGCCGGGATCGTCGGCGGAGGTGCGGAGCCGGTAGGCCACCGCGTTCTGGTAGCCGTCGAACTCCCGGTCGAGCACCGTGATCCGGGTGAGCCACTTGACGTGTGCCATGCCGTACCAGCCGGGCACCACCAGGCGCAGTGGCGCGCCGTGCTGTGGGAGCAGCGGGGCGCCGTTCATCTCGTACGCCAGCAGCACCTCCTCGCGCAGCGCCTCGGAGACCGGCAGCCCGCGCTGGTAGTCCTGCTCGACGCCGCGCTCCACGCCGTGGTCGGCGCCGGTGAACACGACGTCGACCGCGTCCGCCGCGAGCCCCGCCTCCCGCAGCAGCGGAGCCAGCGGCGTCCCGGTCCATTCGGCGGTGCCGACCGCCTCGGAGAGCCACGGCTGGCTGACCGGACGGGGCGTCAACAGGGCCCGGCCGTTGCCGGCACACTCCAGGGTGACCCGCCGGGTGACCCTGGGCCGCTGCCGCAGGGCGGCGAGATCCAGGGCCAGCGGGTGGTCGACCCGGCCGTCGACGGTCAGCAGGTGCCGGCCCGCGTCCAGGTCCGGGATGTCGTAGTGGATGAGCAGATAGTGCAGGCCCGCCGGGGTGACGTCGTAGCGGAGCGCCTCCAGCGGTAGCGCATGGTTACGGGCGGCGAGGCCCAGTTCCTCGATGCTGATGCCCTCGTCGGGATCGGCCACCCGGGAAGGCCGGCTCACGTCGTCCACTGTGGTCATCGCCGCTCCTCCGTCGATCCGGTGACGGACGGGAACCGTCTCCGGCCGTCCAGCCCGCCTGAAGGCCAGCCTAGGCGAGCCGCCTGAAGGGACGTGGAGCCGGCCCAGGTCACGGCCGGGCGGCACGCCTCGACCGGGTCGGCACACCTCGACCGCTGTCCGGTTTGTGCCCTCGATGGGGTACCCGCTCCCCCCATCCCGTCGTCCCCTGCCGCCGCGGGCCTCCTGCCCGCCTGCATCGCCGACCCGTCCGCCGTGCTCCCGCCCGCCTGCATCGCCGACCCGTCCGTTCTCCCGCCCAGATGCCGCCGGAGACGCCGGGCACTGGGTGGGCAGACCGCGTCCCACCAGGGCAACCATCAACGGGCAGGTCGCGGTGCTGGGGAGGTTCCGCCGCCCTGCTGCGAGGACCGTTGCCGGTGCCGGGCATAGCAGATCGTCGGGCTTTGCGGGCGTTTTCCACAGCCGTGGCAGTTGTGCACAGGACGGGGTCCGGGACGTTGCTGGAACCACGCGGTGCCGCGAGGCTGCACGACCATGACGAGGAGATGGCACGGCGGGGGACCGGTGATCCTGCTTCCGGTGTTGCTGCTGGCCCTGACACCGCCACCGGCCCGGTCCGACGCCACCTCGACCGGCAGTTCGGTCGGGAGTGCCGCAGCGTCGACCGGCAGGTCGGTCGGGAGTGCCACCGCGCCTACCGCCGGGCCGGGCCGGGACAGCGCAGCTCCGGTCTCGATCGCCGGCTCGGCCTGGGACCGGGGGGCCATGGTCTCGACGCCGCGCATGCCGTGGGCGAGGTCGCGAGTATCCACCTCCAGCGTGTCCCGCTGGACGGTGCCGGTGCCCGGACGATTCCGGTGGCCGCTCGACGGGGTGCCCCGGGTCGTCCGCCGGTTCGACCCGCCGCCGGAGCCGTGGGCGGCCGGGCACCGGGGCGTCGACCTGGCGGCCCCGCCCGGTGCCACGGTGCGGGCGGCCGGATCGGGAGTGGTGTTCTTCGCCGGGATGGTGGCCAATCGTCCGCTGGTCAGCGTCGCCCATCCCGACGGACTGCGCACCACCTACGAGCCGGTGCGGTCCGGACTGGCGGCCGGAGACTCGGTTCGGGCGGGAGATCCGCTCGGCGTGCTCCTGCCGGGCCACCCGGGCTGCGCGGCCGCCGGATCGGCCTGTCTGCACTGGGGCCTGCGCCGGGGCGACGACTACCTCGATCCCCTGCTCCTGCTGGGCCTCGGCCGGGTCCGTCTGCTACCGGTCCCGGCCCACCACCACCGGCCTGGGTGAAGGTGCCGCTTCCCACAGGTTGCGGACGCGGTCGAGTCGCCATCCGATGACGCCATCCGTGGTTCATCAGGAGAGCGAGGCGAGCAGGGCAGGTAGGCGCTCGGCGAGGCGGTCGTACTCGTCCGCCCGGTTGTAGACCTGGCCGGACAGTCGCAGCCAGCCTCGGTCGTGCCAGGGGTTGACGTTGACCTCCGCGCCGAGCTCGTCCGCGATCCGCTGCCGAAGCGCTATCGCGTCCGGAAAAGAGGTCGCGACGCCGGCCGGCAGGGGAAGGATCCGCATCGACACCGTCGGCCCGCCGGGATCGATCAGGTCGGCCGGCGCGATCCCGAGAGCCCTGCCGACCACCCGCTGCCCGTACGCGGCCAGTTCTGCGTTGTGCGCCCGGACCCGGTCCAGGCCGAGCGTACGAAGCGTGAATACGCCCACCGGCGCGGCGAGCCAGGCGGTGTAGTCGAGTGTCCCCTGCCATTCGACCCGGCCGGGAAAGCCGGCCTCCTCCTGCCAGGAGACGGCCAACGGCTCGATCCGTGGCCACCAGCGGGGCGCCGCCACCAGCATGGCGCTGCCCCGCGGGGCATACCCCCACTTGTGCAGGTTGCCGACCCAGAAGTCGGCGCCGATGCTCTGCACCGGAGTCGGCAGCATCCCGGGGGCGTGCGCACCGTCGACCAGTACCGGGACGTTGCGCTCCCGGGCCACCGCTGCGACAGCCGCCGCCGGAAAGAGTCGGGCGGTGGCGGAGGTGAGCTGGTCGATGACGAGCAGCTTGGTGCGGCCCGGCCGAATCCCGGCCCGCACGATCTCGACGATCTCCTCGTCGGTGGCGGTCAGCGGCACCGTCAGTGTGCGCCGGACGGCCCCGGTCAGGCGCGCCTCCCGATCGACGGAGAGGGCGACCGAGCCGTACCCGTGGTCGGTGTCGACCACCTCGTCGCCGGGCTCCAGGCCGAGCGACTGGAGCACGATGGCGGCCCCGATGGTGACGTTGCCGACCAGGGCCGTCCCGTCCGGATCAGCACCGAGGAAACCGGCCAGGTGTCGACGGGCGTGCGTGATCCGGTCGACGAGTCCGCGGTTGAAAAAGCGCATCGGGTTGGCCTCGGTCTCGTCGCGCAGCCGCTGTTGGGCGCGCTGCACGCCGATCGGCACCGCCCCGTACGAGCCGTGGTTGAGGTGGGCGACGCTGGGATCCAGCGAGAACAGCAGTCGGGCGCCGGGGATCGGCACGGGCGGCGGCGGCCCGGCGGTGCTCATTCGGTGATCGTAGCCCGGCGTCGATCGGGTACCGGTCGGGAACGAGTCATCGGGCGGCGGCCACCTCGCCGACGGGCGGCAAGTCGAGCTGGCGGAACCGGTCTCCCGGTTTGCGTCGTCGGCGTCGGTCGCCATCGTCGTGACCCGCTCCGGTGTCTCGGACCCTGGCTGGCTGGCGGACAGTCGGTTCGGGTCGTCGGGCTCGGATGGTTGCGCCCTGGCCGACGGGCGGACAGGGCGGACCGGGTGGGTGGGCCCGGGCCGTCGGGCCGGGGCGGTCCGGCTCGGGTGGTCCTCCCGTCGGGCCCGGGAGTCAGGCCCGAGGATGTGCCTGGCGGTACGCCGTCCGCAGCCGCTCCACCGAGACGTGGGTGTAGATCTGGGTGCTCGACAGCGTGGCGTGCCCCAGAAGCTCCTGCACCGTACGCAGGTCCGCGCCGCCCTCCAGCAGATGGGTGGCGGCGGAGTGCCGCAGCCCGTGCGGGCTGATCCGGGGTAGCCCCGTCGCCCGGGCGTAGGCGGCGACGATCCGGCGTACCACGGTGGGCTGGAGCCGCCCGCCGCGTACCCCGAGCAGCAGTGCGCCACCGCTGTCCGGCCCGGCCAGGCGTGGCCGGCCGGTCCGGAGCCAGTCGTCGATTGCCCGCTGCGCCGGCACCCCGTAGGGCACCGTGCGTTCCTTGGCGCCCTTGCCCAGGACCCGGACCACCCGGCGGGCCGGGTCGACGTCGCCGAGATCCAGACCGCACAGTTCGCCGACCCGGATGCCGGTGGCGTAGAGGAGTTCGAGCACCGCTCGATCCCGCGACGCCTCCGGGGACGCGGCTTCGCCGGGCGCGTCCACCAGTTCGGCCGCCTGGTCGGCCCGGAGCACGGTCGGCAGTTCCCGGTGCGTCCGAGGGCTGGCCAACTGGGCACCGACGTCGGTGCCCAGCAGGCCAGCCCGGTGCGCCCAGGCGGTGAAGGTACGGGCGGACGCGGCACGGCGGGCCAGCGAGGCGCGGGCGGCTCCGAGAGTACGCAGCTTCGCCAGCCAACTCCGCAACACGGTGATGTCCAGATCCCGGGGCCGGGCGCAGCCCATCCGGCCGGCATGGTCGAGCAGCGAGACCACGTCCGCGACATAGGCCCGAACGGTGTGCGTCGACCGGTTCTCGACCGAGGCGAGATGCTGGGCGAAGTCGTCGACGCTCTCCCGGAGCGGCGGTGTCAGTGCCTCGTGCCGGGCGCGGGTACTGCGACTGGGCTGGCTCATCACCCGCGACGGTGGACCGCGGGCGTCGGCCACGTCAAGCCGGCGCGCCGCGAGGGCCCGCCGGAGCGCGGCTCGACCGGGTCGCCGCCGGAGCGAGCAGGTACCCGTCGTCGCGGCGGACCACCAGAGCTAGCTGTTCCAGCAGGGAGAGCTTGCGCAGGGCGGTACGCAGGTCGAGGCCGGTGCGCGCGGCGAGGACGTCCGGACCGAGCGGGCCACGTCGGGGAACCGACTCCAGGATCAACGCGGACTCGTCGTCGAGCGCGTCCTGTGGCCGGTCGGGACCACGGACCGGCGGGGCGAGGTCGGCACCGATCCGTCCCACCTCCTCCAGTACGTGTGGCACGCCGGTGACCAGTCGCGCCTCGGGATATTCGCGGAGCAGTTCGTGCGCGCCGACCGACATGGCTGAGGTGACCGGCCCGGGCACCACCATCGACGGTCGCTTCATCGCGAGCGCCCGGCGCAGCGTCTGGGTGGCACCGCTACGGGCCGCCGCCTCGACCACCAGGGTGCCGGCGGTCGCGGCGGCGATCACCCGGTTGCGGATCAGGAACCGGGGCCGCAGCGGCTCCGCCCCCGGGGGCCATTCGCTGACCAGCAGGCCGGCGTCGGAGATCCGGTCGAAGAGGGCGGTGTTGCCCATCGGATAGGGCCGGTCGACGCCGCAGGCGAGTATCGCGATGGTCAGGCCACCGGCGTTCAGGGCGCCCCGGTGCGCCGCCGCGTCGATGCCGAACGCGCCACCGGATACTACGGTCCAGCCCCGCTCGGCCAGCCCGAAGGCGATCTCGGTGGCGACGTGCAGCCCGTACGGGGTGGCGGCCCGGGACCCGACCACCGCCACCGATCGTTGCAACGCCTCCCCGAGCGACCAGGCACCGCGTACCCAGAAGCAGAGCGGCGGTGCAGTCTCCTGGTCGACCCTGCGACCGGCACTCGGCAGGGTCAGCCGGTCGAGGCTCCGCAGCCGGGCCGGCCACTCCGGGTCGGTGGGAGTCACCACTCGCGCGCCGAGCCGCCCGGTCTGCTCGGCGGCGGCGAGCGCGACCTGCCAGGGGTCTCCAGCGGCCAGCCGGGACTCGACCGTTGCCCGCAGCCGGTGGTCCGAGACCTCTCCGGTGAGCAGCCGACGCAACGCACCGACCGCTCCGAACTGCCGCACCAGGCGGAACACCGCTCGGGTGCCGGGCTCGAAGAGCCAGGTCAGAGCAATCCGTGCCAGTCGATCCTCGTCCATCGCCACCGGCTCGTCCAGGCCCGGACTCAGGTCGTCCGGAATCGGATCGGTCGGGGGCTCGGTCTCCGGCCCGGAGGCGGGGTGTGGTGGTCGCCGCCCCGGATCGACCGGTAGCCGGGCATCGCCGCTCGGGGCGGCCGGAGCGGGTTGTGCTGGTCTGGTCATGCGATGCTCCCGGTGCGAAGTTGGATCGCTTCGTCCACATCACCGGCGTCGGGCCGTTGCCGACCGTCGAGGTCGGCGATGCTCCAGGCCACTCGGATCACCCGGTCGAAGCCACGGGCGGAAAGGGCGCCGCTGTCCAGCAGCCGGCGCAGCGCGTACGTGTCGCGGGCCGGCAACCGCCACCGGGGATGGCGCAGTTGCGGCCCCGGCACCTCGGCGTTGACTCGCCAACCGCCGGCGGCCCACCGGGCAGCGGCGGCGGCACGGGCCTTGCCGACCCGTTCGGCGACCACGGCGGACGACTCGACGGTCTGCTCGGCGGCCATCAGTTCCGCCGCACGCAGCGGAGTCACCGTGACCTGTACGTCCAGCCGGTCCAGCAGCGGACCGGAGAGTCGGCCGAGGTAGCGGCGGCGGGCCAGCGGTGGGCACTCGCACGAGATGTCGCCGGATGGCTTCGCACACGGGCACGGGTTCGCCGCCACCACCAGTTGCACTCGGGCGGGATATTCCGTGCCGCCCCGGGCCCGGGTCAGCACGATCCGTCCGCTCTCCAGCGGTTGGCGCAGCGCCTCCAGCGTGCCCCGGGCATATTCGGGGGCCTCGTCGAGAAAGAGCACCCCGCGATGGGCCAACGACACGGCGCCGGGCCGGGCCAGCCCGGAGCCGCCGCCCACCAGCGAAGCGATCGTCGCCGTGTGGTGTGGGGCCTGGAACGGGGGTCGGCGCAGAAGTTGCCCGTCCGACGGCAGCAGACCGGCGATCGAGTGCAACGCGGTCACTTCCAGGGCGGCCTCGTCGTCCAGTTCGGGCAGGATCGAGGGCAGGCGCTCGGCCAGCATGGTCTTGCCGGCCCCGGGCGGGCCGAACAGAGCCAGGTGGTGACCGCCGGCTGCCGTAACCTCCAGGGCGCGTCGCCCGAGCCCCTGCCCGGCGATGTCGGCGAGATCCGGTCCGGAACGGGGTGGCACCGCTGGCGGGGACGGCGGATCGAGCAGCGGCGCACCGTCCCGGATGAAGGCCACCAGCCGGTGCAGGGTGTCGACCGCCCGGACCCGTACCCCTGGTACGACCGCCGCCTCCGCGGCGTTGTCCAGTGGTACGACCACTCGGGTGATGCCGGCCCGGGCCGCCGCCGCGACCATCGGCAGTACGCCCCGGACCGGGCGGACCGTCCCGTCGAGCCCCAGCTCGCCGAGGACGGCGACCCCGTCCAGCGGGGCGAGTGGCAGCTCGCCCGAACCGCCGAGCAGCGCCGCCGCGATGGCGAGGTCGAACGCCGAGCCGTGCTTCGGCAGCGTCGCCGGCAGCAGGTTGACAGTGATCCGGCGGTTCGGCCAGCGCTGACCGGAGTTGACGATCGCGGCGCGTACCCGATCTCGGGCCTCGTTGAGCGCGGTGTCGGGCAGTCCGGAGAGCACGACGGTGGGCAGGCCGGTGGCCAGGTCGGCCTCGACCTCGACGACGTACCCGGTCACCCCGACCAGTCCGACGCAGAGCACCTTGGCGTAACTCATCGGTGGGGCCCGGGAAAGCTGTCTCGTGGCATCGGCATGGTCTCGACCGTGCCCGGACCGGCATCGGTGGGCGGGGCCGGCCCAGTGGCCTGTGGACAACCGGGGGCCCTGTGGATGCCCGGACGATCAAGCCGTGACTGTGCTATGTGCCCCGCCGGTTTCCCACCTACCTGCGCATACGGTCACTTCGGCTCGGCCGGCGCGGGCTCCTGTGCCGAGCGGATACGCGAAGGCGGTCTCCCGTACGACGGTGGTCTGAGTACGGCGGACCCGGTCGATCCGGAAGACCCGCCGGAGGACGCCCTGAAGTTGCCTCGTCGAGGTTGCGTTTCGTCGTCCGCTGCCCGCGCCACCCCCGACGGAGCCCGCCGTCCCGACTGACCGGTCGACCGGCTCAGCTCCGGTTCTCTCCGGGCGTGGCCGCCCGGTCGAGGAGTTCGTGCAGCAGCGCGACCACCTCCTCCGGGGAGAACGCCATGGCCTGCTCGCCGACCGTGACCTCGAAGCCGCATCTCCTCGGATCCGGCGCGGAGAGCAGCCGTAGGAAGAGCTGGACGCCACGCTCGGCGATCATCTCCGTACCGGCCCGTTCGACGTCCTGTGCCGACGCGGGGAGGTGGACGTGGAAGATCGGCGTCTGGGGCGGATCGGGCCAGGCCAGTGCCGCACCGTCGGCGTTGATCGCGGCGGCGATCGCGATCGCATGCTCCCGGAACGCCGGCATCCGGGGCAGCAGGTTGTCCAGGCCGGCGAGGCCGGCCAGCGCCAGCGGCCAGGCATCGTGGATCGCGCCGCCCAGCCGGCTCCGCCAGACGGCCGCCTCGGCGATGGTCGTGGCGTCGGCGGCGAGGACGGCCCCCCGGATGCCGAGCAGGGCCTTGTAGAGCGAGGTGTAGACGGTGTCGAACAGGCCGGCGATCTCCGCGAACGGCCGGCGGTAGTAGGTCTGCGCCTCCCAGATCCGGGCGCCGTCCAGATGTGCCGCCGCGCCCCTGGCCCGGACGGCCGCGACCTGCTCGCGCAGCTCGTCCCACTCGGGCAGTTGCCCACCGATGTCCCGTTGCGGCAGTTCCCAGACCACCGCGGCCAGCGGCTCCCCGATCGCCGCCAGAGCGGCGCCGGTCACCAGCCGGTGGCGGTCCCCGACCGGGTGGAACCGCAGCCCGTGCACCACGTGATAGCCCCGCTGCTCCCAGACGTCCAGGTGGCTCTGCGGATGTGCGGCGAACGCATGCCGGCCGCGACGTTCGGCATGGATCCGCAGTGCCACCTGCTGCGCCATCGTGCCGGTGGGAAAGAAGAGCGCCGACTCCGTGCCGAACAGGTCGGCGATCCGCCGCTCCAGCCGGGCGACCGGGGCGTCAGGCCCGCCCGGCGGGGTGTCGTCGTCGACCTGGTCGAGCATCTGCCGCAGCACCGTTCGGGGCATCCGGTGGATCGGTGAGTGCAGGAACAGGGACCGACGGATCGACGGGGCCGGGCCGGCGGACGGGTGGGGCTCGGCTGACGGCATGAAACGAGTCTGATCTTTTTGCCAATCTCTGGCAACAAGAGATCGTCGTACTCAGAACGCCGCACGCAGATGTTCGACACGGGCGGGGCCGCGCCGCGCCGCGTACACCTCGACGACGTCGAACCGGATCTCCTCCGGATGCGCCCCGCTGGTCCGCAACCACTCGACGGCCAACTGGCGCAGCCGGTGCGACTTGCTGCCCACCACCGCCTGCGCCGGTGTGCCGAACGCGTCACCCCGCCGGGTCTTGACCTCGCAGAACGCGAGGACGTCGCCTTCCCAGGCGATGATGTCGATCTCGCCGCGGGCACACCGCCAGTTGCGGGCCACCACCCGCAGCCCCGCCTCGACCAGGTGCCGTACGGCACACCGCTCCCCGTACGCGCCGATCGCCTGTCTCGCCGCTGTCATGGCTGGACCCTGGCCCCGACTGCCGACCGGGACAACCCTCGAGGCGCCCGGCTGTGGATATCGGGAGGGGCTGTGGACGGTCGGACGATCAAGCCCTTTCGCTGCTATGCGAGCCGCTGCTGCCAGGTGAGCCGCTGCGGCCAAGGCCGCCGCGGGCCGGGCTTCCTGGAGCGGGGCGAGCTCTTCGGCGGGGCATCCGCATCCGCGGCGTGCCCTCGGCCGGGCCGGGCAGGCAGCGGCGGCCCCGCCGACGCATTGGCCGAGGTCAGCAGCGAACCGATGGCGGGCACCCCGCCGACGAGCGACGGCGGTACGGCCGACTGGCGGGCACCCGGGCAGGTCACATACGGTGCGTGGCCGTGGAGCAGCAACGCGATTTTCCGGAAGAGCAGGCGTCCGGCTGGCGGGCCGACGACCGTGGCTACCCCGACCAACGCTGGCACGGCGTCGGCGAGGACCGTCACTCCGGTACGGAGCAGCCGGCAGCGCCGACCCAGCGTGGCGGTGCGGCACCGGACGGCCGGTACGGTCAGCCGTTCGACACCGGCATCGAGCGGTACGCCGATCCGACCCGGTACGGTCCGCCGGAGCGCTCCGCCGGACCGGATCGGTACGCCTCGCCGGACCCGCGCGGCGGCACCCCGCCGGACCCGCGCGGCGGCACCCCGCCGGACGGCGGTGGATTCCCCGGCTTCGTGCCGGCCGGCACCCCCGATCCGACCCGGCCTGCCGTGGAGGTGCCGTTGCCGAGTTTCGGCGCCGCCCCGACCGGGTCCGGGTATCCATCCAGCCTGTGGGCGGCGGACCCGACCGGGCAGGGCGGCGCCGCCGACGCCACGGGTCGCTATCAGCCACCGGAGAGCACGAGTCGCGTCCCCGTCCGGACGGGGCAGGAAACCGCTGTCGGCCCCCACGACGAGACCCGGGTCGCCGGACGGCACGATGCCGGCCCGCTCGCGCCGGACCAGGGCTGGGGCGCAGGACGGCACGGCGCCCCACCGGCCGATCCGAGGCAGCCGCTCGCCCCACCGGCCGATCCGGGACGCCCGCCCATCACCACCGACCAGGGCCGGTCGCCAGTGACCGGGTACCCGATCGTCCAGCCCGGCGGTGGCGGCGATCCGGTCCCAACGGGCGGTGGCGGTGCGGCCGTCCCGCCGGCCCGTGGCGGCGATCCCGTCGCAACGGGCGGTGGTGAGGCCGCCTCCCCGGGCCGTGGTGGCGAGGCCGGGCAGCCGGTGCGCGGCCCGGACCAGGGCGGCGTGCTGGACCAGCCGACCAACCTGGTGCCGCAGATCGGTTCGCGCGCCGGTGCGGGTGGCGTACCGGTCGGTGCCGACGCGTCGAGCCAGCACACCGAGGCGGCCGACCCAGCCGCGCAATACCGGCCGACCGCCCCGGGGGCGCCGGGACTGCCCGGCGGACTCGGCCTGCCGGCAGGCGACGGTGTGTACCGGACCCGCCGGCCCGCCCTGGCCGTGGTCCTGGCGCTGCTCGCGGTGATCTTCGAGGTGCCGGCGGTACGCCTGCTCCTCGACGGTGCGTTCGGCGGTCCGGTCCTGCCGTCGGCGGTGCTCTCCGGGACCTTCCTGGTGCTGGGATTGCCGATCTTCGCCGCCGGGCTGTACGGCCTCGTCACCAGCGCCGCCGCGCTGGCCGACCCGGCTCGGGCGTGGCTTCGCCCACCGACCGGCTATCTCAGCATCGGCCTCGTGCTCTTCGTCGCGGCGGCACTCGCCGCCGGCTGACCGGCCGTCTGCCGGGCGCGGGCGTCTGCCGGGCACGGGCTGCCCGGCTGAGCGGTCCGGCTGCCCGGCGGTCCGGCTGAGCGGTCCGGCTGCCCGGCGGTCCGGCTGAGCGGTCCGGCTGCCCGGCGGTCCGGCTGAGCGGTCCGGCTGCCCGGCGGTCCGGCTGAGCGGTCCGGCTGCCCGGCGGTCCGGCTGAGCGGTCCGGCTGCCCGGCGGTCCGGCTGAGCGGTCCGGCTGCCCCGCTGGACGCTGCCCGACCGCCGGAAGCAACCGTCCGCGCCGGGCCGGCGGGACGGCAGGCCCGGAAGGTGACGGCCCGGCCGGCGGAAGCCCGAACGTCGCGAAACCGGGGCAACCGCCCGGAGTACCGGCGGGTCGGCTTGGTCGGATCTGCCGGTGAGCGGTGCTGGGTGGGGGTTTGTGTGCTTGGTGGGTGCGGCGGGGCGTACACTTGGCGATTGGCGACCGCCCCGTGCGGTCGACCTCGCGTGCCCTCTCCACGGTCCGTCCGTGGAGCGACGGCCCCCTGGTCCCGATTTCGATCGGGTCCGCCATGGCCGGCGATCAGGCGCCAGGACGCCAGGCCGCCGGCCCGGCGTGACAACCAGGGACAACTGAGGAGCACCCCACCATGGCCGTAGTGACCATGCGCCAGCTGCTGGAGAGCGGTGTCCACTTCGGGCACCAGACCCGGCGCTGGAACCCGAAGATGAAGCGCTTCATCTTCACCGAGCGTAACGGCATCTACATCATCGACCTGCGCCAGACCCTCGACTACATCGAGAAGGCGTACGAGTTCGTCCGCGGGACCGTCGCCGAGGGCGGCAGCATCCTCTTCGTGGGCACCAAGAAGCAGGCCCAGGAGGCGATCGCCGAGCAGGCGACCCGGGTCGGCCAGCCGTTCGTCAACCACCGCTGGCTCGGTGGCATGCTGACCAACTTCCAGACGGTCTACAAGCGGCTGCAGCGGATGAAGGAGCTGGAGGCGCTCGGCGACCTGTCGGGCACCGCGCAGGGCTACACCAAGAAGGAGACCCTGCAGCTCTCCCGCGAGAAGGACAAGCTGACCCGTACCCTCGGCGGCCTGCGGGACATGCAGAAGGTCCCGGCCGCGATCTGGGTGGTCGACACCAAGAAGGAGCACATCGCCGTCGACGAGGCCCGCAAGCTGGGCATCCCCGTGATCGCCGTGCTCGACACCAACTGCGACCCGGACGAGGTCGACTTCCCGATCCCGGGTAACGACGACGCGATCCGCTCCGCCGAGCTGCTGACCAAGGTCATCGCGGCGGCCGTCGGTGACGGTCTGATCGCCCGCTCGGGCAAGCGCCGGGGCACCGACGAGAAGCCCGAGCCGGGTGTGGTCGGCGCCGACGAGCCGCTCGCCGAGTGGGAGCGCGAGCTGATCGAGGACACCGAGAAGAAGGCGGCCGGCGAGGCGGAGCAGAAGGTCGGCGAGCCGGCGGGCGTCGCCGCCGAGTGACCCCTCCGTCGGGTTCGCCGGCTGCTCGTCGCAGCCGGCGGGCCCGACCCGGTACGAGGCACGGCGGATCCCGATCGGGGTAATCCGCAGAAGACCACGAATCAGCCGCGTTACACACCGAAGAGAGAGTCATGTCCAACTTCACCGCCGCGGACGTCAAGAAGCTCCGGGACCTCACCGGCGCCGGCATGATGGACTGCAAGAAGGCCCTCACCGAGGCCGAGGGCGACTTCGACAAGGCTGTCGAGGTCCTGCGCGTCAAGGGCGTCAAGGACGTCGGCAAGCGGGCCGGCCGGACGGCCGCCAACGGCCTGGTGGCGCACTCCGGAAAGGCGTTGCTCGAACTCAACTGCGAGACGGACTTCGTCGCCAAGAACGCCGACTTCATCGCGTTCGCCCAGCTTCTGGTGGAGCACGGCGCGCAGGCCGGTGTCGCCGACGCGGAGGCGCTGCTCGGCAGCACGCTGCCGGACGGCCGGACCGTCGCCAGCGCCGTGCAGGAGCAGTCCGCCAAGATCGGCGAGAAGCTGGTGCTCAACCGCTTCGCCGCGGTGGACGGGACCGTCGCGGTCTACCTGCACCGCAAGGCGCAGGACCTGCCGCCGCAGGTCGGCGTGCTGGTGGAGTACGCCGGCAAGGCCGACGAGGCGGCCGACGCCGACGCGCGCGGTGTGGCCATGCAGATCGCCGCGATGCGTCCGAAGTACCTGACCCGGGACGAGGTACCGGCCGAGACCGTCGCCTCCGAGCGGCGCATCGCCGAGCAGACCGCCCGCGAGGAGGGTAAGCCGGAGGCCGCCCTGCCGAAGATCATCGAGGGTCGGGTCAACGCGTTCTTCAAGGACTACGTCCTGATCGAGCAGGCCTCGGTCGCCGACAACAAGAAGTCGGTCAAGCAGGTGCTGGCCGAGGCCGGTATCGAGGTGACCCGGTTCGTCCGGTTCGAGGTCGGCCAGGCCTGAGTCGTTACCGCGGGCCCGGATCGCCGTGACCGGGGCGTGCGGCGGAGTCGGACGGACGGGAGGCCGCAGGTGTACGTGACGGACACCGCGGCCTCCTCGTCACGTAGGGTCAGCAGCGGCAGGTTGGCTGAACTGGGTGCCGGCGTACCGGCGTGGGAAAGGCGGGTCGGATGACGCAGGTTGTGAGTGACCGGACCCTGGCGGCGGACGATCCGACGGCACCGCCGCCCGGGCGGGCCCGCCGGGTGGTGCTCAAGCTCTCCGGCGAGGTCTTCGGCGGTGGGGCGATCGGCGTCGATCCGGACGTCGTCCAGGCCATCGCCCGGCAGATCGCAACCGTGGTACGCCGGGGTGTGCAGGTCTCGGTGGTGGTCGGCGGCGGCAACTTCTTCCGTGGTGCGGAGTTGCAGAAGCGCGGCATGGACCGGGCCCGGGCCGACTACATGGGCATGCTCGGCACCGTGATGAACTGCCTCGCGCTCCAGGACTTCCTGGAGAAAGAGGAGATCGAGACCCGGGTGCAGAGTGCGATCACGATGGCCCAGGTTGCCGAGCCGTACATCCCGCTGCGGGCCATCCGGCACCTGGAGAAGGGCCGAGTGGTGATCTTCGGCGCGGGGGCCGGCATGCCGTACTTCTCCACCGACACCGTCGCCGCGCAGCGGGCCCTGGAGATCCGCGCCGACGTGGTGCTGATGAGTAAGAACGGGGTGGACGGCGTCTACACCGCCGATCCGCGTACCGACCCCGACGCCAGCAAGCTCGACAAGATCACCTTCTCTGAGGTGCTGCGTCGCGGCCTCCGGGTCGCCGACGCCGCCGCGTTCAGCCTCTGCGAGGAGAATGGCCTGCCGATGCTGGTGTTCGGCGCCGAGGGTGACGACACCATCATCCGGGCGGTCGCCGGCGAGCCGATCGGCACGTTGATCACGACCTGAGTCGGGCAGGGGCCCGGGCCGACGGGTGGGGGGTCCGGGTGGAGTTTTTCGGGAGCAGCAGCCAGCAGAGGGAGGCGAAGGAGCAGGTGATCGACGACACCCTCCTCGAGGCCGAGGAGAAGATGGAGCGCGCGGTCGAGCACGCCAAGGAGGAGTTTGGCGCCATTCGCACCGGGCGGGCCACTCCGGCGATGTTCTCCAAGATCATTATTGACTACTACGGCAGTCCCACCCCGCTGACCCAGATGGCCTCCGTGGGGGTGCCCGAGCCGCGGATGGCGATCATCAAGCCGTACGACGCGTCGCAGTTGCAGGCCATGGAGAAGGCGATCCGGGACTCCGACCTCGGCGTCAACCCCAACAACGAGGGCAACCAGCTACGTATCCTGCTGCCGCAGATGACCGAGGAGCGGCGCCGGGACATGATCAAGGTGGCCCGGCACAAGGGCGAGGAAGCCAAGGTGGCGATCCGGAACATCCGCCGCCGCGGCAAGGAGGAGCTCGACCGCATCGTCAAGGACGGCGAGGCGGGCGAGGACGAGGGCCGGCGTGCCGAGAAGGAACTGGACGACCTCACCCACAAGTACGTCTCCCACGTCGACGAGTTGGTGAAACACAAGGAAACCGAGTTGCTCGAGGTCTGATGTCCCACGTCGACCCCTACGGCGGTACCACGGAGCCGCGTGGCTGGCAGCGGCCGGAGCAACCACGCGGCCCGGAGTGGTCCCGTGGCCCGGGGCACCAGGACGGGCCGGCGGGCCGACAGTGGCCGGCCGGCGACGACGACGCGTGGGCTCGGGCGCGGCAAGGCGTTGCCGCGCCCGACGCCTATTCGGCCCCGACAGACGCGTACCCGGTCAGCTCGGAGCCCCGTCCGGCGGCTCCGGAGGCGTACCCGAGCCCGGCAGACGGGTACCGGGCCGCACCGGACGGCTATCCGGGTGCGGCGCAGACGTATCCGGCCGCACCGGACGGCTTTCCGGATGTGGCGGAGAGGTATCCCGCCGTACCCCAGGGTCATCCGGGTGCGGCCGACGGCTCCGACGCCGGCCGGCGACGGGGCGGGGCGACCGGGCACCGCAACGGTCAGCTCGCCGAGGGCGTACCGGATCCGACGGCGGAGTGGCGTTCTCCCGGGCCGGCCGGTGGGCCGGCA
Organism: Plantactinospora sp. KLBMP9567; assembly: GCF_033446045.1. Taxonomy (NCBI): domain Bacteria; kingdom Bacillati; phylum Actinomycetota; class Actinomycetes; order Micromonosporales; family Micromonosporaceae; genus Plantactinospora; species Plantactinospora sp. KLBMP9567. The sequence continues at coordinate 91,481 of NZ_JAWQRR010000011.1, read as the reverse complement.
CGTCCCGAGGGCGGCGTGGCGGGGTACCGCGATCGGGCCGACCACCTCCGCGGCGGCGCCCTGGCCGGTGCCGAGCCGACGATGGACGCCCCCACCAACCCGGTCGGCTGGCCACTGGTCGACCCGGACCCGCAACCGAACCCCGATCCGGCGTCCTCGACCCGGCCCGGCCGCGGCCGGCGTCGGGCGACCCGGTCGGGCAAGCCCGCCGGGCAGTCCCGGGCCGGCCGGAACCTGCCGGCCGCGATAGGCGTCGGACTCGTGCTCGGCGCGGCGATCGTCGTGCCGCTCTTCCTGTTCCGCCCGGCGTTCCTGGTCGTGGTGGCGCTCGCGGTCAGCGTCGGCATCTGGGAGATGACCCGGGCGGTACGCCCCGCCGGGATGCGACCGCCGCTCGTGCCGCTGGTCGCCGGCGGGCTGCTGATGGTCGGGCTGGCCTGGTGGGCCGGTCCGGACGCGCTCAGCCTTGGACTGCTGGTGACCGTGCTGGCCACCATGGTCTGGCGGCTCGGGGACGGGCCGGCGGGCTACCAGCGGGACATGACCGCGGCCACCCTGATCGCGGTCTACGTGCCGTTCCTCGGCGGGTTCGCGGCGCTGCTCGCCGCCGAGCCGGCCGACGGCGACCTGCGGGTACTGGTCACCCTGGCCGCGGTGGTCCTCTCCGACACCGGCGGGTATGCCGCCGGAGTGGCCTTCGGCAAGCATCCGATGGCCCCCTCGGTGAGCCCGAAGAAATCCTGGGAGGGCTTTGCCGGCTCGGTGCTGGCGGCCGCCGTGGGCAGCTCCCTGCTGCTGGCGTACCTGCTCGACGTGGAGTTGTGGTGGGGGGCCCTCTTCGGGGTCGCGGTCTCGGTCGCGGCCGTCCTCGGCGACCTCGCCGAATCCATGATCAAGAGGGACCTCAAGGTCAAGGACATGAGCAACCTGCTGCCGGGGCACGGTGGGCTGATGGACCGGCTGGACTCGATCCTCTTCGCGGTGCCGACCGCCTACCTGCTGCTGGCGATCTTCGTCCCGGCCGGCTGAGAGGTGAGATGAGCCTGCACATCCGCGAGCTGCGGGCCAGGTCACGGGGCCGGCACCTCCGGCCAGGTGCGTTGTCGCGCCGACGTGGGAGACTGGACGGGCCATGACGAGCCTGCCCTTGATCCAGAACGCGCCGGACGACCCGACCGGGTCTACGTCGCGTCGCGCGGCTATGCCGCCCCGACACCTCGCCGACCTCGACCTTCCCGGACGGAAGGCGGCCGTCACCGAGCTGGGGGAGCCCGCGTTCCGGGCCCGGCAGATCTCCACGCACTACTTCGGCCGGCTGGTCCGTGACCCGGCGCGGATGACCGACCTGCCCGCCGGCGCCCGGGACCGGATCGCGGCGGAGTTGCTGCCGAACCTGCTCACCCCGGTACGCGAGGTCGCCACCGACGACGGCGCAACCCGCAAGGCGTTGTGGCGGCTACACGACGGATCGCTGGTGGAGAGCGTGCTGATGGGTTACCCGGACCGGGTCACCGTCTGCATCTCCAGCCAGGCCGGCTGCGGCATGGCCTGCCCGTTCTGCGCCACCGGTCAGGCCGGGCTGACCCGCAACCTCTCCACCGCCGAGATCGTGGACCAGGCCGTGTACCTCGCCGGGGTGGCCGCGTCCGGTGCGATCGCCGGTTCCCCGTCCCGGCTGTCCCACGTGGTCTTCATGGGCATGGGCGAGCCGCTGGCCAACTACGCCCGGGTGGTGGCCGCCGTCCGGCGGTTGACCGCACCCGCCCCGGAGGGGCTCGGCCTCTCGCAGCGGCACATCACCGTCTCCACCGTCGGTCTGGTCCCCGCGATGCGCCGGCTGGCCGACGAGGGACTTTCGGTGACTCTTGCGTTGTCGCTGCATGCGCCCGATGATGAGCTGCGCGACGAACTGGTTCCGGTCAACCAGCGGTGGAAGGTTGACGAGGTGCTGGACGCCGCATGGCACTACGCGGAGCGTACGGGGCGTCGCGTGTCCATTGAATACGCGATGATTCGAGATGTGAACGACCAGCCGTGGCGTGCCGACCTCCTCGGTCGGCTGCTGGCGGGTCGACTGACCCACGTGAACCTCATCCCGCTCAACCCGACTCCGGGGAGCCGCTGGGACGCGAGCCCGAAGCCGGTAGAGCGGGAGTTCGTCCGGCGGCTCCGCGCGGCCGGTGTCTCGACGACTGTTCGGGACACCCGGGGGCGCGAGATCGACGGGGCGTGCGGCCAGCTGGCCGCCGCGGCGGTGACGCAGTGAGCGACAGGGTCAACAGGCTTAGTAGTGCCGCTTGCGGCGCCGACGCGCGTGGCGGGGCGGCGGCGTGAGCGAGCGAAGCGAGCGAGCGAACCAGGAGACATAGTGGCGAGTCAGGGTCAGCGTTTCCGGCGCAAGGCGCTCCGGCGGGGCTACAAGGTCGATGAGGTGGACACGTTCCTGGATCGTGTCGAGGCCACGCTCGCCGGTGAGTCGCTGGGCGCGCCCGTCGCCTCCCAGGAGGTGCACGACGTCGTCTTCCGGGTGCGCTTCGGTGGCTACGACGAGTGGCAGGTGGACCTGCACCTCGACCGGGTGGAGCGGCAGATCGCCGAGCTGGAGGAGCGCGGCGGCGGTCGGGGCGGGGACCCGCGGCTCGCCGACCGGGTGACCTCGGACCGGATGGGTCCGCCGGACCGGATGGGACCCCCGGACCGGATGGGACCCCCGGACCGGATGGGACCCCCGGACCGGATGGGACCCCCGGACCGGATGGGACCCCCGGACCGGATGGGACCCCCGGACCGGATGGGTCCGCCCGAGCGCATGGGTCCCCCGATGCGCGACGACCGGGGTCTACCACCCGGCCAGCTTCCGCCGCGGCCGATGCCGGCCCAGGCCGGCCCGCCCAACGACCCCTATGGCCAGTACGACGAGCCGACTGGCACCTTCGGCGGTCAGCGGGGCGGCTTCGATCCGCAGCGCGGCGGGATGGAACCGCAGCGGAGTGGTTTCGATCCGCAGCAGCGCGGCGGGTTCGAGCCCCAGCGCGGTGGTTTCGATCCGCCGCGGGGCGGGATGGAGCCACCGCAGCGCGGCGGCGGGTTCGATCCGCCGCGGGGTGGGATGGAGCCACCGCAGCGCGGCGGCGGGTTCGATCCGCCGCGGGGTGGGATGGAGCCACCGCAGCGCGGCGGCGGGTTCGATCCGCAGCGCGGTGGCCCGCCCGATCCGCAGCGGGGCGGCTTCGATCCGCAGCGGGGCGGGTTCGACCCGCAGCGCGGCCCGGGGGCACCGCTTCCGCCGCGTACGCCGGGCGGCCCGGGCGCTCCGGGAGCGCCGCCCGGCGGGTTCGGGGCGAACGAGCGCTTCGACGGTTTCGACGCGGGGCGGCCGAGCCGGGCGGACATGACGGCCGAGATACGGATGCCGGACCGGGACCTTCGTGGTCCCGGGCGTGGCATGGGCGACGCCCTGCCGCCGATGCCCGGGCCGGCCGGTGGGCCGCCGATGGGAGGTCCACCGGTGGGTGGTCCGCCGCCGATGGGTCCACCCGGTAGCGAGATGGCCCGGATCGACCACATCCGGCGCTCCTTCCAGGTACGCCGGTTCGGCAGCGGCTACGACCCGGACCAGGTCGACCGGTTGTTCGAGGGGATCCTCGGCAGCATGGCAGGGCGGGGGGCGATGCCGGTCAATCCTGCCGACCTCGACACCACCCGGTTCGGACTGGTCCCCGGCGGCTACTTCGAGGCCGAGGTCGACGCCGCGCTCAAGGAGGTCAAGGACCTGCTGCTCGGCCAGTGAGGCGAACAGCCGCCGTCACACACCCGGTCCGGTCGCGCATCCGGCCCCGCCCGGGGCCGGATGAAACCGCGGCCGGCGCCGATCAGCGCCGGCCGCTACCCAGCCCAGGTCGAGGCCGGGTCTTTCGAGCCTTCCGGGCAGCCCGCCCCAGCGTCGCGTCGAGGGTCGGGACCGCCGACGGTCGAGGGACAGGAAGCCGGCGGTGCTGAGGAGCGCCGACGGTCGAGGGTCAGGAACGCAGGCCGTTGCGGCGCAGGATCGTGTCGCCGACGACGGCGAGGACCAGGGCGGCGGCGATCGAACCTAGCCAGATCTTCGCGATGCCGCTGACCTCGTTGTTGTTGAACATCATCAGCACCAGCGCCGCCGCGGAGAGGATCGCGCCGATCTGGCCCGCCCTGCGGTGCCCCGGCTTGCGTTGGTCTGGTGACGTCACCGGCTCGCTTCCAGCCACTTTCCGGTCCTTTCCTCACGATCGGATTCTGGTAAGTCTGGCATGTGCCGCCCGGCGTACGGCGCACGGGCCGGGCCTTCCGCCGCAGCCGGCTCTGCCCGGTACAGCCCTTGGCGCTGCCCGACGCCACGCTCCGGAGCGGCCTGACGCCCCCGCTCGAAGCTCCGCGCGCTGGGCGGGGCTTCGGCGCGATCGGGTGGCGCAACCCGGCGTCGCGGGTCGGCCGGTACGGGGCCTCCGGTAGCGTTTGGGCGTACACCTGTGATCGCCTGCGGCGAGGGACGAGATAGGGGGACCGCGCGGTGCGTTTGACCGGTACGGGACACGCGAGCATGCGGATCGACACCGGTGCGGGCAGCATCCTGTGCGACCCGTGGGTCAACCCGGCCTACTTCGCCTCATGGTTCCCTTTCCCGGACAATTCACAGCTCGACTGGGAGAGCCTCGGCGACGTCGACTACCTCTACGTCTCGCACCTGCACCGGGACCACTTCGACGCGGGGCACCTCACGCGCTTCGTGTCGAAGAAGGCGACCGTCCTGCTGCCGGAGTACCCCACCTCCGAGCTGGAGGACGAGCTGCGGGAACTCGGCTTTACCAGCTTCCTGAAGACGAAGAGCGAGGAGGTCGTCGAGCTGGACGGCGGCCTCAAGGTGATGATTCAGGCGCTGACCAGCCCCACCGACGGCCCGATCGGCGACTCCTCGCTCTGGGTGGAGTACGACGGGGTACGGCTGCTGAACCAGAACGACGCCCGCCCGACCGATCTCGGGGTCTTCGCCGAGTTGGGGCACGTGCACGCGCACCTGCTCCAGTTCTCCGGCGCGATCTGGTATCCGATGGTCTACGAGCTGCCCAGCGCGGCGAAGACCGCGTTCGGCAAGCAGAAGCGGGACCGGCAGATGGACCGGACCATCCGCTACATCGACGACCTCAAGGCGTCCTGGGTCTTCCCGATCGCCGGCCCGCCGTGCTTCCTCGACGACGAGCTGTGGCAGTTCAACGACATCCACGGCGACGAGGGGAACATCTTCCCCGACCAGCAGGTCTTCCTCGACCACTACACCGGGCTCGGCTACGACAACGGGGTGATCCTGCTCCCCGGCAGCGTCTCCGAGGTCGGCACGGACAGCGTGCACACCACCCACCCGGTGCCGGACGTGCGGGAGTTCTTCGCGCGCAAGGAGGAGCACCTGCGGGAGTACCAGGAGCGCTCCCGGCCGGTGATCGAGGCGGCGAAGGCGTCCTGGCGGCATCCGGAGATCGACGTACTGGCCGAGATGAAGCGCCGGATCGAGCCGCTGCTGGACGAGTCGATCTATCTCGCCAAGGGGGTCGGCGGGCCGGTCCGGTTCGACCTGGTCGGCTACGACGGCGAGAGCGTCGAATCCATCCTGGTGGACTTCCCGGGCAAGGAGGTCCGGCCGTACGCGGACGAGAAGGTGCGCTACCGGTTCCGTACCGAGCGGGCGCTGGTCGAGCACCTGCTGCACATCGAGGAGGTGGACTGGGTCAACTCGCTCTTCCTCTCCTGCCGGTTCTCGGCGGCGCGGATCGGTCAGTACAACGAGTTCGTCTACGCCTTCTTCAAGTGCCTCTCCGAGGAGCGCCTCCAGTACGCCGAGGGCTGGTACGACGAGCACGAGCGGGCCACCGACGCCGAGGACATCACCCTCGGCGACTGGGTGGTGCAGCGCCGCTGCCCGCACCTGAAGGCGGACCTGACCCGGTTCGGCATCGTCGAGGACAACCAGCTCACCTGCCAGTTGCACGGCTGGCGGTTCGACCTGGCCAGCGGGCGCTGCCTGACCAGCGTCGGGCACTCGATCCGGGCGCACCGGGTCGACGAGACCCCGGCGACCGCGACCGCCGCCGAGTCCGAGGCTGCAGGCTGAACGCGTCCTCCACCCCGAGCCGGAGAGTCTGCCGGCGCGAGGCGGATCCGGGACGGTGGCCCGGCCGGAACTCAGGCGGCCGGGCCGAGGCGGATCCGGGACGGTGGAGTCCGCGGGCGCGAGGCGGATCCGGGACGGTGGCCCGGCCGGAACTCAGGCGGCCGGGCCGAGGCGGATCCGGGACGGTGGAGTCTGCGGGCGCGAGGCGGATCCGGGACGGTGGCCCGGCCGGAACTCAGGTGGCCGGGCCGAGGCGGATCCGGGACGGTGGAGTCCGCGGGCGCGAGGCGGATCCGGGACGGTGGCCCGGCCGGAACTCAGGTGGCCGGGCCGAGCCGACCGAGGTCGGTGAGGATGCGGCGAGCCGCGTTGTGCCCGGCCGCGCCGATCACACTGCCGGCGGGGTGGCACCCGGCACTGCCGGCGTAGAGCCCGTCGATCCCGGTGGCGTACGGCATCCGGTCGGTGAACGAGACGGTGTTGTCGACGTGGTGGATGTGCCCGCCGGTGATCCCGAAGTGCGCCTCGATGCCGGGTGGGGTCAGGGGCACGGCGTCGGCGACCAGCCCGGTGGTGCCGGGGGCGTACCGGTCGCAGATCTCCAGCAGCCGGGCCACGTATCCGGGCAGCAGCTCGTCCCAGGAGCCGGCGGTCGGGGCGTACGGGACGGACTGCACGAAGAGCGCCGACGAGTGGTGCCCGGCCGAGTCCTGCAGCGTCGGGTCGACGGTGGTGTGCAGGTACCACTCGATGGTCGGCTCCTCCGGCAGCCGCCCGGCCCGCACGTCCGCCCACATGCCGCGCAGGGCCGCCATCGGCGAGTCGCCGGCCGAGCCGGGCAGCAGCGCCGCGGAGCCGGGCAGCAGGTGGATGGTGGCGCCGAACGGGCTCGGCGCCCCCTCGGGCAGGCAGGAGAAGTCCGGCAGCCCGGCGAGGGCCAGGTTGACCTTGAGGGTGGTGCCGGTGCGCCGGACCGCCGCCATCCGTTCGGTGAGCGCGGCCGGCAGCGCGCCGTCGGGCACCAGCTCCATCAGCCGGTACGGGTCACCGGCGCCGAGCACCACCCCGGCGGCGACGCTCCGCCCGTCGTCGAGTACGACTCCGCTGGCGGCGCCGCCGTCCACGGTGATCGCGGCGACCGGGGTACCGCTGAAGAGCCTTGCCCCGGCGGACCGGGCGGCGTCGGCGAAGGTGCGGCTGACCGTACCCATCCCACCGGCCACGATCATCCAGGTGCCGCCCGCTCCGGGCAGCCGGCACATGTTGTGGGCCAGGAAGTTGTAGCCGGTACCCGGGTCGTCCGGACCGGCGTTCAGCCCGGAGAGCCCGTCGGTGACCGCGTACATCGAGACCAGCAGTTCGGAGCGGAAGTCGAACCGGGCGAGGTAGTCGGCGACCGAGCCGCGTACCAGGTCGACGAAGACCTGGCGCAGCGCGGGCCGGATGTAGCGGTCGGCGGTCTCCGGCACGGGCAGCGGCTCGGCCAGCCAGGCCGGCGCCAGGTCGTCGCGGAGCGCGGCGAGTTCGGCCTGCATCGCGTCGTCGGCCGCCACGTCGGCCCGGGAGAAGAACCGTTCCATCTGCTGTCGGGTCGTCTCCCGGTCGGCCCCGAAGAGCAGGTACGGCGAGCCGGGCCCGCCCGGGGTGGGCAGGAAGTAGTGCGGGTCCCGGCGCAGCACCGGCAGCTTCACGTCGAGCAGCCGGATCAGCTCCGGCGGCATCAGGCCGAGCAGGTACGAGCCGGTGGAGTGCCGCAGTTGCGGCACCTTGCGGAACGGGTTCTCGGTGCGGGCGGCTCCGCCGAGCGTGTCGGCGGCCTCCAGCACCACCACGTCGAGGCCGGCCCGGGCCAGCAGGATCGCGGAAACCAGGCCGTTGTGGCCGGCGCCGACGATCACGACGTCGGCGCGGGAGGGTAGCTCGGCGGTCATGCTCGGGAAGCCTAGTTCGGTTGGGCTGCCCCGGTGCGGGCTTGGCGGTTGCCGGTGCGTGCCTCTCGGCGGTCCGCGCCGCCTGGCTGCTGGATGCTACTCGCGGCCCGCGCCGCCGAGTTGCTGGAGGAAGGCCGCCAGCTCGGCCTGGAAGAGCGCCTCCACGCGGCTCGACCCGCTCGAACCTGCCCCCAGAACATGGTGAGTACCTTGTCCACGGCACTATGCCATCCGGCAGCGTCTACGCTGTGACCGAGAAAGGCGGACCGTGATCGTTACATGTTGCCGGGCGCTGACCCCAGTCCTGTCCGGGGTCGGCCGATGAGCACAGTCGCATTCCTCAACATCGCCATGCATGGGCACATCAACCCGACGCTGCCGGTCGTGGCCGAGCTTGTTCGTCGCGGCCACTCCGTCACCTACCACACGACGCCTGCCTACGCCGAGGAGATCGCGGCTACCGGCGCGCGCGTGCTCCTCTACTCCGGGGATGACCAACCCCTCTCCGGCCCGCCGACGCCGGTCACGGTGATGGAGCAGCTTGCCCGCACCGCCGTGCGCGTGCTGCCCGCCGTCCTCACCGATCTGCGCGGCGCCCGGCCCGACCTGATCGTGCACGACTCCCTCTGCTTGTGGGGGCCGGTGGCAGCCCGGGAACTCGACGTGCCGGCAGCGTCGTCGTTCACCACGTTCGCGTTCAATCGGCATGTGCCCAGCCCCACCCACGGCTCCTGGGAGCTGCTCGCCGCGGCGGCGGCCCTGCCCCGCCAGGCCGGGGGATACCTGAAGTCGCGCTGGGAGCTGCGCCGCCGGTACGACACGCGCGAGGTGCCCCTGGTCGACCTGGCGAACATCCGTCAGCCGCTCAACCTGGTCTACACGTCGCGAGCGTTCCACCCCGAGGTCGACAGTTTCGACTACTCGTACCGGTTCGTCGGACCGAGCATCGGCGCCCGCCCAGTTGACTCGTCGTTCCCGGTCGAGCGGCTGCTGGACCCGGTGCTCTACGCCTCGCTCGGCACGGTGTTCGGGGCCGACCGGCGGCTGCTGCGCAGCTTTGCCGACGCGCTCGCCCCGCTGGGTGGCACCGTGATCGTCTCCACCGGACCCACCGATCCCGCCGCGCTCGGCCCGCTGCCGGCCAACGTGATCGCCCACCGCTCCGTACCGCAGCCGGAGGTGCTGTCCCGCGCGGCGCTGTTCGTCACCCACGGCGGGGTGAACAGCGTCAACGAGGCCCTGTACGCGGGCGTCCCGATGCTGGTGGTCCCGCAGGGCGCCGACCAGTCGTTGGTGGCCTCCCGCGTCGTCGAACTCGGTGCCGGCCTCGCGATCCGCACCGAGGACGTCAACGTGGAGGTCGTGCGCGCCCTCGCCCAACGTCTGCTCGACGAGCCCCGATTCCGGGCCGCCGCGAGCACCCTTCAGGTCGCGCAGCGTCAGGCAGGCGGCTATTCGCGCGCCGCCGACGAACTCGAGCGCTATCTGCGGCAGACCGGCCCGTTGACTGAGCCGGACTCTGTGGATCTGCCACCGCGGGGCTGACCGATGTCCCCTGTCGTTGCCATCCTGCTGCTGTTCGCCGGGCTGTCCGAGGCCGTCGGGCGTCTCCTGCCCGTGGTGGCACGCCTGTCCGGCGTGTCGCACACCAGGGTGGTGGGGATGGTGCTGGGCGGCGCCGTGGTCGACGGCGCGGTATTCGCGCTCTGGCCACTGTCTGCGTGGACCCTTGCCGAACTGGTGCTGTCCACCTCACCGGCCGACGAGGCTGCGCTGGTCTGGACACCAGGCCTGGCCGCCCCGCTGCTACTCGCCGCAGTCCTCGCGTTCCCGCTGCTCGGGCCGCTACTGCACCTGGTCCTCATGGTGGGAGTGGGGGCCGGCCTCGCCACCGCGCTCGCCTCGGTGGCCGGGCTCGGCTGGTGGGATGCCGCCGGCTGCGTAGCCGTCGCGGGAATCGGGCTTGGCGTCGCCGTCGAGGGTATTCGCCGCCTGGTCGTGCGGCTCAGCACGACAAGAGCACCGGAGCCGCTCACGTGATGGAGTTTGCGCTTCTGCTGCTGCTCGGCGGGGTCGGACCGGTCCTGCTCGCCGAAGCTCTGCTCGCCCGCTACGAGGTGCTGGTCTATGCCGCAGGCTGGCGGACCCCCACCGTCGTACGCCCCAAGGGCATGCCCCCCGCCCGAGGCGCGGACGCGGACCGCCCCCCGGACGCCTACCTGGTCTATCTGGACGGCATCGGGAAACGCCGCTTCCACGACACCCGCGACGGCGGCCGCCTGGTCAAGTCCCTGATCGACGGAGCGCCGGAGCTCAGGGTGCTGGGCCAGGTGCAGCCGTACTCGCCGCTGGCCCTTCCGCTCGCCGACCGGCCGGTGTGGATATGGCTGCGCCGCCACATCGGTCTGGTGCTGTTCCTGCACAACGTGATGCAGACCTTCGTCGCCGCCGACCGCCGGTACCGCCCCCTGTACAACCGCGCCGTCGGCTCGCAGATCGCCACTCAGCTCCGGTTCGCCGGCTATCGGCCTGACAGTGGTATCCCCGTGGTTCTGCTCAGTTACAGCGGCGGTGCCCAGGTCGCCACCGGCGCGGTGGAGGAACTGTGGTCCCAACTGCGCCCCCCGCTCTGGTTGATCACTCTCGGCGGGTTCCACAACGGCGCCAACGACATCAGCCACGCCCAGCACCTCGACCGGCTCACGAGTACTGGCGACCGGATTGAGCGAGTCGGCACCTGGATGTTCCCGCAGCGGTGGCGGCTGTCCCGCTGGAGCGGATGGAACCGGGCCTACCGTGATGGGAAGATCACGGTGCACCGGCTCGACCCGGCCACCCACGTCGGTCCGCGCAGCTACATCAGCCCGGAGGCCCGGCTACCCGACGGTCGCAGTCACCTCGACCGGACCGCCGACACCGTGATCGCGCTGATCCGGGGTCGCCTCAGCGCGACTGCGAAAACCGACGGTCCACTGCCATGAACGGCTTGACCATTGAACCTTTTTCAACCTGAACCGCGCGGCGCGTGCCCCGACTTCTGCCTGCGGCCACGACGGACCGTAAGGGTAGGTTGAAAGGTTCATTGCGCGTGGCACGAACCAGTCGTCGCCGTGCTTGCCGTCCGGAGGATGGATGCCGAAGCCGGGCGAGCCCGTTCCACTGGTTGCTGGCCGGTAGGACCCTGTTGCCTCATGTGGGGCGTGCTGGCGTGTTCGGGTGGCGGTGTGCGCGGTCGGTGCGCGGGTGCGTTCTGGTTGCTGTCCAGCTTCAACTGTTAGAGCCTGCTAAACATGGTTGCCGCCCCCGGGGTTCTCGACCTGTTCGCGGACTTGTTCGCGCAGGTTGTTGTGCAACCGAGTCAGGGTGCCGTCGACAGTCCACCGCTCGTACCCGAAGGCCCGTCCTCATGCCACACCGCCACGCCGGATACGGCCACGATCGTCGATCTCCACCAGGGCCCACCGGCTATCTGAAACCCTTATTTACCAGGGTCTAACGGCTGACGGGGGAGACGAGACGATGTTCGGGTGGTGGGGTAGGGCGGTGGTCCGCCTCCGGTGGGCGGTGCTCGGCGCCGGTCTGCTGCTGGTCGCGGTCGGGGCGACCTGGGGGACCGGGGTGTTCGGCTCGCTGACCGGCGGGGGCTTCGAGGACCCGGACAGCGAGTCGGCCCGCACCGACCAGCGGATCAGCGCCGAACTCGGCAACCAGGGCGCGGACCTGCTCGTCCTCTACTCCAGCCCGAGCAGCACCGTCGACCAGCCGGCGTTCCGGGGACCGGTCACCGGCACCCTCGACCGGCTGCGTCAGCATCCCGAGGTTGCCAGCGTGACGAGCTGGTACGAGACCCAGGCCCCGGCGCTGCTCTCGACGGACCGGCACGCCACGTACGCGGCGGTGCAGTTGCGGGCGACCGACCCGGACGAGCAGTCCGAGGCGTACCGGGAACTGCGGCCGACCCTGGACGCCCCCGGGATCACCACCGAGGTCGGCGGTACGGTCGCCTTCCTGGCCGAGGCGAACGAACAGACCACCGAGGACATCGCCCGGGCGGAGACGATCTCCCTGCCGGTGCTGCTGGTCTTGCTGGTCCTGATCTTTCGTGGGCTGGTCGCCGCAGCGACGCCGTTGCTGGTCGGTGGGCTGGCCATCCTCGGCGCGTTCGTCGCCGTCCGGCTGCTCGGCATGGTCACCGACGTCTCCGTCTTCGCCATCAACATCATCACGCTGATCGGCCTCGGCATGGCCGTCGACTACGCCCTCTTCGTCGTCAGCCGGTTCCGGGAGGAACTCGCCGCCGGCCTTCCGAGCACCGAGGCGCTCCGGCGCACCATGAGCACCGCCGGCCGGACCGTGATGGTCTCCGGGCTCACCATCGCGACCGCGCTGGCCAGCCTGCTGATCTTCCCGCAGTCGTTCCTCCGCTCGATGGGGTTGGGCGGAATCGCCGCGGTCCTGGTCGCGATGCTCGCCTCGCTGACCGTGCTGCCGGCCCTGCTCGCGGTGCTCGGACCGCGGATCAACGCGCTCGCCGTACGCCTGCCGTGGCGGCGTCGGCCGGACACGGCCGGCGCGGTCGGTACGGCAGGCGTCGGCGGCTCCGGCGCCTGGGCCCGGCTGGCCCGCAGCGTGATGCGCCGACCGGTGCTCTACCTGCTGGGTGTGGTCGCGGTGCTGGCGGTCCTCGCCGCCCCCTCGGTCCGGATGGAGGCCGGCGGCTTCGACGAGCGGGTACTGCCGGCCGACGCGGTGCCTCGGATGGTGGCCGAGCGGATCGAGTCGGACTTCCCGGGCGGCAGCGTCGGCCCGGTCGAGGTACTCGTCTCCGGCGCCTCCGTCGCCGAGACGCAGCGGTTCGCCGACGAGCTGACCCGGGTCACCGGGGTGACCGGGGTGCAGGTGACCGCGAACCGGGGCGATTCCACCCTGCTGTCGCTGACCTATCCCGGCGAGCCGACCGGCCCGGTGGCGGAGCGGGTGGTACGGCTGGTCCGGGACATCCCGGCACCGGCCGGCGCGGAGGTACTGGTCGGCGGGCGGCCCGCCTTCGACGTGGACCTGCTGGACAGCCTCACCTCTCGGCTGCCGTGGATGGCCCTGATCATGGCGTCGGCAACCCTGGTGCTGCTCTTCCTCGCCTTCGGGTCGGTGCTGCTGCCGATCAAGGCGGTGCTGATGAACCTGGTCTCGATCGGCGCGTCGTTCGGCGTGGTGGTCTGGATCTTCCAGGACGGGCACCTCGCCGACTGGCTCGACTTCACCCCGACCGGCTTCATCGAACCGAGCAACCCGATCCTGATGCTGGCGGTGCTCTTCGGGCTCGCCACCGACTACGAGGTCTTCCTGCTCTCCCGGGTTCGCGAGGAGTGGGACCGAACCGGCGACAACACCGCCTCGGTGACCGCCGGGCTCCAGTACACCGGCCGGATCATCACCGCCGCCGCGCTGCTGCTGATCGTCGTGGTGGCCGGGTTCGCCACCGGTGGGGTGGTTTTCGTCAAGCTGATCGGCATCGGGATGATCGTGGCGATCGTGGTCGACGCGACGCTGGTGCGGGCGCTGCTGGTACCGGCCACGATGCGGCTGCTGGGCCGGTGGAACTGGTGGGCGCCGGGACCGCTGGCCCGGGTCTACCGCCGGTACGGCATCCGCGAGTCACGGCCGACCTCGCCGGTGGCTATGACGGATGAACTCGGCTCCACCGAGACGGCCACAACTGGGCCGACCACAGCCTGATGCCGCTTGGGCGCAGAATACCGGTGCGTGACGGGCCTGGTCGAAGACGTCGAGACAGTCATGCGCAGATCCACCAAGAGAAGGGAAAGCGTGCAGATATAGCGGATGACCCGGGAGCCGCAGCCGATCTGTCCGTCGGTCAGCGCGGCGCTCCGGCAAGCAGGCGCCGTGCCTCGCCCGCTCCGATGTCGGTGCGCGCGCCGCAGAGCGGGTTGGTGCAGTAGAGCACGTGCTTCGTCCGGACCCGGAACAGCGGTACGAAGAAGAGGCTGAACCGGGTGATCTCGCGCACCAGCAGCATGCTGCCGGACTGCCCGCAGACCCGGCAGGCCATCGGGACCAGCCCCAGCCGCTCCGACTTGGTACGCAAACCGAAGATCAGGAACATGCCGTACCCCTGTTCGCCTGGATCACGTCCGGTGTGGGTTCGCCTGACTCTTCCACGGTGATACCCCGATGACAGCCGACTCAGCCCCGGATGGCGATTCGGGTGGCTCGGGCCACTACGACCGCCGCCGCCAGACCCATGCGGCCAGCACCCCAGTCCCAGTGGCACCGACAGGACCGGACGGGACGCCTAGCATCGTCCCGATGAACACTCCCGAAATGCGACCCGACGACGTCCGCACCGACGAGGCCCGGGTCGCGGAGGCGCTGCGCCTGCTGTCCGGCACGCCGGTCGGACTCGACGTCGCCGTCAAGGGACTCAGCCGCGGCAGTGGTGTCTACGCCTGGTGGGCCGCTCCCTCGACCCTTCCCGACCTCCCCGGGCCGCCGAACGGGCACGTCCCGTCGCTACGACTGCTCTACCTCGGTCGGGCGACCAGTCTTCGGGGCCGGATCCTGCGCAACCATCTCCGGCGCTCGGGCAGTTCGACGCTGCGCCGCACACTGGCCGGGCTCCTCGTGTCCGAGGGCTACCGGACGACCTGGACCGACCGCGTTGTCCTGGTTCCCGAGGACGAGGCACGGCTGACCGCCTGGATGTACGCGCACCTGCGTCTCACCTGGGCCGAGGACGCGGAGCCGGCGACCATCGAGGCCGAACTGGTCCGGCGCCTGCACCCGCCACTCAACGTGCATGGCGTCGATCCCGAACACGTCCAGGCGGCCGTGGTCGCCGCGAAGAACGCCTACGACACCAGCAGCCGCCCGGCCGAGCCCGCGCCGTGACCGATTGCCCGGCGCGAGCAGGTACCGATACGCGCCCATGCCGAAGTCAGCACGGCGGGGTCCACCATCGCGGCCGTGGGGTCGCTGTTCACGAGGCGATTCCCGAAAGCAACACGGACGTGAGCTTCGCTGCGTACGGTCATGCCGAGTTGATACCGACCTCGGCATGGTCGAAGCCGACGATGCCCACGCAAACCTGACCACGCTGAACCAGCCACCCGCCACAACGACGCCTGAACGGGCTGATTAGCGGGCCCTCTACCAGTTCATGGCGCGGACTGTGCGCCCGTATGACTTGGAGTTATCGAAGGATGTGCTTGCTCTAGCCGCAGACAGCGCACGGTCAGGTGCCGTTGCCGTGCGCAAGCGCGGGCGGCGACTACATTCGGTAACAACGAGGGCTGACGCTTAGCCTGCGGTGGGCCAGATACCGTCGCCCTGGTGGAGCCGGTCTGCTCCATCACAACCACGGTCGGGGAGCCTGGGGCTCGGAAGGCGGTCGGCCGGCCCGGCATCGGGGCCGGTGCCGGGCCGCGCCGCAAATGGCTGGCCGACCGGGTGCCGGGTGACTAGCATCCGGCCGCGTGACGATATACGAGACCGAGCGGCTGGTGGTCCGGGACTGGACGCTGGAGCCCGACGACCTGGCCCGGGTCTTCGACACGTACTCCCGGCCGGAGGTGGTGCGGTTCCTCGGCGCGCCCACCTTCCCGCTCCGCGAGCCGTCCGACGCCGCCGAGACGGTACGCCGGTGGCACGTCCGCACCGCCGGGTTCGGCCCGGGGTACGGCATCTGGGCGGTGCAGTGCCGGGACGACGGCCGGGTGGTCGGCACGGTGATGCTGAAGCCGCTGCCCGGACGCGACGAGGCGGAGCTGACCGACGACGTCGAGGTCGGTTGGCACCTGCACCCCGATTCGTGGGGGCACGGCTACGCCACCGAGGCGGCCCGGGGCGCGGTCGAGCGGGGCTTCGCCGCCGGGGTTCCGGAGATCTACGCCGTGGTGTCCCCGGGCAACGAGGCGTCGATGGCGGTCGCCCGGCGGCTCGGCATGACCTCGGTCGGCCGGCGCACCGACTGGTATGGCGGTGCGGAGTTGGAGACGTTCCGGCTCAGTCGTTTCTGACCGGTCCCGGTCCGCCGGTAACGGGAATCGGTCCGCCCGGACCGGGCTCGGTCCGATGGACGCAACGGCAGGTGCGGCCGGGGTGACGGCGGCCGGGTCGCCGGGTTCACGCCGGGAATTGCTCTGGCCGGGCCGACGCCGGCCTGGTGGGGCTCGGAGACGTCGTGACGCTCCGGACCCGATCGGATCTCCAGATCAATCCCCCGTCCGGGCCGATGCGGTGCGTGGGGCGTGGCTGAGTAGGGTCTCGCCGTGCATATCGAGTTCACCCCCGCCCGGGATCGGACGTACGCCCGGCAGCTCTTCGCCGTCACCATGCTGCGCAGCCGGATCTTCACCGGCCTGCTGGGGGTGGTGCTGATCTCGGCCGGGGCGCTGGCCTACCAGCCGGACCGGATCGGGGCAGCCGCCGGCAGCGGCGTCCTGCTCGGCCTGGGAATCTGCTGGGTGATCAAGCCGTTCATCATGGCCCGGCAGTTGGTGGCCCGGTTGCCCCCGACCTGGTACGCGGACCGGACCTACCGGTTGACCGACGACGAGTTGGGCTGGCAGTCGGCGCGGGCGCGGACGGCGCTGAGTTGGGACCTGGTCGCGCGGGCCCGGACATATCCCTTCGGCTTCGTGCTCTGGCAGGCCGGTGGCCTGGCGAGTTGGGACATCCCACGGGCCGGCCTGACCGACGGGCAGGCCGACGAGTTGACCCGCTTCCTGATCGACCGCGGTCTGCTCCCGGGCGGGGCGGGTGGTGACCCGACGCCTGCCCGTGTCACTGCCGACGGCCGTCCGGCCGAGGGGCAGTCGTAGCGGCGCGGCCGGGGTGAGGATCAGGTTGGGTGCGCTGGCTTGCGGTGATCAGATTTTCGTCCGCTTGATCGCCTGCCCGATGTCGGGTAGCGCTTCGGAGACCTCGCGGAGCCCGGCCTCCCGGACGGCCTGTGCGGGGGTGTGGTCAAGATCAACCACCGAGGTCCTTTCGAGGCCGAGCGCACCCAGCGTACGGACCTGGTTGAGCGGTCCCGCGAGCGGAGCCGGTGGCGTGACACCGGGAAAGCCGAGGCTCCCAGCGAAGGCCCAGCAAAGGTCAGGGAGAATGGCCGGGTGAGTTCTCCCCGCGAGATCGTCCTGCTCGGCTCGACCGGCTCGATCGGTACCCAGGCGATCGACATCGTCCGGCGCAACCCGGACCGGTTCCGGGTGGTCGCGCTCGGCGCAGGAGGCGGCAACGTGGCCCAGCTCGCCGCCCAGGCCCTGGAACTCCGGGTCGAGGCGGTCGGTGTCGCCAAGGCGTCCGCCGCGCAGGACCTGCAACTGGCCTTCTACGCCGAGGCCGCCAAGCGGGGATGGGCCAGCGGCGACTTCAAGCTTCCCAAGATCGTCGCCGGGCCGGCCGCAATGGCCGAGCTGGCCGAGTGGCCCTGCGACATCGTGCTCAACGGTGTCGTCGGTTCGCTGGGGTTGGCGCCCACCCTGGCCGCGCTGCGTGCCGGGCGTACCCTCGCGCTGGCCAACAAGGAGTCGCTGGTGGCCGGTGGTCCGGTGGTCCGCGCCGCCCTCCAACGGCCGGACCAGATCGTGCCGGTCGACTCCGAGCACTCGGCGCTGGCCCAGTGCCTGCGCGGCGGCAGCCGCGCCGAGGTGCGCCGGCTGATCCTCACCGCCAGCGGCGGACCGTTCCGGGGCAGGGCGCGGGACGAGCTGATCGCCGTCACCCCCGAGCAGGCGCTCGCGCACCCCACCTGGAACATGGGACCGGTCGTCACGATCAACTGCGCCAACCTGGTGAACAAGGCGCTGGAGGTGATCGAGACCCACGAGCTGTTCGGCGTGCCGTACGACCAGATCGACGTGGTGGTGCACCCGCAGTCGATGATCCACTCGATGGTCGAGTTCGTCGACGGCTCGACGCTGGCCCAGGCCAGCCCGCCGGACATGCGGCTGCCGATCGCGCTCGCCCTCGGCTGGCCGGACCGGGTCGCCGGGGCCACGCCCGCGGTCGACTGGACGGCGGCCCAGAGCTGGCGCTTCGAACCGCTGGACGAGGCGGCGTTCCCGGCCGTACGCCTGGCCAAGCAGGCCGGTGCGGTCGGCCGCTGCCGCCCGGCGATCTACAACGCGGCCAACGAGGAGTGCGTCGCCGCCTTCCTGACCGGCCGGCTGCCGTTCCTCGGCATCGTCGACACGTTGGAACGGGTGTTGGAGGCGGCCCCGGATTTTGCCGAACCGGGTAACGTCGAGGAGGTGCTCGCCGCCGAATCCTGGGCGCGGGCGCACGCCCAGGAGATCATCGCGGAAGCGGTGGAAGGAGCCTGATGCTGTATCTGCTCGGGGTGGTGGCGTTCGCCCTGGGGATCCTGATCTCGGTGAGCCTGCACGAGGCCGGGCACATGCTCGTGGCCAAGCGGTTCGGGATGAAGGTCACCCGTTACTTCGTCGGCTTCGGCCCCACCATCTGGTCGTTCCGGCGGGGTGAGACCGAATACGGCCTCAAGGCGATCCCGCTGGGCGGCTTCTGCAAGATCGTCGGCATGACGCCGCAGGACGACGACGTCGACCCGGCGGACGAGCCCCGGGTGATGTGGCGGTACCCGCTCTGGAAGCGGACCGCGGTGATGGCCGCCGGCTCGGTGGCGCACTTCACCCTCGCCATCGTGACCCTCTGGTTCGCCGCGATCTTCATGGGGTTGCCCAACCCCGACTACCCGACCAACACCGCCGAGATCCGCAACGAGCCGGCCCGGATCGAGCTGGCGCCCTGTGTGGTCCAGGAGAACGCGGCCCGGGCCTGCCAGCCCGGCGACTTGGCGAGCCCGGCGGCCCAGGCCAACCTGCGCAGCGGCGACGTGATCACCGCGATCGGCGCCACCCCGGTAGCCAACTGGGGCCAGATGCTGGACGCCGTGCGGGCGACCAAGCCGGGACCGGTGCAGGTGACGTACCTGCGGGACGGCACGACCCAGACCGCCCAGGTCAACCTGGCCGAGGTGCAGCGCCCGCCGCAGGACCAGGCGGACGGTCCGGTCGGCCCGGTCTCGGCCCTCGGCGTCGGGCTCGGCACTCCGCCGACCGTCACCTACGGCCCGATCGGCGCCTTCGGTGCCACCGCCGACTTCACCGGCGAGATGGCGGTCAACACCGTCAAGGCGCTCCAGCGGATCCCGCAGAAGATCCCCGCCCTCTGGGCGGCGATCACCGGCGAGGAGCGCGACATCGACACCCCGATCAGCGTGGTCGGGGCGAGCCGGCTCGGTGGCGAGGCCGTCCAGCACGGCCTCTGGGAGATCTTCGTCCTCCTCTTCATCTCGCTGAACTTCTTCATCGGCGTCTTCAACCTGCTCCCACTGCTGCCGATGGACGGCGGGCACATCGCCATCGCCTGGTTCGAACGGGTCCGGTCCTGGCTTTTCGCCCGGCTCGGCAAGCCCGACCCCGGGCGGGTCGACTACTTCAAGCTGATGCCCGTAACGTACGCTTTGATCCTGATCGGCGGCGCGTTTACGCTGCTCACCATCACCGCCGACGTGGTCAATCCGATAACCCTGATCCAGAGGTGAAGACAGTGACCGCCGTCAGCCTCGGCATGCCCGCCGTACCGCCGCCACCGCTGGCGACCCGGCGCGTCAGCCGGCAGATCAAGGTCGGTTCGGTACTGGTCGGCGGCGGCGCGCCGGTGTCGGTGCAGTCGATGACCACCACGTTGACCGCCGACGTCAACTCGACGCTCCAGCAGATCGCCGAGCTGACCGCCTCCGGCTGCCAGATCGTCCGGGTGGCGGTGCCGTCCCAGGACGACGTGGAGGCGCTGCCGGCGATCGCGAAGAAGTCGCAGATCCCGGTGATCGCCGACATCCACTTCCAGCCGAAGTACGTCTTCGCGGCGATCGACGCCGGCTGCGCGGCGGTACGGGTGAACCCGGGCAACATCCGGCAGTTCGACGACAAGGTCAAGGAGATCGCGGCGGCGGCCTCTGCAGCCGGGGTACCGATCCGGATCGGGGTCAACGCGGGCTCACTGGACAAGCGCCTGCTGGCCAAGTACGGCAAGGCCACCGCCGAGGCGCTGGTCGAGTCGGCGCTCTGGGAGTGCTCGCTCTTCGAGGAGCACGGCTTCCGGGACATCAAGATCTCGGTCAAGCACAACGACCCGGTGGTGATGATCCGGGCGTACCGGCAGCTCGCCGAGCAGTGCGACTATCCGCTGCACCTCGGGGTGACCGAGGCGGGTCCGGCGTTCCAGGGCACCGTCAAGTCGGCGGTGGCCTTCGGGGCCCTGCTCGCGGAGGGGATCGGCGACACCATCCGGGTCTCGCTCTCCGCGCCGCCGGTGGAAGAGATCAAGGTCGGCGCCGCCATCCTGGAGTCGCTGGGGCTGCGCGAGCGCGGCCTGGAGATCGTCTCCTGCCCGTCCTGCGGCCGGGCCCAGGTCGACGTCTACAAGCTGGCCGAGGAGGTCACCGCCGGTCTGGAGGGGCTGCCGGTGCCGCTGCGGGTGGCGGTGATGGGCTGCGTGGTCAACGGTCCCGGTGAGGCGCGGGAGGCGGATCTCGGGGTGGCCTCCGGTAACGGCAAGGGGCAGATCTTCGTCAAGGGCCAGGTGATCAAGACTGTGCCCGAGGGTCAGATCGTGGAGACCCTGATCGAGGAGGCCGTCCGGCTCGCCGACGAAATGGGTGCCGAGCTGCCCGAGGAGCTGCGCGACCTGGTCGTCAAGCCCACCGTCACGGTGCACTGACCGCCGCCCCGGGCACCGGCCCGGTGGTCCGGGTTGGCGGCGGCAGGAGATGAGGCGCCGGAGTCGGCTCGCCGTGGGCAAGTCTTTCCGGAGACTGTCGAGCGGGGTGCACAGTCGGGGCATCCACAGCCCTTCCCGCGGTGGGCGCCCGAGTGCGGTGAGCGCCCGGGCGCCGCGTCGGTCCGATGCCGACCGCGGCGTCCGGGCGCACGGGCGGGGCAGCTCTACAGTGCCCCGATCGACTGGTCTCCGCCGGGCGCGGCGCACTACCAACCGGCCCGGCCCGGTCACCGGCGCGGGCCGGCTTACTCCGGCTACTCCGACTCGGCGAGGATGGCGTACAGCTTGCGCCGGGTCTCGTCGAGCACCTGGGCGGCCCGCTCACGCTGGTCGTCCGTACCGGTCATCATGACCTGGCGCAGTGCGTTCATCGCCTGGAAGCCGGCCTCCCGGATGTCGTGCCAGCTGTTGATGGTGTCCTGGGCGAACTCGGCCCACGGCGGCTGTGCGGCCGCCTGCGCGGCCTCCTCCTGCCCGGCCTCGGTGAGCCCGAAGCGGCGCCGCCCGCCGCCCGACTCGGTGCTGCCGGCGACCAGGCCCTCGTCCTCCAGGAGTTGCAGGGTCGGGTAGATCGAACCCGGGCTCGGCCGCCAGGCACCGCCGGTGCGCGAGTCCAGCTCCTGGATCATCTCGTAGCCGTGCATCGGCCGCTCGGTCAGCAGCGCCAAGACCGCGGCGCGGACGTTCGGTCGGCGTCCGCGGCCACCACCGCGTCCCCGGCCGCCACCTCGGCCGTGGCCGTGTCCGTGACCCGGCGGGGGGAAGCCGAAGCCCCGCATCCGGGCTTCCTGCATCGCGTAGAACCCTCGGTGAAAACCCATCTGGGCCTCCTTCTGATTGTCGTTGATAGCTCTACGATATATCGGGAAACTATCGGCGACAACGCGTCAGCCCAGTTGTCGATTCCTGCGCGTGATCCGGAACACACTGCCGGCGCCGACCAGAGGCCGGCGCCGGCAGGAGTACGCCATGACGCTAGGGGTGGCGGGCGGTCAGGACGCCGTACAGGTGGGGGTGGGCAGGCTGTTGGTGCCGTTCCAGGTCCCGAGGAACCCGAAGGTGGTACTGGCCCCCGTGCCGAGCGCCCCGTTGTGTGCGGCGTTCGTCGCGGTCACCGTCGCGCCGCTGGTGCTGACGGTCGCCTCCCAGGACTGGTTGACCGTCTGGCCGTTGGCGTACGTCCAGTTGACCCGCCAGCCGGTGATCGGTTCCGAGCCGGCGGTGACCCGTACGCTGGCCTGGAATCCGCCGGTCCACTGGCCGACGACGCTGTAGGCCGCCGTACACGTCCGGCCCGAGGCCGGTGGGGTGGTCGCCGGCGGGGTCGGCGGCCTGGTGGTGGCCGGCGGAGTCGTCGGCGGGTTGGTCGGCCCGCCGGAGCCCCAGCCGCCGGTGGTGTCCAGCCACGCCGCCCGCTGGAACATCCAGTCCCGCATGAACTGCACCTGTCCCTGCCAGGTCGGCGAGGTCGGGGTGATGAACGGGCCGAGCATCCGGGTGCTGAGGTTCGGCCAGCGCTGGAAGTTTCGTTGCGCGGCGGCGGTCAGCGGGGCGGTCAGCCGGTCGATCCGGGCCTGGAGTTGGGCGTTGGAGAGTACCCCCTGGCGGAGCTGCTGCCAGCGGGCCCTGACCCGGTCGACGAAGGCCGGGTCCTGGAGCAGCCGCTGGAACCAGTCGTTCGCGCTCGGGGTGCGGGTCTGCTGGTGCTGCCAGCCGGCGATCTGGTCGTTCTGGAAGTATCCGCCCACCCCGAAGGTCAGGTCGAAGTCCCAGAGCGGACCGGCGACGATCTTGCCGTCCCGGTCCTTGTGGAAGTACGCGCTCCGCAGGTAGGCGTCCATGCCCCGGCTCAGCTCGTTGACGATGAGCTGGTCGACGAAGGAGTCCACGTCGATGAAGCTCGAATAGCCGGTCACCGGATCGGCGAACCCGGGACTGCGCAACAGATCGTGAAACTGCTGGAGGTGCTGGCGCAGCCACTCGGCCTGCGCCGGTTGCAGCGGGTCGGGGTCGACCACCTCCAGGTAGTGCCAGCAGGTGGCGTCGGCGCCCTGGCAGGGCAGGGTCGGCTCCTCCGCCGCCATCCACTCGAACTTGAAGATGTATCCGCCGGTCAGTTTGGGCAGCGTGGTGTCGTCCTCGTCGAGCTGCTTCAGGTCGAGCCGGTTCTTCGAGTTCTTGATGGTCTCGATGATCAGATAGACCCCGAGGTAGTCGTTCGCGGCCACCGGCTGCGCGTCGGTGTTCACGTACACCTCGGCGAAGGCGAAGCGCGGGGCGTGCAGGCCCATGTCCTGGCCCAGGCCGTGCATGAAGGCGTCCCGGATCAGTGCCTTGTCGGAGTACGGCCCGCGCAGCACCCAGTCGGAGTCGGCCGGCATGCCCAGCAGCGGCAGATCGGCGTCGTCGTCGGCGTTGTCCCGCAGCTCCAGCCGGTACGGCGTCTTCGGGAACATCGCACTGGACTGTCCGCGTAGGTGGAAGCCACCCCGGCTGACCAGGCTCGGTGCGGCGGAGAGCGAGGTCGCCCCGTTCACCGGCGAGAACTGCATGACGGCGGTGTCGAGGTACTCCCGCCCCGGAGCGCCGGCCCCGTACGCGTCCAGCAGCAGGACCGGCAGGTCGTGGCTGGTGTTCACCGCTCGGGCGACGTACATGGCGGTGCCGGGTGCGCCGGTGGGAGCGCCGTTCAGGTACGCCTGGGCCCGGAGCTGCGTGGTGCGGGTGAACCTCAGCGGCGTGCCGGAGTACACCGGCGAGCTGGCGCCGGGCGGCTGGCCGTCGGTGGAGTACCGGACCTCCGCCCCGCTCACCGTGCTGCCCAGCGCGACCGAGACCTCGCCCTGGAAGGTGCCGCTCGGCACCGAGAAGGTGATGTCACCGGTCGGGTCCGCCTGGGCCTCCGCCGCCGCGTCGGTGGAGCTGTGCACCGGTCCGGCGGCCGCCCCGCCGTTCTGGGCCGCCGTGCCCCGGGCGACCGAGACCGGACGGTCGGGTCCGTCGTCCCGCCCCGGGGCGGGGCCGGCCGCCGGACCCATCGCCGCGGCGACCAGGACGCCCGCCAGGTAGTAGCCGAGTGTGCGCATTCCTACTCCGTTCCAGAGCTGTTCGGGGGACGGACCGCGCTCGCCACGAGGCTGAGACCGGATCGGTCGACGTCGAAATGGGACCGGTGGCCGTCGGTGGCCCCGGTGAAGGCGAAGTGCCGGCGCAGCGTGCGGCGCCAGGGTGCCGACGGCAGGTCCGGCCGGAGCGCGGCCATCCCGGTGGCGTACTTGGAGATCCTGACCGGCCGGTGGCCCCGCGCCCAGAGCAGGCGGTCCACGCAGGATGCGGTCGAACCGGTCTTGGTCTCGACCACCGCCAGCCCCGGTAGCTGGAGCGGGCCGGTGTCGCCCTCCCAGGCCAGCTCGGTGTCGATGGTCACCCGGCTCACCGTGGCCGCGAGGAAGAGCGTGCTGCGTCGGTACCGCGTGACGAGGACCGGGGCGAAGACCCGGCCGCCGACCTCGATCGACTCCCTTGCGAGTACGTCGTCGACGAACTGCCGCCCGAGGGTGAGGCTCCGTTCGTGGTCCGGCCGGTACGGCAGCCGGTCCTTCACGGTGTTGCCCCTGCGGCCGCGCGTCTTCACCTCGAGCCAGCATTCCGCCGAGTCGAGATAGGTCCGGGTGCGTACCTTGAACCGGCGGCGCCGGCGCTGGGCGGTGAGCAGATAGCTGGTCAGTTCCGGGGTGTCGAAGTAGACCGAGCGGTAGTTGAAGCAGCGGCGTCCGTCGATCTCCAGGGCCAGGGTGTCCAGATCGAGCTGGGCGACGACGGCCCGCGCCTCGGTGACTGGCAGCACGTACTTGCGGTCCACCCGGGTCTGCAACGCGGCGCGTTCGGTGAGTTCGTCCAGTCCGATCGGTTTCAGGTGTGCGGGCGGGGCACAGTCGACGGCGATGGTCATCGCGGCACCCCACCGGTGGCCACCGGGACGTTCCGGACCGCTTGCCGCACCGAGGGGTGCGAGTACCGCACGTCCACCAGGGTGGTGTCGTTGACCAGGTCGAGGCGCTGGACGCTGGCCGAGTGCACCCGGGCGCCGAGCTTCTGTTCGAGATAGGCGACCAGCGCGAGGTGGTCGGTGATGGCCGAGTCGAGGAACATGCTCTGCCGCCGGTAGTTACGGAACAGCCGGGGGTGGTCGCCGACGAACATCACCACGAGGATCAGGGCCATCATGGTCGGGACCTGCCACGCCGGACCGCCGCCGAGGGCGGAGAGGATGCCGAGCGCCAGCGCCGAGAAGTAGTACGCCACCTCGTGCTGGTCGAGCTCGGTGGAGCGGAGCCGGATGATGGAGAGCACCCCGAAGAGCGCCAGACCGAGACCCAGACCGGTACCGGCGCTGCTGGTGCTGAGCGAACTCGCCACCGCCATCACCCCGATGTTGACGCCGAGGTACGCGGCGACCAGGTCTCGGCGCCGGTGGCGTGGGAAGTAGAGCCCGAACACGAGCAGGGTCACTGCGACGATGTCCGCCGCAAAGAGGGCGAGTGGGGGCATGGGTCCTGTCCTCCTGGATATCATCCGGTGGCCGGTGGGTAAACGGACGCCGACTACCAGGTTACATCGAGAGACATCGATCCCTAGTGCTCGCCATCGCTAACAGCTTGTAACAGGTTTTATTTACAACTGTCTATCTTAGGTGCGGCGGTGCGCGCAGCCGACGACGGCGGCTCCCGCCCGGTGATCCGGGCGGGAGCCGCCACAGGTGTGCACACCGGCCCGGCCGGGCCGGTGTGGGCGGGGCCCGCCCCGCGCCCGGCGCCCCCCCCCGGGGGGCCCCCCCCCCCCCCCCGCCACAGGTGTGCACACCGGCCCGGCCGGGCCGGTGTGCCTCGCGTCACACCGAGCCGAAGACCGCCAGCCCTGGCAGCGCGCGGTCGCCGTAGTCGAAGAGCGCCTGGTTCTCCCAGCCGTTGCCCGAGGACGGGTTGGTCGGATCCCAGCCGTTGCCGGGCACCGCCGTCCAGGTGGGCTCCCAGTAGAAGACGCCGAGGCCCCGCCCGTTCGGCACCGAGCGGACCACGTCGAATACCGCCCGTAGCGCGTCGGCCTGGCCCTGCGGAGTGGCCGGATAGCCGCCGGCGGACTGCAACGAGGAGTTGAAGATGTTCGGCTCGCTGTCGTCGGCGTTCAGGGTGAAGCCGTACGCGGTCTCGGCGACCACCACCGGCCGGCCGTACCGGGAGGCCAGGTCGTTGAGGTTGGCCTGGAGACCGGCCAGCGAGCCGTGCCAGTAGAGGTAGTGCGACACCCCGATCACGTCGAACGGCACTCCCCGGGAGGTGGCCTGGTCGAACCACCAACGGTGCTGCGAGTTGTTGCCGCCCTCGGCCAGGTGCAGCATCACCTGGGTCGAGCTGTTCACCGCCTTCACCGCGTTGCTGCCGGCGGTGAGCAGGGCGGCCAGGTTGGCCCAGTTGTTGCTGCGCCCGTCCGGCCAGAGCATGCCGTCGTTGATCTCGTTGCCGACCTGCACCATGTCGGCCGTCGTACCCTGCGCCTTCAGTGCGTTCAGCACGTCGTACGTGTGGTTGTAGACCGCGTCCCGGAGCTGGCTGAAGCTGTAGCCGCTCCAGGCGGCGGGCTTGTTCTGCTTGCCCGGGTCGGCCCAGCTGTCCGAGTAGTGGAAGTCGACCAGCAGCCGCATCCCCTGGGCCTTGATCCGGCTGGCCATGGTCAGCACCCGGGCCCGGTTGTTGTAGCCGTCGGCCGGGTTGACCCAGACCTTCAGCCGGGCGTAGTTGACCCCGTTGCTGGTGAGCAGTTGCAGCGGGTCCCGCTGGGTGCCGGCGGCGTCCCGGTAGACGCCGCCCCGGTCCTGGCTCTTGAGCAGGGTGGAGATGTCGACACCGCGGATCGAGATGCTGCCACCCGGATTGCCGGTGCCACCGCCGGTGAACTCGACGTCGTCCACGTTGATCCAGTTTCCGGCCCGGGCGTCGGAGACCACCACGGCGGTGCACTGCCCGCTGCTGACCTGGGCGGTCACCGAGATCTGGGTCCAGTTCGACGCGGCCGGGATGGTGACCCGCTGCTCGGCGCCGCCGCAGTTGCGCAGCGCCAGGTACGCCGCGACCTGGCCGCCGCCGGAGCGCACCCAGGCCCGCAACGTGTACGACCCGGCGCCGAGCCCGGTGAGCTGCTGGTAGGTCTCGACCCGGTAGGCGCCGGAGGCCCAGTGCGCCAACTGGTAGTTGCCGGACCGCCCGCCGGCCTCGGTGAAGCTGGCGCTTTGCTGCCCGGAGCCGGACGACTCGGACCAGCCCGCCGGGCTCTGGCCGGCGCCGGACGACTCGAAGCCCGGGTTGGTGATGGTGGCAGCGGCGCGGACGGGGCTCGGGGCAGGGCCGGCGACCAGGCCGGCGGCGAGCAGTACGGCGCCGAGAGCGGCGGCTGCCGTACGGAGCGGATGGGACGGACCGCTCATGGGGTTTCCTTCCGTCGGGGGGATGGGTGGCCGGCGTACCCGCGCTGGTACGCCGGCCAGCCAGGTCGGTCGCCGTCCCGCCTCGGGTACGCCGGCCTACCTGGAGTTCATCGCGCGGCGCCGCCGAGTACCCGCAGTCCGGGCAGGGCCCGACCGGAGTTGTCGAAGAGCGCCTGGTTCTCCCAGCCGTCCCCGGAGGTCGGGTCGGCCGGATCCCAGCCGGCTCCGGCAACCGCGGTCCAGGTCGGTTCCCAGTAGAAGACGCCGAGCGCACCGGGTACGGCGGCGACGGTGCTGACCATGTCGCGGATCGCGTCGGCCTGACCCTCAGGGGTGGCCGGATAGCCGCCGACCTGTTGCAGCGAGGAGTTGAAGATGTTGGTCTCGTGGTCGTGCTCGGCCAGCGTGAAGCCGTACCCGGTCTCCACCACCATCACCGGCCGGCCGTACCGGCTGGTCAGGTCGAGGAGGTTGGCCTGGAGCGATCCGAGCGGGCCGTGCCAGTACGTGTAGTGCGAGACGGCGATCAGGTCGAACGGCACGCCCCGGTTCACCGCGTTGTCGAACCACCACCGGTGGGCGCCGTTGTCGCCGCCCTCGGCCAGGTGCAGCGCGACCCGGCTGCGCGGCGAGGCGTCGGTGACCGCGGTGCTGGCGGCGGTGAGCAGCGTCGCCAGCCCGTCCCAGTTGTCCCAGCGCCCGTCCGGCCAGAGCATCCCGCCGTTGATCTCGTTGCCGACCTGCACCATGTCGGCCGGGGTGCCCTGCCGGCGCAGGCTGGACACCACGTCGTAGGTGTGGTCGTAGAGCGCCTGCCGGAGCTGGTCGAAGGGCAGTTCGGCCCAGGCGGCCGGCTTGAACTGCTTGCCCGGGTCGGCCCAGGTGTCCGAGTAGTGGAAGTCGACCAGCAGGCCCATGCCGAGCGCCTTGGCCCGGCGCGCCTTGGCCAGCACGTCCGCCTTGTCGCTGAACCCGTCGGCCGGGTCCACCCAGACCTTCACCCGGGCGTAGTTGACGCCGTTGTCCCGCAGGATCCGCAGCGCGTCCCCGGGCCGCCCGGTGCGATCCCGGTAGACCGCGCCGTGGTGCTCGTTCTTGGTCAGGTGCGAGACGTCGGCTCCGGCGATCCGCAGCGCGGGGGCACCGGCCGGCCGGGTGGCCGGGCGCAGCGTCAGGTCGTCGAAGTGCGCCCAGTCCCCGGCGTTGCCGTCCGAGACGAGCGCGACGGTGCAGCGGCCGGTGCTGACCCGGGTGGTGAGGGACACCTCCACCCACCACTCGGCGCCGGTGCGGGGCAGGTCGACCCGCCGGCCCGGTCCGCCGCAGCCGGTGAGCGAGACGTACGCGTCGCGCTGGCCGCCGCTGGCGCGTACCGAGACCCGGAGGGTGTGGTCGCCCCGGCGCAGCCCGGTGAGCCGCTGGTACGTCTGGACCCGGTACGGCTGGTCGGCCCGGTGGGTGAGCCGGTTCGCCCCGGTACGGCCGCCCGGCTCCACGACGCTGGCGGAGCGCTGACCGCGTACCGACCAGCCGGTCGGCGAGCCGTCGGCGCCGGTGACCTCGAAGCCCGGGTTCACCACCGGCGGTGCGGTGCCGGAGCCGGCCGCCGCCGGTCGACCGAGATCGGGTACGACCAGGACCGCGACGAGCGCGAGCGTCCCGAGGGCGATCTTCCTGTGTTGCATCAGTCGACGTTCCTCCTTGACAAACGCCGAGGCGACACCGGTCGCCCAGGCTACGGGCTGGGAGCGCTCACAGGCACGACATGCCCTTGTTGAACTGGAATAACAAGCGATCTCGTCGCGGGTTTGAGAGAGGCTGTTGTGAGCGCTCACGGAACCATCACCGTCGATGGATGTCAAGAGGCCACCAGGCCTCTCCGCCCGGTCAGGCGCGCAGCGCGCGTACCCCGCCGGCCGGTATCCGGCACACGCCCGGCTGGAAGCTGCCGTCGAGCAGGTCGGTGCCGGTGGCCGCCAACTCCACCTCCCGGTCCGTGTGGTTGATCGCGATCAGGAACCGGCTGCCGTCGGCACCGGCCCGGCGGACCAGTTCGACGCCCTCGGGCACCCCGTCCGGCGGGACCAGACCGGCGTCCCGGTACGCCGCCCGGAGCACCGGGGCGAGGCCGGCGGCGGTGAGCCGGGTGGAGACGTACCAGGCGTGGCCGGCACCGAGGGTGTGCCGGGTGACCGCCGGCCCGCCGGCCGCCGGACCGTCCAGATAGCTCAGTACCGGCGTGGCGCCCTGCGGTACCACCACCTCGGCCCAGACGTCCCCGGTGACCTCCGCGCCGGCCCGGGCCGGGTCGGCGTCGACCGCCGCCAGCCGGACAGTCTCGCCCGAGCGCAGTGGCAGGAACTCCTCCACGGTCAACCCGAGCAGCTCGCGCAGCGCCCCCGGGTGCCCACCGGGATGGATGGCGTCGTCCGCGTCCACGATCCCGGAGAAGTACGAGACCAGCAGCGTCCCGCCGCCCGCGACGTACCGGCGCAGGTTCTCGGCCGCGGCCGGCGTCGTCAGATAGAGGCTCGGTACGACCACCAGCCGGTAGCCGTCGAGCGCCCGCTCCGGGTGGGCGAAGTCCACGCTGAGCCGGTCCCGCCAGAGCCGCTCGTAGTAGGCCGCCATCCGCTCCCGGTAGTCCAGGTCGACCGAGGGCCGCCAGTCCAGCTCCACAGCCCACCAGGACTCCCAGTCCCACAGCACCGCGACGTCGGCGACCACCCGGGTGCCGCGCAGCGGTTCGAGGCTGGGCAGGTCGGCGCCGAGCGCCACCACCTCGCGCCAGATCCGGGTGTCGGTGCCGCCGTGCGGCAGCATCGCGCTGTGGAACTTCTCGGCGCCGAACCGGGACGCCCGCCACTGGAAGAAGAGCGCCGACTCGGCGCCGCGGGCCAGGTGGGACAGGCTGTTGCGGCGCAGCTCACCGGGGCGCTTGGCGATGTTGCGGGGCTGCCAGTTCACCGCCGAGGTGGCGTGCTCCATCAAGAGCCAGGGGCGGCCACCGGCGACCGCCCGGGTCAGGTCGGCGCACATCGCCAGCTCGATGTGGTTGTCCGGCTCCTCGGCCCGCAGGTAGTGGTCGTTGGAGACCACGTCCACCTCGGCGGCCCAGCGCCAGTAGTCGATCGTCTTGCAGTTGGCGATCATGAAGTTGGTGGTCACCGGCACGCCGGGGGAGAGCCGGTGCAGGATGTCCCGCTCCCGCCGGAAGTTGCCCAGGTGCGCGTCGGAGGAGAAGCGCAGGAAGTCGAGCTGCTGGGTCGGGTTGACCGAGGTCGGTGCGTGCGACGGCGGCTCGATCTCGGCCCAGTCGGCGTACCGCTGCCCCCAGAAGGTGGTGCCCCAGGCCGTGTTGAGCCGGTCCAGGTCGTCGCCGTACCGGTCGCGCAGCCAGTCCCGGAACGCCTCCGCCGAGGTGGCGCAGTAGCAGAGCGCGT
The DNA here is from genome assembly GCF_033446045.1 of Plantactinospora sp. KLBMP9567. Lineage (NCBI taxonomy): Bacteria > Bacillati > Actinomycetota > Actinomycetes > Micromonosporales > Micromonosporaceae > Plantactinospora > Plantactinospora sp. KLBMP9567. The sequence goes on along the minus strand of NZ_JAWQRR010000011.1, from coordinate 60,662 downwards.
TGGCGCCGCCGTACTCGTTGTGCGAGTGCCAGAGCACCAGCGCCGGGTGGTCGGCGTAGCGGCGGGCGAGCTGCTCGGTGATCCGCGCGCTGGCTTCGGCGTACGCGGGTGAGCTGGGGCAGAACGACTGCCGCGCACCCCCGCCCAGTGCTAGGCCGTGCCGGTCGACGAGCCGGGCCTGCGGATGCCGGCGGCGGAACCAGGCCGGCGGTACGGCCGTCGGGGTGGCCAGGTCGACGCCGATCCCGCCGTCGTGCAGCAGGTCGAGCAGCCGGTCGAACCAGCCGAACTCGAACTGCCCCTCGGCCGGTTCCAGCAGGGCCCAGGCGAAGATCCCGACGCTGACCAGGTTCACCCCGGCGACCCGCATCAACTCGACGTCCTCGGCCCAGACGGATTCCGGCCACTGCTCGGGGTTGTAGTCGCCGCCGTACGCCAGGCGGGCCAGCCGGGGCAGCGGCCCGGCCCGACCGGCGGAGTCCTCGGCGGCCACCAGGAGTTGCGGGGTCTGACTCATGCGAGATCTCCGAACTGTGCGCGCTCCCAACCGTAGTGCGCATGATTGCACACGGATCTACAAGGTGAACAAGTGCGAAAACGTGTCTTGACATGATCGATCGAGGGTCCAAGACTGTGAGCGCTCCCAGTTGTTTCTGGTCGATCACCAACCGATGACACCACGGAAACTGAGAGGTTGAGATGTCCCGTACGCTCGGCGCGAAGATCCTGGCGGTGGCTCTCGGCGCCAGCCTGGTCGCTGCCTGCACCTCCACATCGGACGATGACCCGGCGGAGCCGACCGGCCCGGTCGAATTGACCTTCTGGTCCTGGACGCCCAACATCGAGAAGCTGGTCGACCGGTGGAACGCCGACAACCCGGAGACCAAGGTGACGCTCAGCAGGCAGGCCGGCGGTGGCGACATCGTCACCAAGCTGCTCACCGCGGCCAAGGCGGGCAACCCGCCCGACCTCGCCCAGGTCGAATACCAGGCGTTGCCCACCCTGGTCAGCAACGACGTGCTGGCCGACATCGCCGAGCAGGCCAGGCCGCTGCAGGAGAAGTTCTCCGAGGGTACCTGGCGGCAGGTGACCCTCGGCACCGACGCGGTCTACGCGGTCCCGCAGGACGCTGCGCCGATGATGCTCTACTACCGCGCCGACCTGTTCGGACAGTTCGGGCTGACCGTGCCGAAGACCTGGCAGGAGTTCGCGCAGACCGCCCGTACGCTGCGCGGCAAGAGCAAGAGACACTTCCTCACCACCTTCTCGGCGAACGACCCGGGCTGGTTCGCCGGGCTGGCCCAGCAGGCCGGCGCGAACTGGTGGGGGATCGACGGCGAGTCCTGGCGGGTCACCGTCAACGACGCCGGCACGAAGAAAGTCGCCGACTACTGGGGCGGGCTGGTCGCCGAGGGCGTGGTCGACGGCAAGCCGATGTACACCCCGGAGTGGAACAAGTCCCTCAACGACGGCACCCTGCTGGCCTGGCCGAGCGCGGTCTGGGCCCCCGGCGTACTGGTCGGCAACGCGCCGGCCACCAAGGGCAAGTGGGCGATGGCCCCGCTGCCGCAGTGGAGCGCCGGGGAGAACCGGACCGGCAACTGGGGCGGCTCCTCCACCGGGGTCACCGCGGCCTCGAAGCACAGGGCGGCGGCGGTCCGCTTCGCCACCTGGCTGAACACCGACCCGGCCGCCACCACCATGTTGGTCCGGGAGTGCGCGGTCTATCCGGCCGCCCGGGACGCCCAGTCCGGGCCGGCACTGGCCTCGCCGCCGGACTTCTTCGCCAACCAGACCGACTTCTATCCGCTGGCCAAGCAGATCGCCGACACCGCTGCCGGGGTCACCTGGGGACCGAACGTCAACGTCACCTACGAGGCCTACCAGGACGCGTTCGGCAAGGCGATCACCGCCAAGACACCCTTCGGCGCGGCGGTGGACGCGATGCAGACCGCAACCGTGGACGACATGCGCAAGAACGGCTTCACCATCGCCGGCTGACCACTGAACCTTTTTCAACCTCCCCTCGCGGTCCGTCGTGGCCGCAGGCGGAAGTCGGGGCGCACACGCCGTGCGGTCCAGGTTGAAAAAGGTTCACCGGGCAGGCGTCAGCGACCGGCCGACCGAACGGAGAGTCGATGCCAACGGCCACCCCCGGGGTGCGCCGCCGGGGAAGGCGTACGGGCATCCCGTACGTCTTCCTCGCCCCGGCGGTGATCCTGTTCCTCGCCTTCTTCCTCGCCCCGATCGGGTACGCCGGATACCTGAGCCTGCGCAAGGTCCGGATCTCCGGGTTGGGGCTCGGCCGGGGCTCCCGGACCGAGGTCTTCGCCGGGCTGGAGAACTACCGCAACGCGGTGACCGACTCCGAACTCTGGTCCGGCGCGCTGCGGGTGCTCGGCTACGGCGCACTGCTGGTGCCGACCATGCTGGGGCTGGCGCTGCTCTTCGCCCTGCTGCTGGACCGGCCCCGGGCCCGGCTCGCACAGTTCAGCCGTACCGCGATCTTCCTGCCGTACGCGGTGCCGGCGGTGATCGCCAGCCTGCTCTGGGGCTTCCTCTACCTGCCGGCGACCAGTCCGCTCAACGACCTGCTGGCCCGGTTCGGCCTGCCCGAGCCGGACCTGCTCGGCACCGATGCGGTCTTCTACGCGGTGGTCAACATCGCGCTCTGGGGCGGCGTCGGCTTCAACATGATCGTGCTCTACACGGCGCTCCGGGCGATCCCACCGGAGCTGTACGAGTCGGCCCGGCTCGACGGCTGCTCCGAGATCCAGGTCGCGCTCCGGATCAAGATCCCGCTGCTCACCCCGGCCCTGGTGATGACCACGCTGTTCACCGTGATCGCCACGGTGCAGGTGTTCAGCGAGCCGATGACGCTCGCCCCGATGACCAACTCGATCTCGTCGACCTGGACGCCGCTGATGAAGGTCTACCGTGACGCGTTCGCCACCGACGACCGGTACGCCGCCGCGGCCACCTCGGTGCTGATCGCCGCGATCACCCTGCTCCTCTCGCTGGGCTTCCTGCGCCTGGTGCAGCGGCGGGCCTTCGGACAGGAGCAGTGAGATGGCCGACACCGTCACCGCCGCCCGGGCCACCGCCGCCGGGCGGACGGCACCACCAGCGCGGGCCGGCACGGGCGGCCCGCGCGAGGGCCGGATCGCCCGGCTGGTGCCGACCGCGATCCTGCTGATCGGGGCGTTCTACTGCCTGCTGCCGGTGGCCTGGGTGCTGGTCGCCGCCAGCAAGGACGCCGCCACCCTCTTCACCAGCTCCACCTTCGCCCCCGGCGACGCGCTGGTCGGCAACCTGACCGACCTGTCGACGTACCGGGACGGGCTGTTCTGGCGGTGGATGCTGAACACCCTGCTCTACGCCGGGGTCGGGGCCGCACTCTCCGCCGCGGTTTCCGGGCTGAGCGGTTACACCCTGGCGAAGTTCCGGTTCCCCGGCCGGTCGGTGGTGTTCAACGTACTGCTGGCCGGGGTGCTGGTGCCGCAGATCACGCTGGCCGTACCGCAGTACCTGCTGCTGGCGAAGGTGGGGCTGACCGACACGTACTGGTCGGTGCTGCTGCCCAGCATCGTCAGTCCGTACGGCATCTACCTGGCCCGGATCTATGCCGCGGCGGCGGTGCCGGACTCGGTGGTCGAGGCGGCCCGGGTGGACGGGGCGAGCGAGTTCGGCATCTTCCGCCGGGTGGCGCTGCCGATGATGGTGCCCGGCCTGATCACCGTCTTCCTGCTCCAGTTCGTGGCGATCTGGAACAACTTCCTGCTGCCGTTCATCATGCTCGCCAACGACGAGAGGTTCCCGGTGACGCTGGGCCTCTACACGCTGCTCAACCAGGGAAACACCCAGCCGGCGCTCTACCGGCTGGTGATCGCCGGTGCGCTGCTGTCGATCATCCCGCTGGTGGTGCTCTTCCTGTCGCTGCAACGCTACTGGCGGATCGACCTGCTCTCCGGCGCGACCAAGGCGTAGCCACCGGATGGGGAAGGGGGCGAGCTGTGTCACAAGGTCCGGTGCCGCCGCCGGGTGCCGGCGCGGGGACAATGACAGGGTGACCGCGCCTGACCGCAGCCGTACCCGCCGGACGAGGCCCCGCCCGACCATGGACGACGTGGCGGCGGTGGCCGGGGTCTCCCGGGGCACCGTCTCCCGGGTGCTCAACGGCGGGCACAACGTCAGCGGCCCGGCCCTGGACGCGGTCCGGCGGGCGATCCGCAAGACCGGGTACGTGCTCAACCAGCACGCCCGGAGCCTGGTTACCCAGCGCTCGGACTCGGTGGCGTTCATTCTCTCCGAACCGCAGGACCGGCTCTTCGAGGACCCGAACTTCAACATCCTGCTCCGGTGCTGCACCCAGGAGCTGGCCGAGCACGACATCACGCTGCTGCTGACGATCGCCGGCACCTCCGAGGACCGAAAGCGGGTCGGCCGGTACGTCACCGCCGGCCACGTGGACGGCGCACTGGTGATCTCCAACCACGCCGGCAGCCCGCTGCTGGACGAGCTGGACGAGCGGGGCCTGCCCTTCGTCGCCGTCGGCCGCCCGCTCGGCCACGACTCCGACGTCAGCTACGTCGCCGCCGACGACCGGGGCGGGGCGCGGCAGATGGTCAGCTACCTGCGGTCCCGGGGGCACCGGAGGATCGGCACCATCACCGGCCCGCTGGACACCTCCGGCGGGGTGGACCGGCTCGCCGGCTACCACGACGTGCTGGGCGAGACCGATCCCCGGCTGGTGGTGGCCGGCGACTACACCCACGACGGCGGCGAGGCGGCGATGGAGCGGCTGCTGCGCCAGGCGCCCGAGCTGGACGCCGTCTTCGTCAGCTCGGACCTGATGGCCACCGGCGCGATCGCCGCGCTGCGCCGGGCCGGCAAGCGGGTGCCCGAGGACGTCGCGGTCGGCGGCTTCGACGACTCCAAGGTCGCCACCACCTCCGTACCGCGGCTCACCACGATCCGGCAGCCGTGGGCCCGGATCAGCGCCGAGATGGTCCGGCTGCTCCTCGGGCACCTGGCCGGCGACTCGCACGCCGCGGTCATCCTCCCCACCGAACTGGTGGTCCGGGAGTCCGCGTAACGGCCGGGATGTCCGGACCCGCCCGGGGCGGGCGCGGTGATCCGGCCCGTTCCCCGGCCGATGATCTGGCACGCTGGAGGGCGTGCTGATGGTGCCGGTACGCCAGCTCGGAGAGGCCGAACGCGGCGCGGTGGAGCGGATCCTCGACCTCGACCCCTTCGCCGCCGCACAGGTGGCCGAGCGGGTCGCCGCGAACGGCCTGTCCTGGTGGCGGGCGGACGGCCGGGTGCTCGGCTACGGCAGCCGGGACAAGCTCGAATCGGTCTGCTGGCTGGGCGGCCAGGTCACCCCGGTCTGCGCCGGCCGACCCGCGATCGCCGCCTTCGCCGAGGCGCTCGGTGCCGAGGAACGCACCTGCTCGTCGATCGTCGGGCGGGCCGACGGGGTGCTCGGGCTCTGGGAGCGGCTCTCCGGGCGGTGGGGGCCGGCCCGGGACGTACGCCCGAACCAGCCGCTGCTGGCGACCGGGGCGGCGCCGCAGGTGGCGCCGGACCCGGACGTGCACCCGGTGCGGGCGGGTGAGATCGACGCCCTCTTTCCGGCCGCGGTGGCGATGTACACCGAGGAGGTCGGGGTGTCGCCGCTGGCCGAGGACGGCGGGCGGGCGTACCGGCAGCGGGTGGCCGAGCTGGTCCGGGCCCGCCGGGCGTACGCACGGATCGTCGACGGCCAAGTGATCTTCAAAGCCGAGCTGGCGGTCGTCACCCGGCGCACCGCGCAGATCCAGGGGGTCTGGGTCGATCCGGCCTGGCGGGGGCGGGGGATCGGCGTCGCCGCGATGGCGGCGGTGGTCCGGGACGCGCTGGCCCGGGTCGCCCCGACGGTGAGTCTCTACGTCAACGACTACAACGCCCCGGCCCGGCGGGTCTACGAGCGCTGCGGATTCCGTTCGGTCGGCACCTTCGCCACCGTGCTGTTCTGAAGCGCTCACCAGGCCCGGAGGTACTGCTCCGGGGTGTGCACGGCGGCGCCGAGCCGGTCCGCCGCGCGGCGCGGCCAGTACGGGTCGCGCAGCAGTTCCCGGCCGAGCATAACCAGGTCGGCGTCGCCGGTCGCGACGATCGCCTCGGCGTGCTCCGGCTCGCTGATCAGCCCGACCGCGCCGGTCGGCACCCCGGCATCCCGGCGGACCTGGGCGGCCAGCGGCACCTGGTAGCCGGGACCGAGCGGGATCTCGGCCTCCGGCACGCCGCCGCCGGACGAGCAGTCCACCAGGTCGGCGCCGGCCTCGGCGAGCAGCTTGGCCAGCAGCACGCTGTCGGCCGGGGTCCAGCCGCCCGGCACCCAGTCGGTGGCCGAGATCCGGACCAGCACCGGTACGTCGTCGCCGACCGCGGCCCGGACCGCCCGGGTCACCTCCAGGGCGAACCGGCTCCGGGCGGCCAGGTCGCCGCCGTAGGAATCGGTGCGGAAGTTGACCAGCGGGGAGAGGAACTCGTGCAGCAGGTAGCCGTGTGCGGCGTGGATCTCGACCGCCCGGAACCCGGCGTCCAACGCCCTCGCGGCGGCCCGCCCGAACGCCTCGACCACCCGCGCGATGCCGGCCCGGTCCAGTGCCTCCGGCGTCCGGTACGCCGGCAGGAACGGGTCGGTGCCCGGGCCGACCGGGGTCCAGCCGCCCTCGTCGTCCGGCACTCCGCCCTTGGTCGGGGACCAGGGCCAGTAGGTGGAAGCCTTGCGGCCGGCGTGTGCGAGCTGCACGGTCGGCACCGCGCCGGCTCCGGCGACGATCGCGGTGATCGGCCGCCAGGCGTCGACGTGGGCGTCCGACCAGAGCCCGGTGTCCCGGGGACTGATCCGGCCCTCCGGTACGACGGCGGTGGCCTCGCTGATCACCAGCCCGACCCCGCCCACCGCCCGGGATCCGAGGTGGATCCGGTGCCAGTCGGTGGGCAGCCCGTCCGGGCCCGCCGAGTACTGGCACATCGGCGACATCACGATCCGGTTCGGCAAGGTCAGACCACGCAGCGTCAACGGGCTGAACAGCACACTCATCCTCGCCCCTCCCCGCGCCCCGGTGGGCGCCCAGACTGATCGCGCCCCGGCAGGCACCGGACAGGTCGGCGCCGTGGCGGGCGCAGGAACGGATCGTGGTCTCCCACTGCCCCTCCAGGGGTAGCGGAAGACCACGATCAACCTAGCGTCAGGCCGGTTGCGGGGTCGGGTTGAGGTCTCGGGCCGGAGGTTCGGCCGGAGGCTCCTCGTCCAGCAGTTCGCGCCGGCCGGCGGCGTCGTACGCGGCCCGGTCCAGTACGCCCTCCCGGGCGGCGACCACGGTCGGCACCAGCGCCTGTCCGGCGACGTTGGTGGCGGTGCGGATCATGTCCAGGATCGGGTCGATGGCGAGCAGCAGGCCCGCCCCGGCCAGCGGCAGGCCCAGCGTGCTCAGGGTCAGGGTGAGCATCACCAGCGCCCCGGTCAGCCCGGCGGTGGCGGCCGAGCCGACCACCGAGACGAAGGCGATCAGCAGGTAGTCGAGCGGGCTCAGGCTGACCCCGAAGACCTGGGCGACGAAGATCGCGGCGAGCGCCGGGTAGACCGCCGCGCAGCCGTCCATCTTGGTGGTGGCGCCGAACGGCACGGCGAACGAGGCGTACTCGCGCGGCACGCCGATCCGCTCCACCGAGCGCTGGGTCACCGGCATGGTGCCGACCGAGGAGCGGGAGACGAAGGCCAGCTCGATCGCGGGCCAGGTGCCGGCGTAGAAGCGCAGCGGGTTGAGCTTGCCGGCGACGATCAGCACCAGCGGGTAGACCACCAGCAGCACGATCGCGCAGCCGACGTAGACCGCGGTGGTGAACTTTGCCAGCGGCGCCAGCAGGTCCCACCCGTACGCCTCGACGGCGTGGCCGATCAGGCCGAGGGTGCCGATCGGGGCGAGCCGGATCAGCCACCAGAGCGCCTTCTGGGTGATCGCCAGCAGTGCCTTGTTGAAGTTGACGAACGGCTCGGCCGCCGCCCCGACCAGCAGCGACGCGATCCCGGCGACCACGGCCAGGAAGACGATCTGGAGCACGTTGTTCTCGACGAACGCCCCGACCGGGTTCTCCGGGATGATCCCGGTGAGGAAGTCGGTCCACGAGCCGGTCCGCTCGGGTGCCTTGGCCCCGGCGACGTCCAGGGTGACGCCCCGGCCCGGATTGGTCAGCAGGCCCAGCCCGATGCCGACGGCGACCGCGATCAGCGCGGTGATGCCGAACCAGAGCAGGGTCTTCAGCGCCAGCCGGGCGGCATTCGCCACACCGCGCAGGCTGACCACGCTGACCACCAGGGCGGTGAAGACCAGCGGGGGCACGGCGAGCCGGAGCAGTTGGACGAAGATGCTGCCGATTTCGTCGAGGGTGGTGCCGAGCCAGGAGATGTCGGCGGCCCGGGCCAGATAGCCGAGCGCGATGCCGAGGACCAGACCGGCGAGGATCTGTGCGGAAAACGGAATCTTGCGAATGGTGGAGATCGCGGAAGTCATAGACGGAATCCCTACGTCTGGATCCGGCGCGGCGGCGTGGTGGCCGGGGCTACGCCGGACTGGCGGACTGCGGTCGGCGGAGACGCCTCAGCCGCGACAACAGCCGCTGGCCTGTAGTCGGAGGTCGACATACAGGCGCACGGTCAGGAACCAGACATTGGTCATCGTCAAGAGACGATACGACGCCGGAGCCGGTAATGAAAGGACGGATCTTCGTGAGGCGCCTTACAGTTGTCGCCTGGGGCGTCTCGTCGGCGGCGCGTCTCGTTCCCGGCCGACCAGTGAACCTTCTTCAACCTCCCCTCGCGGTCCGACAGACCGCAAGGTCGGACGCGGTGCGTGGGCGCCGCGCGGTTCAGGCTGAAAAAGGTTCAGCGCGGCGGGTGCCCGGGCCAGCCCGAGGGTCAGCGCGGTGACGACTCCCCAGGCGGCCAGGTCGAGCAGGAGCAGCCGCTCCACCGCGCCCATCAGGACGCTCCGGCCGACCAGCAGCAGGGTGAGCCCGGCGACCGCCGACAGCGGCAGCGCTACCGCGGCGGCGGACACCGAGATCCGGCGCAGCGGCCGGGCCACCCCGGTCGTCCCGGCCACCGCCAGCATCGCGAAGACCGTGCCGGCCACCGCCGCGATGCTGGCGCCGCCGTGCACCAGGTCGGCCAGGGTCACCCGGTCGAAGGGTGGCAGCGGGCAGGCGGCCCGGCAACTCACCCCGGCCGAGACCACCGTGGCGACCGCGCTCGCCGCCAGCAGCCCGGTCGCCAGCCGCAACACGGCGGGCAGGGCCGCGCCGAGCAACACCTGGCCGGCGGCGGTGGCCAGCAGGCCGATCCGGTACGCCCAGATGGTCGTACTGTCCGACGCGCCGGCCTCGCTGACGTACGAGGTGAGTTCCGGGGCCGGTCCGGCGAAGACGGCGAGCGCCACCGCAGCGGTGCCGAGCAGGGCGCAGGCCGCAGCGGCGAGCGCCACGGCGGGCCGGTACGCGGCCGTCACCTCCGGGCGGGTCACCTCCGGGTGCGGCGGGGGCGGGACGGGTGGCCGGTCCGGCGGCGGGACCGCCCGGCCGGTCGGACGACCGGGCCATCGACGTCGGTCTCCCGGAGGAGCGGTGCCTGCGCCATGCGGCCAAACCTATCCCGCCACCGTACAGCCGGTAGAAGATCCGCTGGACAGGCCCTAAAGTGTGGGTCGATCACCACGACCCCGCCGGGTTCGTCGGCGCTGCCTGCCGGGTGCAGGTCGTGGCCGACCAGCCCCTGCACGGGCCGGAGTGACGAGCTGAGGCGGACATGCGACTTCCGGACGGGCTACCTTCGGACATCGATCTGACCAGGCCCAGCGCCGCCCGGGTCTACGACTACTTCCTCGGCGGCGCGCACAACTTCGAGATCGACCGGCAACTCGCCGAGCAGATCGCGGGCATGACACCGAACCTTGCCGAGACGATGCGGGCCGGCCGGGCGTTCCTGCGCCGGGGCGTACGGATGCTGGTCGGCGAGGGCATCGACCAGTTCCTCGACATCGGCTCCGGCATACCCACGGTCGGCAACGTGCACGAGGTGGCCCAGGGGCTCGACCCGACCGCCCGGATCGCGTACGTAGACATCGACCCGGTGGCGGTGGCGCACAGCCGGTCGATCCTGGCCGGCAACGAGTACACCGGGGTGATCCACGCCGACCTGCGGGAGCCGGAACGGATCCTGGCCGAGGCCGAGAAGCTGGGCGTGATCGACTTCAGCCGTCCGGTCGCCGTACTGCTGGCCGGGGTGGTGCACTTCGTCCCCGACGCGGACGACCCGCAGCAGATCCTGGCCGCCCTGCGCGCCGGCACGGTGCCCGGCAGCTATCTGCTGCTCTCGCACTCGACCTACGAGGACCAGCCCCCGGAGATGCTGGACGCGCAGCGCCTCTCCGCCCGGACCTCGACCGAGATCACGCTCCGCTCCCGGGCCGAGATCACCGCGTTCTTCGGCGACTTCACCCTGGTCGAGCCGGGCGTGGTGCACATGCCGCTGTGGCGACCCGACGAGCCCACCGACCCGGGAGAGCATCCGGAGCGGCTCGGCGCGTTCGGCGGTGTGGGCCGGCACGACCGCGGCGCGGGCTAGCGGTGTCGACCTCCGAGCCGCCGGTCTCCGACTCCGAGTTCGACCGGTCCGGCGCGCACCGGTACGCGGAACGCTGGGCGCGGGAAGTGGCCCGGTGCGGCTTCGTGGCGACGAGTACGGCCGAGAACCAGCGGTTGCTGCTCGCGCACACCGTACGACTCGCCGAGGCGCTGCTGGCCGAACCCTTCACCCCGCGGCCCGGGTATGACGTCGGCCAGGCCCTGGTCGACGCCCACCTGACCGAGCCGGGCGTGCTGGACTGGTCGGTACGCGCCCTCGGCGAGCGGTTCCGTGCCCTCGTCCTGCCCACCCTGCCCGAGCCGGCGGCGGCACCCCGGGTCGCCGCCCTCCAGGGCGCCCTCTCGGCGGGATTCGCCGGTGCGCTGCGCCGGCGGACACTCAGCCAGCAGGAGCGGATCGCCCAGGCCGCCTGGGAGGCACGGGACCGGGTCGAGCGGGCGCTGCGGGACAGCGAGGCACGGTTCCGGGCCGTCTTCGTCGACGCCGCGATCGGGATCGGCATCGCGGACGTCAACGGGCAGATCATCGACGTCAACCGGGCCTTCGCCGAGCTGCTCGGCTACTCCGTCGCCGAGCTGCGTGAGATCAACGTGGCCGCGCTGTTCCACCCCGACGACGCGGCCGGGATGTGGGAGCTGTACCAGGAGCTGATCGAGGGCAAGCAGGACGCCGTACGGGTGGAGAAGCGCTACTACCGCAAGGACGGCAGCGCGGTCTGGACAGATCTCGCGGTCTCGCTGATCCGGCACGACGACGGGCGGCCCCGGTTCACCGTGGCGATGGTGGAGGACATCACCGAACGGCACGAGCTGCAGCAGCGGTTGCGCTACCAGGCGTCGCACGACCCGCTGACCGGGCTGCCGAACCGTACCCTCTTCTTCGACCGACTCGGCGAGGTCTTCGCCACCGGCGGGCCGGACGACCGGGTCGGGATCTGCTTCCTGGACCTCGACGGCTTCAAGGCGGTCAACGACAGTCTCGGGCACGACCTCGGCGACAACCTGCTGGTCACCGTGGCCCGGCGGCTCGCCGACTGCGTGGCCGAGCAGGGGTACCTGGTCGCCCGGATGGGCGGCGACGAGTTCGTGATCCTGATCGACCACAACGCCGGCTGCCGGGCGGTCAAGGCGGTGGCCGACCTGGCGCTGGCGGCGGTCGCCGAGCCGGTGCAGGTCGGCGAGCACAAGCTGTCGGTCTCGGCCAGCATCGGCGTGGTCTCCGGGCCGCTCGCCACCACCTCGGTGGCCGAGCTGATGAAGGCCGCCGACGTCACCCTCTACTGGGCCAAGGCCGAGGGCCGGAGCCGGTGGGTGAGCTACGACCCGGCGCGGCGGGCCCGGGAGCAGACCCGGTCGGCCCTGGTCGCCGGCATGTCGGCGGCGCTGCACCGGGGCGAGTTCATGGTCGAGTACCAGCCGATCGTGACCCTGGCCGACGAGGCGATCTGCGCGGTGGAGGCGCTGGTCCGGTGGCGGCATCCGGAGCTGGGGCTGCTCGGCCCGGACGAGTTCATCGGGCTGGCCGAGGAGACCGGGCTGATCGTCGAACTCGGTCGCTGGGTGCTGGCCCGGGCCTGCGAGGCGGCCAGCCGGTGGCACCGGGAGTTCCCCGACGCCCGGCTGGTGATCAGCGTGAACCTGGCCGCTCGGCAGGCCCGCGACCCGGGCATCGTCGGCACGGTCTCCGAGGTGCTGCGCCAGACGGAGCTCCCGGCCGACCTGCTGCAACTCGAACTGACCGAGAGCGCGGTGATGGCCACCGCGGGCGAGCCGCTGCCCGCGCTGCGCCGGCTGGCCGCCCTCGGGGTACGGCTCGCGATCGACGACTTCGGCACCGGCTACTCCAACCTGGCGTACCTGCGCCGGCTGCCGATCCACAACCTCAAGCTCGCCGGCCCGTTCGTCGAGGGGATCCGGTCCAGCGACCGGCAGGGCCTGGTGGACGGGCGGATCGTCGACGCGCTGGTGCGGCTGGCCCACGCCCTCGGGTTGACCGTCACCGCCGAGGCGGTGGAGACGCTCGGCCAGGCGGACCAGCTCCGGGCGCTGGGCTGTGACGCCGCCCAGGGGCGTTACTTCGCGGCGCCGGCTCCGGAGGGCGAGATCACCAAGTGGCTGTCCGCCCGCGCGCAGCGGCGACGGCAGGGTGTCGCCTGACGCCGGGTGGCGGGTGCGGCGGGACCGGTGCCGGTAGGGCACCCTGGAGGCGTGGACCTAACCGACACCGAGTCTGTGGTGACCCTGCTGTGTGGCGTGACGATCCTGATCGGCGTCTGCGGGGTGATCGTGCCGATCATCCCCGGGCTGATCCTGTGCTGGCTGGGCGTGGTGGTCTGGTCGTTCTTCGGCGACGGCGAGGGGTACGGCCGCTGGGTGGTACTCGGCCTGGCCACCGCGATCACGCTGCTCGGCACCACCATCAAGTACCTGTGGCCGGGGCGGAACCTGAAGCGCAGCGGGGTGCCGACGATGTCCCTGCTCGCCGGGGGCGTACTCGGGCTGGTCGGGTTCTTCGTGGTGCCGGTGGTCGGGCTGGTGCTCGGCTTCGTACTCGGGCTCTGGCTCGCCGAACTGGCCCGGCTCGGTGACGCGAAGCAGGCCTGGCCGTCCACCCGGCACGCGCTGTCGGCGGTCGGGCTCGCCCTGCTGGTCGAGTTGGCCGCCGCGCTCGGCATCACCGCCGTCTGGCTGGTCGGCCTCGTCCTCACCTGAGGCGTGGCGGGACGGCTCAGAATCGTCGTCGTCGTCGCCGCCGGTCGGTGCGGTGCGGCGGCGCGGGGCGGGCGCTGGCACGACCTGCGTCGTACCCGATGAGAGAGGTGACCGCGCCCCGCGCCGCCGCGGGAAGCCGGGTTGTCCGAGAACCCGGCGTCGGGCCCCGGGCGGGGCCCAACGGGCCGGCGGTGCCGGACCGGCGCGCCGAGATCGCGCGCGATGCCGTCCGGTCAGGCCAGCGACCCGGCACGCCGGCGTCGGCGGCGAGCGGTGTGCGATGCCTGCCATGTCATACCTCAGATCATGCTGCCGGAACGGCAGGTCGGCAAGGCAATTACCGGCGTCGACGCCCGGTCGCGGGGCGCCCGGGGCGCCTCAGGTGACGGCGATGTCCAGCTCGGGGACGTACTCGGTGGCGGCGGCCAGCACGGCACGGGTGAGCCCGGGTGGCAGTCCGGCCCGGCCGGCCAGCCGGTCGACGGTGACCTGCTGCCGGCCGAGGAGTTCGACGGCCTTGCCGAGCAGCGACGGCTGTTCGCGGGGGCCGAGGTCGCCCGGCTCCGGGAACCCCCACTGGGCGAGCAGCGCCATCCCGCGCCGGTAGGTGTGCTCCCGGTAGACGCCGAGGTCGTGCCCGCGGTAGACCAGCGCCTTCAGGCTGATCCCCCAGCGGCGCTTGAGGTCGTGCAGCCGGTCGAAGTCGAGCCGGGACGGCAGTTCGTCGCGCAGCGCCGCGCTCGGGGCCAGGAACTCGGAGGCGAACGCGGTGGCCTGCCGCTCCAGCAACTGGCTGCCCGGCTCGGCGTCGTGGTGCATCAGCAGGTGGCCCAACTCGTGCGCGGCGTCCATCCGGGACCGGGCCTTGTCGTCCTTGCCCGGGTTGAGGAAGACGAACGGACGCTGGCCGTACCAGTGCGAGAACGCGTCGACCCGCTCGGAGACGTCCGGCAGGGCGAGCACGATCACCCCGGCCGACTCCAGCAGCCGCACCATGTGTGGTACCGGCGCGGCACCTAGGCCGAACGCGTCCCGGGCGGTGACGGCGGCGGCGCGTACGTCGTCGGGGCCGGTCGGCTCGGCCAACTCCAGGTGCGGCAGCCGTAGCCGGGGCAGCCGGAGCTGCCGTTCGACCACCTCCACCACCCGCCAGGCGAGTTCGCCGAACGCCTCCGCCTGATCCCGTTCGGCCTGGCTGGTCGTCCGCAGGCTGCGGAAGTGCGCCTGCCCGGAGGTGACCGGGACGGGAAAACCGGCGGCGAAGAACTCGACCGGCATCGAGAGCGCCAGGGCCAGCCGGGCCAGCGTCGCCGCCGACGGGCGGGCCTGGCCCAGCTCGTACTGGCTGACCGCCGCAGCCGTGACCCCGATTTGTCGGGCCAGCTCGTTCTTGCGCATCCGCCGCCACCGGCGGGCCAGGGCCAGAGCGTGTGGCGCGAACGCGGCGGCGGCTGCGGCGGCGGGTACCGGAGGTCGGGGCCGGCCTGTCACGCGGACCGCTCGGCCGGACGGCCGAATGCCGCGCCGAACCGGCCGCTCCGGTCGTCGGGCTGGATGGCCAGCAGGTCCAGCTCGGGGATCGGCAGCTCGTCGGTGCGGGGCTGCGGCACCGCACCGACGACCACCGGCAGCGGTGCTCCGGTGGTGGCCGGCTCGCCGAACCAGAGGCGTACCTCGAACCAGGGTGAGCCGCTGTCCCGGTTGTCCCGGGGCAGCCCGATGTAGGCGACCGCCTCGCCGGTGACGATGTCTCCGGTGTGCGCGATCCGGATGTGCCGCTTCGGCGGCACCACCGCGGCGAAGACCTCGGGGAACTGCCCCTCGTCGTCGAAGGCGAGCTGCCCGTCGCGGCTGTTCTCCACCGCGCCGCCGAGCCGGGCCTCGCTGCCCTGCCAGCGGATCGACTCGATCCCGCCCTGCAGCGAGTAGAGCCGGACGACGTAGCCGGCGCAGACGATCTCCAGCGAGTTGTCCTCCAGCCGGACCCGGATGCCGTCCAGGCCGTCGAACTCGGCCTTGCCCAGGTTGGTCAGGTTGCGCCACACGGTGGTGCCGAAGCTCATCGCGTCGTCGCCGAGCTCCGGCTCGTGCCGGTCCGCCGCGCGCCGGTAGACCTGCTGGATCAGCCGACCCAGCCGGTCCAGCACGCCCCGCTCGTCCAGCACCGCCACCGCGTCGTCCAACAACGTCATGCGGGAAAACCTAGCCTAAGCCCCGGATGATATTGCCGAAATCAAGTGCCGACACGCCAGGACGGCGATGCCGGGCGCCGGCCCCTGTCCCGACGCCACCCGGCCCGACGCTATCCCGACTTCACGGCGGCGATCGCGGTCGGGGCGTCGCTGTGCACCCGTTCCCGGAGCAGGGCCAGCACACCCAGCGCGGCCAGGGCCCGGCGGTGCTCGGGCCGGATCCCGGAGACGTGCACGGTGATGTTCCGGTCGTGCAGGTCCTCGACCGCCTCCCGCAGGGCCAGCGCGCCGGAGGCGTCGATGGCGGTGACCCGGGACAGCCGCAACAGCACCACGTCGACCCCGTCGATGTGGGCGAGCGCCTGCCGCAGGTGGTGCGCGGCGGCGAAGAAGAGCGGACCGGTCGGCCGGTACACGGCGAAGTGCGGCAGGTGTTCGCCGTGCGGCACGTGGTCGACCCGCATGGAGCCGGCGACCTTGCGCAGTGCCAGGCCCCCGGCGACGATCAGGCCGAGGAGCACCGCGACCACCAGGTCCAGCAGTACCGTGGCACCGGCGGTGAGCACCAGGACGAGCGCGTCGGAGCGGCTGGCCCGGGCCAACGCGCGCAGCGTGCCGAGGTGCACCATCCGGACGGCGGTGGCCAGCAACACCCCGGCCAGCGCCGCGATGGGGATGCCGGCCACCAGCGGGGCCGCGGCGAGCATCACCACGGCGAGTACCAGCGCGTGCGACAGCGCGGCGAGCCGGGACACCGCTCCGGCGCGTACGTTGACGGCGGTCCGGGCGATGGCGGCGGTGGCGGGTACCCCGCCGAAGAGTGGCGTGACGATGTTGGCGATGCCCTGCCCGAACAGTTCGCGGTCGGGATGGTGCCGCTCGCCGCGCCGCATCCCGTCGGCCACGGTGGCCGAGAGCAGCGACTCCAGGGCCGCCAGCGCCGCGACGGCGACCGCCGAGGTGAGCAGCGTCCCCACGGCGTCCAGCCGAAGGAACCCCAGCGACGGCTGGGGCAGGGTCGCCGGCAGCGCGCCGATCCGGGCGACGTCGACGCCCCACACCTCGGCGCAGACGGTCGCCGTGCCGACCGCCAGCAGGGCGGCCGGGACCTGTGGCCGCCACCTCAGCACGACCAGCAGCACGGCCGCGACGCCGATCGAGAAGCCCACCGACGGCCAGTGCGGGTGCGCGGCGAACGCCGCCACCGCGCGTACGGCGACCGGCAGGACCCGCTCGCCGTGGGTCGGCACACCCAGCGCGGACGGCACCTGCTGGAGCAGGATGACGATCGCGATGCCCGCGGTGAAGCCCTCCACCACCGGGGCGGGTACGAACCGTGCGTAGCGTCCGGCCCGGGCGACCGCGAGCCCGACGAGGATCAGGCCGGCGAGCAGGCCGACGGTGAGCACCCCGCCGGGTCCGTACTGCGCGACGATCGGGACCAGCACGACGGTCATCGCCCCGGTCGGCCCGGAGACCTGCAGGTTGGAGCCGCCGAAGACGGCTGCCAGCGCGCCGGCCACGATGGCGGTCACCAGGCCGGCGGCGGCACCGAGCCCGGAGGCGACGCCGAAGCCGAGTGCCAGCGGCAGCGCGACCACCGCGACGGTGAGCCCGGCCAGCAGGTCCGCCCGGGGGTTGCGGCGTACGGCGGCCAGGTCGGCCCGGCCGGGCAGCAGGCCGACGAGACTCAGCCGGCCGCCGCCGTCGGCGTTCACCCGGCCGCCACCACCGTCAGCGCTCACTCGGGTTCCACCGTCAGCGACGCCAGCAGTTCGGCCTGGCCCTGCAGCATCTCGGTGAGGATGCGCCGGGCGGCCCGCATCAGGTCGGCCACATCCGGTCCGGCGAGCGCGTAGACCACGGTGGCGCCCTCCCGGGTCGACACCACGATCCCGGCCCGGCGCAGCACCGCGAGCTGCTGGGACAGGTTGGACGCCTCCACCTGGGTCTCGGCCAGCAGTTCTCGCACCGGTCGGGGACCGTCGCCGAGGAGTTCGAGTACGCGGATCCGGGTCGGATGCCCGAGCATCCGGAAGAACTCGGCCTTCGCCTGGTAAAGCGGAACCTGCATGTCAGCAATTGAAGACTTCTTCAACTGCGCGGATCGACGGCGGGGGCAGAGTCGTGATCTCGGTCACTCGATCCGGATCGGTTGACGTGGATCTTCCGGAGGCGCACGATCTCGGACAGAGGCGTGACGCCGGTCACACGCTGCGTCCCACCCGGATCCGGACGAAGGAGACGCCGATGAGCGCACCTGTCCCGCCGCCCCGTACCCCGCCGGCCGCCGGGGTCGACCTCGACGAGCAGCGGCTGGCCGAACTCGGCTACCAGCAGGAACTACGCCGCAAGCTCTCCGGTTTCTCCAACTTCGCGGTCTCGTTCTCGATCATTTCGATCCTGGCCGGCGCGATCACCTCGTACGGCATCGCGATGAACTCCGGCGGCCCGCTGGCTATCACCCTCGGCTGGCTCTTCGTCGGCGGCATGGTGACCCTGGTCGCGCTCGCGATGGCGGAGATCTGCTCGGTCTACCCGACCGCCGGGGCGCTCTACTGGTGGGCGGCGGCGCTGGCCAAGCGGAACAAGGCAGCCTGGGCCTGGTTCATCGGCTGGTTCAACTTTCTCGGCGAGGTGGCGGTCACCGCCGCCATCGACTTCGGGGCGGCGATCACCACCTCGGCGTTCCTCAGCCTCGCCTTCGACCTGGAGGTGACCCCGGAACGCACCTTCGTGGTCTTCCTGGTGATCATCGTCGCGCACGGCCTGCTGAACACCTTCGGGGTCAACCTGGTCCGGGTGCTCTCCGACGTGAGCGCCTGGTGGCACCTGGCCGGAGTGGCGATCATCGTCGGGGTACTGGCGATCGTGCCCGACCAGCACAAGCCGATCTCCGAGGTCTTCTTCGAGGTACGCAACGCCACCGGCTTCGACTTCTCCGGCGCGGCGGTCTACGCCGTGCTGATCGGCCTGTTGATGGCGCAGTACACGTACACCGGCTACGACGCGAGCGCGCACGTCGCAGAGGAGACCCACGACGCGGCCCGGGCGGCGCCCCGGGGCATCGTGATGTCCGTGGTGGTCTCGGTGGTCGCCGGCTTCCTCCTGCTGGTCGCGATCACCTGGTCGATCCGGGACTACGACGCCCAGCGGCAGACCGAACTCGGCCTCCCGCCGGCCCAGATCTTCATCGACGCCACCGGCGACACCATGGGCACCTTCCTGCTCTTCATCTGCGTGGTGGCGCAGTTCTTCTGCGGGATGGCCTCGGTCACCGCCAACTCCCGGATGGCGTACGCATTCAGCCGGGACGGCGCGCTGCCCGGCTCGGCGATCTGGCGCCGGGTCAACCCCCGCACCGGTACCCCGACCAACTCCATCTGGCTCTGCGTCGCCTGCTCGACGCTGCTGGTGCTGCCGTCGCTGTGGAACACCACCGCCTACCTGGCGGCGACCTCGATCGCGGTGATCGGCCTCTACATCGCGTACGTCGGGCCGGTCTTCCTGCGCCGCCGCAGCCCGGACTTCCGGCCCGGCCCGTGGCACCTGGGCCGGTGGAGCCCGCTGGTCGGCTGGCTGGCGATCGGCTGGGTGGCGGTGATCTGCGTACTCTTCGTGCTCCCCACCACCGCGCCGATCACCGCGTCGACCTTCAACTACACGATCGTGGCGGTCGCGGTGGTGCTCGGCGCGGCCGGGCTCTGGTGGCTGCTCGGCGCCCGGCACTGGTTCACCGGTCCCCGGCAGAACGTGGTGCCGACCGTCCCGCAGCCCGACCCGGACGTGCCCGACCCGGCCCCGGGCGCTCCGGCCACACAGCCGGGCATCCCGGCTCCGGACCGGGCGGTCGCAGCGGACGGGGACGGCGGATGAGGGCCCGGGTTCCGGCGCTGAGCCTGGAGGCGCTCCGGGTGGCGGTGGACAGCGGCGACATCGACACCGTGGTCCTCGCCCTGGTCGACATGCAGGGGCGGTTGCAGGGCAAGCGGTTCCACGCGCCGTACTTCCTCGCCGAGGTGCTCCGGCACGGCAGCGAGGGTTGCAACTACCTGCTCGCCGTCGACGTCGAGATGAACACCGTCGACGGGTACGCGATGTCGAGCTGGGAACGCGGCTACGGCGACTTCGCCATGGTCCCCGACCTGAGTACGCTGCGCCGGGTCCCCTGGCAGCCTGGCACCGCGATGCTGCTCGCCGACCTGCGCTGGCCCGACGGCAGCGGGGAGGTGCTCGCCTCGCCCCGGCAGATCCTGCGCCGCCAGCTCGACCGGCTCGCCGGGCACGGGCTGACCGCGTACGCCGGGACCGAGCTGGAGTTCGTGCTCTACCGCGACTCGTACGAGGACGCCTGGCGCCGGGGCTACCGCGAGCTGACCCCGGCGAACCTCTACAACGTGGACTACTCGCTGCTCGGTACCGCCCGGGTCGAGCCGCTGCTGCGGCGGATCCGCACCGAGATGGCCGGCGCCGGGCTGACCCCGGAGAGCGCCAAGGGCGAGTGCAACCTCGGCCAGCACGAGATCGCCTTCCGGTACGCCGACGCGCTTACCTGCGCGGACAACCACGTCGTCTACAAGAACGGGGCGAAGGAGATCGCCGCCCAGGAGGGCATGTCGATCACGTTCATGGCCAAGCCGAACGAGCGGGAGGGCAACTCCTGCCACATCCACTTCTCGCTGCGGGGTGCCGACGGGCGGTCGGCGATGCTCGGTGACGGCCCGGCCCGGCTCTCCCCGACCGGCACCCGGGTACTGGCCGGGCTGCTGGCGACGATCCCCGACGTCAGTCTCTTCCTGGCCCCGAACGTGAACTCGTACAAGCGCTACCAGCCCGGTTCGTTCGCACCGACCGCGCTGCGCTGGGGCGTCGACAACCGCACCTGCGCGCTGCGGCTGGTCGGGCACGGCCAGGGGATGCGGGTGGAGAACCGGCTGCCCGGGGCGGATGTCAACCCGTACCTGGCGATCGCCGCGCTGGTGGCCGGGGCGGTACACGGGATCGAGGCGGAGCTGGAACTGGAGCCGGAGTTCGCCGGCAACGCGTACGCCGACGAGTCCGCGCCCCGGGTGCCGGGTACCCTGCGGGACGCCCTCGACCGCTGGACGGGGTCGCCGCTGGCCGCCCACGCTTTCGGGGCCGAGGTGGTGGCGCACTACGCCAACCAGGCGCGGGTGGAGTTGGCCGCCTTCGACGCGGCGGTGACGGACTGGGAGCTGCGACGTGGTTTCGAACGCCTCTGACGCCCCTTCCGGGCCGGCGGCGGCCCCGGTGACCGAGGTGGTCAACCCGGCGACCGGGGTGGTGGTGGCCACGGTGCCGCGGACGGGTGCCGCCGAGGCGGACGCGGCGATCGACCGGGCCGCGGGCGTACGAATCGTGGCGGCAGGTGGCGCCGGGCGACCGGGCCCGGCTGCTGCGCCGGCTCGCCGCCGTCGTCGACGCGCACGCCGAGGAACTTGGAGGCGCGCAACTCCGGGCACACCATCGGCAACGCCCGGTGGGAGGCCGGCAACGTCCGGGACGTGCTCGACCACCGGCCACCCAGTCGGCGAGGATGCCGGGGACGGCGATCCCCGGGAGGAGTACGGCGATGATCAGTGATCGACTGGCCGGGCGGGTGGCGGTGGTGACCGGGGCCGGCAGCGGCATCGGGCTGGCCACCGTACGCCGGCTCGCCGCCGAGGGCGCGTACCTGGTCTGCGTCGACATCGCGGCCGACGCCGGGCGGGCCGCCGCCGACGAGGTGGACGGGGAATTCGTGGCCTGCGACGTGAGCGACGAGGCGCAGGTACGCGATCTGTACGACCAGGTCGCGGTCCGGCGTGGCCGGATCGACATCGCGTTCAACAACGCCGGCATCTCCCCGCCGGACGACGACTCGATCCTGACCACCGGCCTGGACGCCTGGGAGCGGGTGATCCGGGTCAACACCACCAGCGTCTACCTCTGCTGCAAGTACGTCATCCCGCACATGTTGCGCCAGGGCCGGGGATCGATCGTCAACACCGCCTCCTTCGTGGCGCTGATGGGGGCGGCCACCTCGCAGATCGCCTACACCGCGAGCAAGGGCGGGGTTCTGGCGCTGACCCGGGAACTCGGGGTGCAGTTCGCCCGGCAGGGGATCCGGGTCAACGCGCTCTGCCCGGGGCCGATCGGCACCCCGCTGCTGCGGGAGCTCTTCGCCACGGACCCGGAGCGGGCGGCCCGGCGGCTGGTGCACGTGCCGATGGGGCGGTTCGGCGAGCCCGAGGAGATCGCCGCCGCCGTCGCCTTTCTGGTCAGCGACGACGCCTCGTTCATGACCGCCGCCCAGTTCGTGGTCGACGGTGGCATCACCGGCGCCTACGTCACCCCGCTGTGAGGTTCTCCGGTGACGTCCGGGTGTCGTCCGGGTCACCGAAGCGTGAGCGCTCTCGGGCCGCGACGTTAGGCTGGAAGTCATGACCGTCCGTGCGCCGTTGACCCCTGGCACGCTCTCCCCGTGGCGCCAGGTACCGCCCCACATCGTCCGCCCCGAGTACGTCGGCAAGAAGCGGCCGAAGGAGTGGCGCGGTTCGCACGTGCAGTCCGCCGAGACGATCGAGAAGATGCGGGTCGCCGGCCGGATCGCCGCCCAGGCCACCCAGCTCGCCGGTGAGCACTGCAAGCCCGGTGTCACCACCGACGAGATCGACCGGGTGGTGCACGAGTTCCTGGTCGACCACAACGCCTACCCCTCCACCCTCGGCTACAAGGGCTTCCCCAAGTCGTGCTGCACCAGCCTCAACGAGGTGATCTGCCACGGCATCCCGGACTCGACCGTGCTGATGGACGGCGACATCATCAACGTCGACGTGACGGCGTACCTCGACGGGGTGCACGGGGACACCGACGCCACCTTCTGCGTGGGCGAGGTGTCCGAGCCGGCCCGGCTGCTGGTGGAGCGGACCCACGAGGCGATGATGCGCGGCATCCGGGCGGTCGCCCCGGGCCGGCAGATCAACGTGATCGGCCGGGTCATCGAGTCGTACGCCAAGCGGTTCGGCTACGGGGTGGTCCGGGACTTCACCGGGCACGGCATCGGCGAGGCGTTCCACAGCGGGCTCTACGTGCCGCACTACGACAGCCCCCGGCCGACCGATCTGATGGAGCCGGGGATGACCTTCACGATCGAGCCGATGATCACCCTCGGCACCTACGAGTACGACATGTGGGACGACGGCTGGACCGTGGTCACCAAGGACCGGCGCTGGACGGCCCAGTTCGAGCACACCATCGTGGTCACCGAGGACGGCCACGAGATCCTCACCCTGCCGTGACGGACCCGCCCTCGTGACGGACGGACACTCGTGACGGACGCGTCCACCCCGGTCAGCGAGCACCACCACGCGGACGTCTCCGGTGGCTGGCTGCGCCCCGCCGTGTTCGGCGCGATGGACGGCCTGGTCACCAACATCGCGTTGATCGCGGGCGTCGGCGGCGGTGGGGTCGCGCCGCGCAGCATCGTGCTGACCGGCTTCGCCGGGCTGGTCGCCGGGGCGATCTCGATGGGGCTCGGCGAATACACCAGCGTGCAGTCGCAGAACGAGCAGGTGGCCGCCGAGGTCGCCAAGGAACGCCGCGAGCTGGAGCGGAACCCGGCCGGGGAGGCCCGGGAACTCGCCGACGCCTGGGTGGAGCGGGGGTTGCCCCGGGACCTCGCCGAGCAGGTCGCGGAGACGCTGCGGGACAACCCGGAGGAGGCGCTGCGGGTACACGTCCAGGAGGAGTTGGGCGTCGACGCCGACGAGCGGCCCAGCCCGTGGACCGCCGCCTTCTCGTCGTTCCTCTGCTTCTCGGTCGGTGCCGTGGTGCCGTTGATCACGTACCTGCTCGGCTTCTCGAGCCTCTGGCTGGCGCTCGGGGTGGGCGGTGTCGGCCTGTTCGTCGCGGGTGCGGTCGTCGCCCGGTTCACCAACCGGAAGTGGTGGGTCAGCGGCGGCCGGCAACTGCTGCTCGGCGCGGCGGCCACCGCCGCCACGTACCTGGTCGGCCGGCTCATCGGCGTCGGCGTGACCTGACCGCGCCCGCCGCTCGCGCTGGGCCCGGCTCGCCGGTGCCGGCTCCACCGGGCAGCGGCTAGTCCCGCCCCGGCGAGGACGTCCGTTCGAGCCGGAAGACGCGGATGTCCCGACCACCGGCCCGGCGGACATAGGTCCGGTACGCCGGCCACTCGGCCACCAGCAGGTTCCACAGCCGCTCCCGCTCGGCACCCTCGGCCAGCCGGGCCCGGACCGGTATCCGGGTGCCCTCGACGGTGACCGTGGCGCTCGGGTCGGCGAGCAGGTTGAGGGCCCAGGCCGGCTGCTCGGGGCGACCCCAGTTCGAGCCGGTCACCACGAAGGCGTCGCCGTCCGGCACGTAGAGCAGCGGGTTGCTGCGCGGCCGTCCGGACCGGCGTCCGGTGGTGGTGATCAGCAGTGACGGCACCAGGCCGAGTGCCACCACCCGGCCCCGGGTCAGCCTGGCGACCAGGCGGTCGACCGGGACGAGTACTGGCGTGCAGGCGGCGAACCAGCGTGAGTGACCGAGCCGGCGTACGGCCCGGCCGAACGCGGAGACCGGTCTTCCCAGAGCGGACATCGATACAGTGTGCCGGCTGACCGTCACCCCGGTCCGCCCGCACCGCCATCCGTCTCGAACCCGGGGCGTGGAGGTCGTCAGGTCGGGCGGCCCGGGAACGGCACGGTGGCCGGGCTGGTCCCGGCCGCCCTGCGCCACCGGGTGGCCCGGACCGCCGCGTCGGTGAGCCCGTCCAGCGCCCGGGTGCGCTCGGCGCCCTCGGTCGCCGGCAGCGCGGCCCGCCAGACCGCCGCGGTGCGCTCCTCGACCTCGACCGCCAGCCGCAGTGCGCTCGCCTCGTCGGTGACCGCGAACGGCGGCACGTACGCCGGCTCGGCCGCCGGCACCGGATCGCCCCGCTCGGTGAGCAGCAGCACGAGCCCGTCCCGCCGGCTGCGGTGTGCCGCCTCGGCGGAGCGGGCCTGCTCGGCGGCGCCCCCCTTCAGCCGTACCCCGATCAGCCCGTACGCGTAGATCGCGGCGTGCTCGGCGGCCAGGGCCGCCGCCAGTGCCTCGGACATCAGGCCGCCTCTCCCCGGGCTGGGCCGCCGCGCCCGGTCACCGGAGCACCTCCAGGTGCGTCGCTCGGGCCGCGGCGATCGACCCGACCAGCGCGGCGCGGGCGGCCGGCGCTGCGGTGCAGGCCTTCGCGGCGGCGTCCCGGCCCTGCTGCTCGGCCTCCCGTAACTGCCCCAGGGTCTCGGACACCGCGCCGGCTCCGGTGCCGGGGGCCGGGGCGGTGGCGGTGGCGCTCGGCAGGGCGGTGCCGGTCACCCGGGACAGTTCGGCGGCGTGCGCGCGGTGCGCCTCGGCGACCGGGCGGAGCCGGTCGGCCAGCTCGGGGAACGCGGTGACCGCGGCCTCGTACCGGGCGGCGAGGTCGAGAGCGCCGGTGATCAACGGTGCCAGCGGGTCCGGCGGAGGCGGTGGGTCGGGCTCGCCGCCGAAGAGACCACAGCCGGTGAGGGGGCCGGTGGCACCGACCAGCGCCACCAGGGCGACCGCCCGCACCACTTCGCGCCGGGACCGCCCCGCCGCGCCGATCGTCTGGTTCGTGTTGCCGGTCCGCACCCGGCAAGTCAACACCATCGGTGCCGCCGACGGGGTCGGCACGCGCACCACGCCCGTCGTCGGTGCGCCGATCGGGCTCTCCGGCGGCCAGCGCGTTACGCTCTGCGCAGCCGCCGGACGCGACAGTCCGGTGGCACGCTGGTATGGCTGCCGGGCGGGGCCCGGCGATCACGAGAGAGGGGCGGAGATGACGCAGCGTGGCCGGAACGCCGGTCGGCCCAGGGTGGGCCACCGGACTCCGGACCGTCCCCGCGAGGACCAGTCCGCGCGTCGGCTCCGGCTCCGTGCCGTGATCGAACCGGTGGTGACCGCCGCCGGCTACGACCTGGAGGACCTCTCGGTGTCCCGGGCCGGCCGGCGGTACGTCGTCCGGGTGGTGGTGGACGGCGACGGCGGGGTCAGTCTCGACGCCGTGGCGGATGTCTCCCGACTGCTGTCCAAGGCGCTCGACCAGGCGGAGGAGACCGGTGGCGACCTGGTCGCCGGGGAATACCAGCTCGAGGTGAGTTCGCCCGGCGTGGACCGGCCGCTGACCCAGCCCCGGCACTGGCGGCGCAACGTGGGCCGGCTGGTGAAGGTGACCGTGCGGGGCCCGGGTGAGCGCCCGGAGCAGGGCGGCGCCGACGAGCGGCCGTCGACACCCGCGGACCGGCAGGTGACCGCCCGGGTGGTCGCCGCCGACGACGAGCGGGTG
This sequence comes from Plantactinospora sp. KLBMP9567, assembly GCF_033446045.1. NCBI lineage: Bacteria > Bacillati > Actinomycetota > Actinomycetes > Micromonosporales > Micromonosporaceae > Plantactinospora > Plantactinospora sp. KLBMP9567. Next base: position 34,721 of record NZ_JAWQRR010000011.1, on the reverse strand, counting down.
GTGTTGGAGACCGACGCCGGACCGGTCGGCTGGGCGTACCCCGACCTCGGGCCGGGCCGGGTCCAGGTGGAGTTCAGCCGGCTGGACGAGATCGCCGACGACGATCCGACCGGTGCCGGCGATGATGACTATGACGACGTCGGCAACGGCGACGACGAAGATGTGGAGGGCGAGGAGCGGTGAACATCGACCTCGCGGCGTTGCGCGCCCTGGAGCGCGAGCGGGAGATCCCGTTCGACACGATCCTCGCGGCGATCGAGACCGCGTTGCTGACGGCGTACCGGCACACCGAGGGGGCCCAGGCGCACGCCCGGGTCGAGATCGACCGTAAGACCGGCGCCGCCCTGGTGTACGCCCAGGAGCAGGACGCCGAGGGTGCGGTGATCCGGGAATTCGACGACACTCCGCACGACTTCGGCCGGATCGCCGCGATGACCGCCAAACAGGTCATCCTGCAACGGCTCCGCGAGGCCACCGACGAGGTGCACTTCGGCGAGTACGTGGGCCGGGACGGCGACCTGGTCACCGGGGTGGTGCAGGCGCACGAGGCGCGTAGCGAGAAGGGCATCGTCTCGGTCGACCTCGGCAAGGTCGAGGCGGTGCTGCCCCAGGCCGAGCAGGTCCCCGGCGAGCTGTACGAGCACGGCCAGCGGATCCGCTGCGTCGTCGTACACGTCGTCAAGGGCTTCCGCGGCCCGCAGATCACCCTCTCCCGGTCGCACCCGAACCTGGTGAAGAAGCTCTTCGCCCTGGAGGTGCCGGAGATCGCCGACGGCACCGTGGAGATCGCCGCGATCGCCCGCGAGGCCGGCCACCGGACCAAGATCGCGGTCCGTTCCACCGTGCCGGGCGTGAACGCCAAGGGTGCCTGCATCGGCCCGATGGGTCAGCGGGTCCGGGCGGTGATGAGCGAGCTGCACGGTGAGAAGATCGACATCATCGACTGGTCGGACGACCCGGCCCAGTTCGTCGGCAACGCCCTCTCGCCGGCCAAGGCGCTCCGGGTCGAGGTGGTCGACGCGACGACCCGGACAGCCCGGGTGACCGTGCCGGACTTCCAGCTGTCGCTGGCGATCGGGCGAGAAGGGCAGAATGCCCGGCTTGCGGCCCGGTTGACCGGTTGGCGGATCGACATCCGGCCCGATACCGAGCAGATGCCGACCCAGGCGTCGGCCGGTCGGCAGGGCGGTCCTGATCACGCAGCCGAGGCTGACGGAGCGATCTCGGCCGGGTAGGGGTAGACTTTCTCAGTGGTACGACGCGCGGAGCCGAAGCGCACCTGTGTGGGCTGTCGGCAACGAGCGCCGGCCGGCCAGCTGCTGCGGATCGTCGCGGTCGGTGATGAGACTGGTCACAGCCTCCGACCCGATCCGACCCGTAAGCTGCCGGGGCGGGGAGCACACCTGCATCCCGACCCGGCCTGCTTCACGCTGGCAGTGCGGCGTCGGGCCTTCGGGCGGGCGCTGCGTATCGCTGGCGTACCCGACGCGAGTGAGTTGGCCGAGCACCTCCAAGGCGTTGACGACCACGACCGGTCATCCGGCCGGGCGGGATCGACGCAACGGAACCCGAGCAAGGTAGGACGACCGACATGAGCACACGATGAAGTCCCAGAAATGACCAGGCTTCAAGTGCACGAGTGAGGTCGCTGCGGGTGCTGCCCGCACGACCTCGGAGTGAGGAGTGCAGTGGCAGGCAAGGCCCGCGTACACGAGCTGGCTAAGGAGCTCGGGGTCGAAAGCAAGACCGTTCTCGCCAAGTTGAAGGAAATGGGCGAGTTCGTCAAATCAGCGTCGAGCACTGTCGAGGCCCCGGTGGCCCGGCGGCTGCGTGGCGCCTTCGTCGCGTCCCCGGAGCCGGCGGCACCCGCCGCCGCCCCGACGCCACCGCCGGCACCCAAGGCGGCTCCGGCGCCGGGTCCGGGAGAGCCCAGGATCGCCGCGAAGCCCGGACCGCCTCGTCGGCCGACGCCGCCGGCGAAGCCCAAGGGGCCGGTGCCCGGTCCGCCGCAGACGGTGACTCCGGTCGCCAAGCCGGCGAGCGCGCACGACATCGAGTTGGCCGCCGCCGAGGCGCGTGCGGCGGCGCTGAAGGCCGAGCAGGAGGCGACCGTCAAGGCCGCCCAGGCGGCTCGGCAGCAGCGCAACGACACGGTCCGGCGCGAGCCGCCGGCCGACGGTGGCCCCACGACCCGGCCGAAGCCGGGTCCGAACGCCGTTCCGCCCCGTCCGGGTACCCCGTCGGGTGCCCGTCCCGCGCCACCCGGCGCCCCGACGCCCGGCCCCGGCCGGCCCGGTGGCCGTCCGCCGGCGCGCAGTGGCGGTAACAACCCGTTCGGCATCACGCCGGGCGGGCAGCGTCCGGCTGCCTCGGGTGGGCCCCGGCCCAACCCGGCCAATATGCCGCCGAGGCCGAGTCCGGCCTCGATGCCGCCCCGACCGAGCCCGGCATCCATGCCGACGCAGCGGCCCGGTCGTCCCGGTGGCGGCCCCGGCCGTCCCGGTGGCGGTGGCGGTGCCGGTCGTCCCGGTGGCGGTGGCGGCGGCTTCCGCGGCGGTCCCGGTGGCGGTGGCGGTGGCGGCGGCTTCCGTGGTGGTCCCGGTGGCGGCGGCGGTGCCGGTGGCGGCTACCGGGGTGGTCCCGGTGGTGGCGGCGGTGCCGGTGGCGGCGGTTACCGGGGTGGCCCCGGTGGCGGTGCGCCGGCCGGTGGCGCCGGTCGTCCCGGTGGCGGCGGTCGTGGCCGTGGCGGCGGTGCCGCGGGTGCCTTCGGGCGTCCGGGTGGCAAGCCGACCCGGGGTCGCAAGTCGAAGAAGCAGCGCAGACAGGAGTTCGACAACCTGTCCGCACCGACCATGAGTTCGGGCGCCCCGCGCGGCCAGGGCCAGGTCATCCGGCTGCCTCGCGGTGCGTCGCTGTCGGACTTCGCGGACAAGATCAACGCGAACCCCGGTTCGCTGGTCCAGGAGATGTTCAACCTGGGCGAGATGGTCACCGCGACCCAGTCCGTCTCCGACGACACCCTGCTGCTGCTGGGCGAGCATCTCGGCTTCGAGATCTCGATCGTCAGCCCGGAGGACGAGGACCGCGAGCTGCTCGCGCAGTTCAACATCGACCTGGACGCCGAGGTCGCCTCCGAGCGGCTGGTCAGCCGCCCGCCGGTGGTGACCGTCATGGGTCACGTCGACCACGGTAAGACCAAGCTGCTCGACGCGATCCGCAAGGCGAACGTGGTCGCGGGCGAGGCAGGTGGCATCACCCAGCACATCGGTGCCTACCAGGTGCACGTGCCGCACGATGGTGTGGACCGGGCGCTGACCGTCATCGACACCCCGGGTCACGAGGCGTTCACCGCCATGCGTGCCCGTGGTGCCCAGGTCACCGACATCGTGGTGCTGGTGGTCGCCGCCGACGACGGCGTCATGCCGCAGACGATCGAGGCGCTCAACCACGCCAAGGCGGCGGACGTGCCGATCGTGGTGGCGGTCAACAAGATCGACAAGCCGGAGGCCAACCCGGACAAGGTCCGGCAGCAGCTCACCGAATACGGCCTGGTCGCCGAGGAGTACGGCGGCGACACCATGTTCGTCAACGTGGCGGCCAAGCCGGGCATCGGCATCGAGGAACTGCTCGAGGCGGTCCTGCTCACCGCCGACGCGTCGCTGGAGCTGACCGCTCCGATCGACGGGCCGGCCCAGGGTGTGGCGATCGAGGCGCACCTGGACAAGGGTCGCGGTGCGGTGGCCACGGTGCTGGTGCAGAAGGGCACCCTGCGGGCCGGCGACTCGATCGTCGCCGGTGGGGCGCACGGCCGGGTCCGGGCCATGCTGGACGAGAACGGCAAGCCGGTCAACGAGGCCGGTCCGGCACGTCCGGTCATGGTGCTCGGTCTGACCGCGGTGCCGGGAGCGGGTGACACCTTCCTGGCGGCCGAGGACGACCGTACGGTCCGGCAGATCGCCGAGCAGCGGCAGGCGCGGCGGCGGGCGGCCAGCTTCGCCAACTCCCACCGGCGGCCGAGCCTCGAAACCATCATGGAGCAGCTCAAGGAGGGCGAGAAGACCTCGCTCAACCTGGTGCTCAAGGGCGACGGTTCCGGCTCGGTGGAAGCGCTGGAGGACGCGCTCTTCAAGCTCGACATTCCGGCGGAGGTCCAACTGCGGATCATCCACCGGGGCGTCGGTGCCATCACGGAGAGCGACGTCATGCTGGCCAGTGCCTCATCCGAGGCGGTCACGATCATCGGCTTCAACGTCCGGGCCTCGAACAAGGTCCGGGAGATCGCCGACCGCGAGGGTGTGGAGATCCGGTACTACACGGTCATCTACCAGGCCATCGAGGAGATCGACGCCGCGCTCAAGGGGCTGCTCAAGCCGGAATTCGAGGAGGTCGAGCTGGGCAGCGCGGAGATCCGCGACGTCTTCCGCTCGTCCAAGATCGGCAACATCGCCGGTTGTATCGTCCGGTCCGGTGTCATCCGCCGTAACGCCAAGGCGCGGCTGCTGCGTGACGGGACGGTCGTGGCCGACAACGTCTCGATCAGCTCGCTGAAGCGGTTCAAGGACGACGCCACTGAGGTCCGCGAGGGCTTCGAGTGCGGTCTGACGTTGAGTAACTTCAACAACGTCCAGGTCGGGGACATCATCGAGACGTTCGAGATGCGCGAGAAGCCGCGCGCCTGAGCGAGTTCGATACCGGTGGCCGGAGCCCGTGGGGTTCCGGCCACCGGCCTGTCCGGTGCCGGGTGCGACGGAAAGGCGATGAGCGGCGGGGGTGTGATGGCGTACCCTTCCCGCCGTGTATACCGGAACCGCCCTGTTCGACCTGCTGTTGCCCGGGGACTCGCGCTCCCTGAAGGCCAAGCGGTCCTATGTCCGTCCCATCGTCGCCGCGCTGCGCAAGTTCGAGGTCTCGGCCGCCGAGGTGGGCGCGCTGGACCTGCACGGCCGCGCCCAGATCGCGGTCGCCCTGGTCGCCTCCGAACCCGAGCACGTCGGTACGGTGCTGGACGCCTGCGAGCGTCTGGTCGCCGGCCGACCGGAGGTCGAGTTGCTCTCCGTACGGCGCCGGTTGCACGGCGCGGATGACTGAATCGGCCGCTGGCCAGGGGGTAATCGGCCGGTACGGCCAATGGCGACGGCGGCGGCGAGGCCGCAGGATGCGCGGGTAGTGTTTCCCAGGTCGGCCGGTCCGGCCGCGGCGCCCAGCGCCGCCGGTCCGGCCCGGAAGCAGATGGGCGTGGAGGTGCGGAGATGACGGACCAGGCCAAGGTGCGTCGGCATGCGGAGCGCGTGCGGGAACTGGTGGCGTCGGTGGTGCGTACCCAGATCAAGGACCCCCGGCTCGGCATGATCACCATTACCGACGCCCGCATCACCCCCGACCTGCGGGAGGCCACCGTCTTCTACACGGTGCTCGGTGACGCCTCCGACCAGGCGGCCACCGCCGCCGCGCTGGAGAGCGCCAAGGGACTGCTGCGGAGCACCGTCGGCAAGGCGCTCGGGCTGCGTCACTCACCCAGCCTGACCTTCGTCCTCGACGACGTGCAGGACCAGGTCAAGCAGATCGACGAACTGCTGGCGGCGGCCCGTACCGCTGACGCGGAGGTGCAGCGGCTGGCCGCCCAGGCCGAGTACGCGGGCGAGCCGCAGCCGTACAAGCTCGACTCCGACGAGGACGACGACACCGACGACACCGACGACGGTCGGGACGAGGACCGGCCGCCGGCCGGGGACGGCGGAGGCCGGCGGTGAGCAACGCACTGCTCGCCGACGTGTCCCAGCCGGCCGCCGAACAGCCGACCGAGGCGGAGTGGGCGGCGGCGGTCTCCGCCATCACCGGGCTTCCCGCCGACGGCCGGATACTCCTGATCTGTCACGTCAACCCGGACGGGGACGCGCTGGGCAGCATGCTCGGCTTCGGGCTCGGGCTGCGCCGGCTCGGCGTACGGCAGCTCCAGGCCACCTTCCCCGGGCGCCCGGAGGTGCCGGAGCCGCTCCAGGCGATGCCCGGCTCCGATCTGCTGGTCCCGGCGACCGCCGCCGACCCGGACCCGGACCTGGTGATCTGCTTCGACGTCGCCGCCGTTTCCCGGCTCGGTGACCTGGCCGACCGGCTGGACCGGGCCGACACCGCCATCGTGCTGGACCACCACGCCTCGAACACCCGGTTCGGCGGGATCCACCTGGTCGACCCGGACGCCGCCGCGACCTCGGTGGTGGTGGAGAAGCTGCTGGTCCGGCTCGGCGTGCCGCTCGACCTGGGGATCGCCGAGTGCCTCTACATCGCGCTGGCGACCGACACCGGCTCGTTCCGGTTCGACATGACCACCCCGGCGGTGCACGAGATGGCCGCCCGGCTGCTGGCCACCGGCATCCGCCCCGGGGAGATCTCCCGGCGGATCTTCGACACCCGGCCGTTCGGCGCGGTCCGGCTCTACGGCGACGTGCTGGGGCGTACCCAGCTGGAGCCGTTGGCGGCCGGTGGGCAGGGGCTGGTCTGGACGTACGCGACCCTGGACGACCTGGCCCGGCACGGGCAGCGCCCGTACACCCTGGAGCCGCTGATCGACTCGGTACGCTGCACCGCCGAGGCGGACGTGAGCTGCGTGCTCAAGCAGGTCGCCGAGGGGGAGTGGGCGGTCTCCATGCGCAGCAAGGGCGCCACCGACGTCAGCCGGGTGGCGGTGGCCCTCGGCGGTGGTGGACACCGGCTGGCGGCCGGGTTCACCGGGTACGGGGCGGCACCCGAGGTCGTCGACGCGATCCGGGCCGAGTTGGCCCGGGACGTCACGGCGAGCGGACCGCTCCGGGGCGACCAGCAAGATCAGCAGTGACGCGGGGGGCATCTAGCTTTCCGCCGGGCGGCGGCCCGGGGACAATCGGTTCATGGAACAGCAGCCGGAGCTCTCTGCGGATGTGCCCCGGGCCTGGGACCGACCGGTCGTCACGGTTCCGACCCTCACCGTTCTGTCCTTGATCGGCGGGCAGTTCCCGTCGTTCTCGACGCAGGCGAACATCTACGCCATCGGCACCGGCGGCGCGCTGGTGTGGCTCGGGCTCTCCAACCGGGTGCCCCGGCGGCCGGTACCGCACCGGCTGCGGTCCGGCGCCGTCTGGTGGCTGCTGCCGGTGCTCGTCTTCGGGGTCTTCGAGGCCAGTACCTTCATGCTCGGCTCCCGGGACGACTTCCCGACCTTCTCCAAGATCGCCGACCCGCTGCTGGACGACTCGCTGGTCCGTTCGGTCGGCTACTTCGCGTGGCTAGCCGCGTTCTGGGGATTGGTGCGTCGATGAGATACGTCGCGATCGCCGGGTTCACCGTGGCGCTGCTGCTCTTCGGGGTGGTGGAGTGGGCCGCTCGCCGGGAGGACTCCCGGATCCCCACCTTCGGGGACGTCTGCGCCTATGTCATGCGGTACGAGGTCGGCCCGGTGCCGGTCGGTCGGATCGCGCTGTTCGGTTTCTGGTGGTGGATGGGCTGGCACTTCTTCGCCCGCTGAACGTTCCCGGGAGCCCCGGTCCGCGCAGGGCCGCGCTGACCAGCCGCGCCGTAAAGATCTGCCGGTTCGTACTGTCCCGTATGGCGGGAATGCAGCACAGGATGTGGACCTGAACGATAACTTGGGTAAGGGAACTGAACGATACCTAGGGTTGTGGTCGCACCCATCCCACCCGTGACCGGGTGTGGCAACCCGTCGCAGATCGCCTGCCTCCCAGGGTCAACCGACCCGGGGCTCACGCCGTCCCGGCCGTCTCGTCCGGAGATCCCGGACCCGCCGTCCCGGCCGATCAGCAGGATCCCCGTCGCGGTGGACCGCGTCGTGCGGTGCCACCCGCCCTGGAAGGAGCCACGTCATGGCCGCCAAGCCGACCAAACCCAAGCCGGAGAACACCGACGAGGCCCGCGAGCAGGCCCGTCGCGCACTCCAGATGTCGATTGACACTCGCCAGTGACCGAGTTCGGAGCGGCGTGAGGGGCCAGATCCCGGCCGCGGCCGGACCTGTGCGTACCGTTTCCGATCGTCGCTCGTGCCGGCCGACGAGCCGGACGACTTCGCCCGCACCGGCCTGCCGGACGGGCTCGGACCGTCCCGGACAGCCGGTGCGGTCGTGTGTCGGGTGGGGACAGTTGCCCGGCCCTGGCCGGCAGGTCGATGTTGATATATTGCTTCCCCAACGGGGCCCGGTCGGCCGGGTGACCGCCCCCGAGGTCTGACGGGGAGGCGTGATGACGCAGCCGGTGCGGGTCAACGTGCCAGGGTTGCGGACGGTGGGCGGCGAAATCGTCGGCCACGGCACCGAACTGAAGCGCAATGTCACGGCGGTCGAGGGTCAACTGGTGCCCCCCGGTGGGCCCGGGGTGAACGGCTGGGCCACCCTCGACGCGGCGACCAGGGCCTCCGACGGCTGGGAGGCATATCTCAACGGGCTCGGCGGCCGGATCGAGGCGGCCGGACAGTCCCTGATCGACTCCGCCGACAACTACCAGGGCTCGGACCAGCGCGCCGGCCAGCGGCACGGCGGGGTTCGGGTCCAATGAGCGCGCGGATAGGCCGACCTGGTCGCTCGGTGTCCGACGGCGGGGCGCCCCGATGAGCGGCGTGACCTTCGAGATGGTGCTGAACGCCGACCCGGAGGCGTGGCGGAAGGCGGCGGCCGGCTGGGACCGGCTCGGCAGGTCGACCGACGAGCGGGCGGACGCGCTGGCGCTGTCGACCCGGCGGCTGCCGGATGTCTGGGAGTCCGGCTCGGCGTCGCAGGCGGCCGGTGCGCACTGCGACGGTCTGCGCAAGGAACTCGACTCCGCCTTTCCGCCAGTGCTGCTGATCGCCCAGGCACTCGCCCAGCACGGCACCGACGTCGCGGAACTGTCCGCCCGGGCCGAGGAGCTGGTGGAGCAGGGCCGGGCCGCACACGTCACCATCAACCCGGACGGGTCGATGACGATGGACCCCGCGCACGCCAACGAGGGGACCGCGCGGTCGATGTCCAGCCTGGTGTGGCAACGCGACGCGCTGCTCAGGGAGGCCGCCGAGCTGGACGCCCGGACCGCGAAGGCGATCGCGGAGAACACCGCGACCGCCTCCGGTACGCCATCGGCCAAGGTGGACAGGTCCAGCGTGCCGGCCAAGGGCACCGATCCGGCCGACGTGAAGAAGTGGTGGGACTCGCTCTCCCCGGCACAGCGCCGGTACGTCATGTCGGAGTATCCGGAGCTGGTCGGCTCGCTCGACGGGGTACCGGTGGCGAACCGGGACATCGCCAACCGGATCGTGCTGGACCGCGAACTGGACGGGCTGACCCAGCGCCGGGCCGACCTGGACGCCCGGGAGGCGCACATCCGGGCCATGGTCGAGCAGGGGCGGGGCGCGGAACTCTATCCGGACGCCGGCAACCCGGCCGGGGCGGCGCTGGCGGAACTGGAAAAGATCAAGGAAGAGCGGGAGCGGATCGACGGCAACCTGCGCGGGCTGAACCGGATCGACGACCGGCTGGAGGATCCGGGCAAGCCGCGGGCGTACCTGATCGGGCTCTCCACCGCGGACGACGGCCGGGCGATCGTCTCGGTCGGCAACCCGGACGCCGCCGACAACGTGCTGACGTACATCCCCGGCACCGGCGCCGAGCTGTCCAAGGTGGGCGGCGACATCGACCGGGCCGACCGGATGGCCCTGGACGCCAAGCGGGTCGACCCGAGCCAGGAGACCGCCTCGCTGCTCTGGCTCGGCTACGACGCGCCGGACTCGATCGCCTGGAACGCACCCTTCGACGGCTCGGCCGAAGGCGGTGCGCCGGAACTCAACCAGTTCCAGAACGGCCTGCGGGCGACCCACGACGGAGAGCCCTCCCGCAACGTCGTCCTCGGGCACAGCTACGGTTCGACGGTGATCGGGCACGCCGCCACCGGCGCCGGGATCAACGCCGACGCGGTGGTCTTCGTCGGCTCGCCCGGGGTGGACACCAACTCGGCTACCGAGCTGAAGGGCGTACCCCCGCAGGAGGTGTGGGCCAGCAGGGCCGAACACGACGCCATCAAGCGGGTACCCGACTGGGACCTCGCGCACGGCAACGACCCGACCCGGGAGGACTTCGGCGGTCGGGTGTTCAGCAGCAACCCCGGCGACCCGGACAACGAGGGGGCGACCCACTCGGCGTACTGGGACGATGGGAACCTGGCCCGGGAGAACATCGCGTACATCGTGACCGGGCAGAACGGCAAGGTCACCTGATGGCCGCCCTGATGGCCGCGCGGCGCTGGCGCACCGGCGTACTGGCGGCGGCCCTGATGACCGGCCTGGCGACATCGGCATGTGGAGGAGACGAGGACGTGCAGCCCACCGTCACCGCCGTACAGGCGGCCCAGCGGGTCGAGCAGATCCTGCGGGAGGCCCATGCGCAGCTCCCGCCCGGCGCCGAGCTGAAGCCGTTCGGCGACAGCGGCACGCTGCCCTGCGACGACCCGACCGACGGTGGCCCGGCCGGCCGGGTCTTCGTGGAGCAGCAGTACGAGGTGGTCTTCCCGGCGAACTGGCCGGCCGACCAGGCGCTGCCGAAGCTGGCCGACTACTGGCAGCAGCGCGACTACAAGGTGGTCAACGACCTGCGGGAGCGCAGCGATCCCCGGCTGAGCGTCGAGGACCCGGCCGACGGCTACCGGATCAGCGTCACCGTCTACAACCGGGCGCCGGGGTCGGTCGACATCTATCTGATCGGCAGCTCGCCGTGCGTCTGGCAGCACGGCACGCCCGATCCGCAGTGAGGTAGCGGTCGTTCCACCCCTGGTCGGCGAGATCGGTCCGTGCCGGCCTTGGGAGAAGCGTTCAATCCGTACGCCACGACGTCGTGCGGCGATCGGTGAGGCGCTGGCGGCGGCCGACGGGTCGGGTGCTGCTGACCGAGGCGGCGCCGCTGGCCCGGTACCGGTTGGACGGCCCAGCGGCCGAGTCCGCTTCGGGGTACGCCCGGACGACCTCACCGAACTCGACTGCGGCAGCGAAAGTCCGCCACGAGCTGCGCAAGGGCATCGTCACCCTGCGGTACCCCGACGCCGACCCGACGTGCCACCCCTGGCCGAGCTGGTCCGGCTCCTCCTCGGGCTGCGCCCCACCGTCACGGTCTACCTCATCGACCGGTTGGCAACGCCGGAGACCTCCGGCCCGCCAGCACCGCCTCAACGGCGGCGAGTTCCGCTTCCGTTGCGGCACGGAGGTCCTGGAAGTAGTCCGGGTGTCGCCGGATCTCCTCCTCCTGGATCTTCACCTCGGCGGCGTGCCACACCTCGACCAGGTCTGTCTGCTCCTCGCAGCGAACAACAGCGACAGCCACCGCTCTCTCCTCGCTCGACGCGGTGCTCTCTTCGTTCGACGCGGTGGCCTCCTCGTTCGACGCCGCGGCGGCGTCATCCGCCCACCATCGTGGATCGGACATGGCCGCGAAGGGGTCCTGATAGTCGAAACCCAGGTTGCGGACGCAGTCCCGCCAGGCGTCCATCGCCACCACGACGCGCTGTTCACGCTGGGAATCGTCCAACGACGCGCGGTCCAGCTTCCGCAGCAGATCCAGGTCCGCGCTCTTCTCCGGCCGGAGCCGGGTGGCCGCCTCGCGTCCGCACCCGTCCGCACCGAAAACCGCGGACTGCTGGCTCTCGCTGAGGGCGTTGTCGCGCCGGTCGTACCGCTGTTCGACATCCAGCGGCGTGAGCAGCCCAGCTGGGACGTGGAAGCCGAACCGCTCGGCGATGCGCATCTCGATGACGCCGTACCGTCGGCGGTTTCTCAGGTCCTTCAGGTCCGTGGGCCGCTCAATGATCTCCCAGTCGTGTCCCCTCGCCGCCATACATTCCTGGGTGAGCACATCCTGGGCGTTCGCCATGATGTACAGCCCGGCCAGCGAGAGCGTGTAGGCGTCGAACGGTAGGCGCAGGTTCTCGACCTCAGCGGTCGGCGGGAAGGGCTCGACGTCCTCCGAGGACCGCGGTGACGCAGGTGCGGCACAGCCGGCTACCAGGAGGGTAACGACAAGAATTCGTGCCGATCGCAGAATCATTCTCGCTCCAATGTCGCCAGGTGCTGGCACACCGGTTCTCCCCGTGTGCCAGCACCTGTGTACGCGGATCACTCAGGAACTCGGTCGGTCGCTACCTCAGACTCGCTTGAGGGAGCTGGCCTTGTTCGAGAAGTCGTTGTTACCGAAGTTCGAGTCGTAGGAATTGGCCTGCGCGTAGTAGGTGCTGGAGCCCCCGCACCCCGGAAGGTCCCACATCCTGACGGCGTGGCTCCGGTAGTTGCGCATAGCATTCGCGTCGTTGTTGATCCCGCTCGACAGGTTGAGACAGGTAGTGGTGGGGGCGAACCGGAACTCCCCGTCTCGATAGCCGTTGGTCTCGTAGAGGCAGAACGTGTTGGCGGGGCAGTCGGCGAAGGCGGGACCCGCGGCGACACCGACGGAGAGGACGGAGATGGCAGCAGTCGCGAACACTGCCACGATCTTGTGCTTCACGTGATACGTCTCCATTCCGAGCTGAGGCTCGTTGTGGGTCGATCGATGTGCCAAGCGTGCCACGGGTGCTCGGAATGGTCGTTGACGCGCGGTACACATTGTCTTGACAATGTGTCCACCCGTGTGGCTCGATCTTCGAGGTGCCACTCCGGCGGGCCCAGCCATCGGCAGGTTGGGGCCGGGGCTCTGATGTCACAAATCCTCTGTCCGGCGCGTCGAGATATGGTGATGAGGCGACCGCTCTATTGATCGTTGACGGGGGACGTTGATGATGGAGACTGTCACATTCCAGACTGAGGACTTTCCTGCGGCCGATCGGTTTGCGATCTGGTGCGAACGAATGACCCAACTGATGGGGCCGATGGAAATGGCGAGCGAGCATGCCCCTGACTTCCAGGCGCGGGCGCGGGTACTGCAACTTGGCGCCCTACAGGTGTGGCCCATGGCGCTTCAGCCGATGCAGTTTCGGCGAACGGTACGGCTGCTCCGGGAGTCCGCGTCCGAGCGGTACCACATCTCGCTGGTCCTCAGCGGAGCGCTCGACGTGCGCCAGGACGGCAAGCATGCCGTACACGGCCGACACGACCTGTCTGTCGTTGATCTGTCCCGGCCCTTCGACTGTCGTCTGATCGGCGGCGGGCACCTGGCCATGATCGGAGTCGAGATCCCCAAGGTCCTGTTGCCGCTGCCCGAGCAGAGGGTCGAGAAGCTCCTGGCGCGGCGATTGCCGGGGAAGGGCGGAATCGGGGCCCTGCTGGTGGGGGTCATTACCCGGCTCTGTGGGGAGACCGACGGCTACCGACCGGCGGACGGCCCACGACTGGGCGGGGTCCTGATCGATCTCTTGTCGGCGTTGTTGGCCCACACGCTCGACGCCGAGAACGTACTTCCATCGGAGACCCATCGCCGGACCCGGGCGCTGCGGATTCGGGCGTTCATCCAGCGACGCCTCCACGATCCGGGGCTCACTGTCAGCACCATCGCTGCCGAGCACCACATCTCCGTCAGTTACCTGCACCGGCTGTTCGAGACGGAGGGCGTCACCGTCGCGGCGTGGATCCGTGAGCAGCGCCTTGGACGGGTTCGTCGGGACCTCGCCGATCCGGCACTGGCCACCACTCCGATCCACGAGGTAGCCAACCGTTGGGGCTTCGCCGACCCCGCGACGTTCAGCCGGACCTTCCGCTCGGTCTACGGCATATCTCCCAAGGACTACCGTCGGCGACATACCCAGGGTGGACGCCCGTCGCCAGATCACCGGGAGCTGTTGCGCCAGGGCACGGCCTCGGCAAGGTTGGCGAGGTAGGCGATCGTGTCTGGCAGTGTGACCGTCAGAGCCGGTCGATCTCGGTGAAGTCGATGTCGAGATCGAAGGGTACGGCCAGGTTGAGCCGGATGGAGGAAGATGCTGGTCGGCGGGTTGCGGGTCCAGCGGTAGGCTGCGGTGGTGCCGGCCGGTCGGCAGACTGATTTCCGACCTTGTTACGGGTGGCATCGATCCGACACTTGCGAATAACGTTGCCGTGTGTCGCATTCGGGCCGCGCAGAGTGGCGGGCATGCATCCGGGACGATCGGGCCGGAATCCGCGGTGCCGGCATCGTCCTCGGCGACCGGCACGTGCTGACCTGTGCACACATTCTCCTTCCGGCGACCCACGACGAGCCGGGTGGCGCCCACAGCAGACCGTCCCGGGACTTCGAGGTGGAACTCGTCGGGCACCGTCCCGGCGTACCAGCGGTCCGGGCCGGGGTGGTCGACGGCTGCTGGAAACCGCCGCAGGACGACCAACGGGCCGACCTGGCCCTGCTCGGGCTCGCCGAGGCGCTGCCGTCCGACACTGGTCCGGTACTGCGCCGGCTGCCGTCCGGTGCGCGTCGCGCGGTACGGATGTTCGGTTTTCCCGCGACGGTCCCGACCGGGCTCTGGGCCCGGGCCCGGCTCGCCGGGGACGGCGGGCCCGGCGGTGAGTGGATCCAACTCGACTCCGAGCCGACCGGTCCCGCCGTGGAGACCGACCACGTGCTGGGGATCGTGGTCAGTTACCTCGCCGGCCGGGGCACGGCACTGTCCTGGATGATCCCGGTCGAGACGATCATCAGATACCTGCCCCGGGTGCGGGAGTGGGTCAGCGGCGACTCGGCGGTCGACGCGAGCTTCGCCGCGCCGGTCGGCCCGGCGGTCACCGACGAGACGGTTGTCCGGCAGCTCACCGACTTCCTCGCTCCCGGCGCCCCGCCGGACTCCCGGATCATCGTCACCGCGCCGGGTTCGGCGGCACACGCCGCACTGCGCGACGTCGTGCTGCGGAGCAGCCGGGAGTTCCGGCCCACCGACCGGGGCGGGCCGGCGCCGGCACCAGCCGCCGGGGAGTCCCCGGCGGGCCGGATCGACCTGGCGCTCGACGTCTCGGGCCGGACGGTGGACGAGGTGAGCGGCCGGATCGTCAACTGGATGAGCGTCGGTGCCGACCCCGAGAAGTCGCTGGCCGACAGCATGGCCGGCGAGCCGCCGCCGATGAACCTGGTGCTCGACGGCGTGGACCGGGCGGCCGACCCGGCGGCGCTGGTCGCCGAGGTGGTGCGCCCCATCGCCGACCGGGTGGCCGGACGCGACCTCCGGCTGCTGCTGGTCTTCCACGACGACCACGCGCCGAGCCTCGGGTACGCCGCGCTCGAACTGCTGGCCGCCCGGGTCGCCGACGTACGGGCCGCGGAACAGGCTGCCCGGGAACGGTACGCGTACGTCGCCGGGCGGGTCGGGCCGGTACCGGCGCCGTCCTCGCACGAGCCGGGGCTGCGGCTGCGACTGACCGCGCTGCGGGCGGCCGCCGCCCGGCCCGGCGACACCCCGCTGCTGCCCGGCATCGAGTCGTGCCGGCGGAAGGCCGACCGGGCACTCGACGCCGCCAGGCAGGCCCGCCGACAGATGGAGGCGCTGCTCGACGACCGCGACCGGTTGCGGGACCGGCTCGACGGTTACCGGGCCGGCGTACCGGCGCCGCTGCGGGAGGACCGGGAGCTGACCGGGCTCTACCGCGAGGCCCACGAGGCGCTCTGGCACGGGCCGGCCGACCTGGCGGCCTGCGCGGTGCTGGTCGACCGGTACGCCGCGGTGATCCGGCGGCGGGTCGCCGAGGCGGAGGACCGTCGCCCCGATGATCGTCGTCCCGCCGAGGTGGATGATCCAGGACCGCGCGACGGTCGGGACGAGCGGCCGGGGGCGGTGCGGTGACGGAAAGGTGCAACCGCCCGGGCTGCACCGGGACGGTGGACGAGACCGGCTTCTGCGGCACCTGCGACCGGCGTCCGCTGCCGACCCCGGCTGCCGGCCCGCCGCCCGCTCTCACCGGCTCCACGGCCTCCGGCGGCTCGTCCTGGCTGGTCGGCGGCCTGGTGCCGATTCCGGAGTTGGAGCCCGCCGACCCGGTCAGCCGGCTGCGCGGCGACACCGAGGTACCCGAGTCGAGCCGGTTCTGCGGCCACTGCCAGGCCGAGGTCGGCCGGGGATACGCCGGCCAGCCCGGGCTGCTGGAGGGATACTGCGGCAGGTGCCGCGCACCGTTCTCCTTCGTGCCGAAGTTGCGCCGGGGTGACCTGGTGGCCGACCAGTACGAGGTCGACGGCTGCCTGGCCCGGGGCGGCCTCGGCTGGGTCTACCTGGCCCGGGACACCCACCTGGACGACAACCGGGTCGTCCTCAAGGGACTGATCACCAACGACGAGGCGGCGCTCCGGCTGGCGGTCGCCGAACGCCGCTTCCTGACCACCATCGAACATCCGAACATCGTCCGGATCTTCAACTCGGTCACCCACCACGATCCGCGTACCGGCGAGCGGGCCGGCTACATCGTGATGGAGTACCTCAACGGGCAGTCGTTGCAGGACGTGCAGGAGGCCGCCGCCCGGGGTACCGCGCCGTTGCCGATCGAGCACGTGCTCGCGTACGGGCACGAGATCCTCGCCGCGCTGGAATACCTGCACGGCAAGGGCCTGCTCTACTGCGACATGAAGCCGGCGAACGTGATCCGCTGCCCGGACCGGATCAAGGTGATCGACGTCGGCGGCGTACGCCGGGTCGACGACCGCGCCAGCCCGGTGGTGGGTACGGACTTCTTCCAGGCCCCACCGGACGAGATCCGGCGGTACGGCCTGACCGTCCGGTCGGACATCCACACCGTCGGCCGGACGCTCCAGGTGCTCTTCGAGGTCAGCGAGGAGGGGCGCCGGGCGGCCCCGGCCGACCCCGACGGGATCGCGTTCGGCGTGGAGTCGTTCGTCCGACTGGTCAACCGGGCCGTCGCCGGACACGACCGCCGGTTCGCCACCGCGGCGGAGATGTCCCAGCAGCTCAAGGGGGTACTCCGGGAGGTGCTGTCGCTGCGTACCGGCCGGGCCCACCCGGTGCGGTCGGCGGTCTTCGCCCCGACCCCGGTGCTGCTGGACGGCGGGCTCGGCGCCGTACCGGGGCTGGACGGCTGGATCCGGGGCACGAGCGGGCTGCTCGACGTCGCGCCGCCGTCGCCGTCCTGGGCGGCCGGCGGGCTGCCGCTGCCGATCGTGGACCCGGACGACGAGGCGGTGGACCTGCTGGCGACCGCGGGGGCGGCGGACCCGCGCGGGCTGATCGAGAAGCTTGCGAACTCCGGTCTGCGCTCGGTCGAGGTCCGGCTCGCGCTCTGCCGGGCGTACCTGGAAGCCGGTGATCCGGACAGCGCGGCCGGCTCTCTGGACGCGGCGGTCTCCGGCCTCGGCGCCCGGGCCGACCACGACTGGCGGATCCGCTGGCACCGGGGCCTGCTCGGGCTGGCCCGCGCGGACGTGTCGACCGCCGAGACCGAGTTCGACGCCGTCTACTCCGACTGCCCCGGCGAGATCGCCCCGAAGCTCGCCCTCGGCTTCTGCGCCGAACACCTGGCGGAATACGCCCGGGCGACCCGCTGCTACCGGGCGATCTGGCAGCGGGACCGGAGTGAGGGCAGTGCCGCCTTCGGGCTGGCCCGGCTGCGGCTGCGCGAGGGCGACCGGGCCGGCGCGGTGGACATCCTGGACGAGGTGCCGAGGGAGACCCTGCACTACGAGCGGGCCCGGGTGGCGGCGATCCGTATCCTCTGCGGCCGGCTGCCGTCCGGTCGGCCGACCCCGGGCGACATCGCCGAGGCGGTACGCCGGCTGCCCGCACTGCACCTCGACGGCGGCAACACGACCGGGGAGGCCCGGGACAGGTTGACGGCGCTGGTCCAGACGGCGGCGCTCGGCGTGTTGGAGGGCGGTACCGGGAACGGCCTCGGCAACGGCGGCGAGGTGCTCGGGTCGAAGCCGACCGAGCACGACCTCCGGCGGCGGCTGGAGCGGTCGATGCGGGTGCTCGCGACGCAGGCCCGGACGATCCAGGACCACGGCGCGCTGGTGGACCTCGCCAACGCGGTACGGCCGAGGACCCCGTGGTGAAGCGGAGCGTGGTGAATCCGACTGTGCTGACGATCCGATGGGAGGTGCCGGTGTGACGCCAGGACCCGGCGGGGGGCCGCCGCACGCCTTCGGGCTGGAGGTCGTGCAGAACCCGTACCGGTCGATCGCGGACACCGGGATGGCGGTCGTGCTCAGGGTGACGGCGCGGTCCCCGGCCGAGGCGGCGGCGCCGGCGCCGAGTTCGGCCGGGGTGGTGGTGCTGGTCGACTGCTCCAGTTCGATGGGCTATCCGCAGGCCAAGATGACGGCGGCGAAGCAGGCCACCCGGGCGGCGATCGACACCATCCGGGACGGCAGCAGTTTCGCCATCGTCGCCGGCACCGACACCGCCCGGATGGTCTACCCCGAACGAGCGACGACGGCGGTCGCCGGCGACAGCACCAGGGCGGCGGCGAAGCGGGCCACCGGGCACCTCTACGCCGGCGGCGGTACCGCGATGGGGCGTTGGCTGCGGCTGGCGGACCAACTGCTGGCGCCGTACCCGGATCTGGTGCGGCACGTCATCCTGCTGACCGACGGCCGCAACGAGCACGAGACTCCGGAACAGCTCGAAGAGGTGCTGGCCGGCTGCGCGGGCAACTTCGTCTGCGACGCCCGGGGCATCGGCGAGGACTGGGACCACCGGCAGTTGCTGCGGATCGCCTCCGTGCTGCGTGGCACGGCCGAGGCGATCGGGCAGGTCGACGAGCTGGTCGCCGACTTCCGGTCCATCATGGACAGAGCGATGGGCAAGCAGGTGGCCGACCTGCGGATCCGGCTCAACACCGCCCCCGGCGTACGGGTCCGGTCGGTACGCCAGGAGACCCCGACGCTGGCCGACCTCACCGAGCACGCGACCGTGCTGGACGACCGGACCACCGAGTTCTACACCGGCTCCTGGACCGGCGACGAGAGCCGCGACTTCCTGGTGGACCTGGCGATCGGCTACGGGTCGAACGGTGACCGCCCGCCGCTGGAGGAGGAGGTCCGGGCGGCCCGGGTGGACCTGCTGATGGCGGGCGAGCGGTGCGCCGACCCATGGCCGATCGTGCTGCGCTGGACGGACGACCCGGTGGCGCCGACCCGGATCGAGCCGCTGGTCGCCCGGCACCTGGGGCAGGAGGAACTGGGCGACGCCGTGGCCGCCGGCTGCGACGCCCTGGAGGCCGGGGACCGGCAGACCGCCGAGGCGCAGCTCGGGCTCGCCGTCGGGCTGGCGGAGCGGCTCGGCAACACCGAGGTACTGCACCGGCTGGCCGGTCTGGTGGAGATCACCGGCGACTCCGACCGGCCGGTACGCCTGAAGGCGGACTGGACCAGGAGTGCACTGCTGCGGGTCGCGGTCAGCTCGGTGATGGTCGGGGGCGTGGAGCCACCGTGGGCCGCCCGCCAGCCCCGGCCCGCGCCGCAGTCTCCGCTGGCACCCGAGCCGGCGCCGGGGACCGGTGCCGCCGACCAGGTCTGTCCCTGCGGGCGGATCTCGCCGCCGGAGGCCATGGTGTGCGACGCGTGCCGCCGCCCGTTCCGCGAGCCGGCGGCCGGTGGCGAGGGGACCTGATGACGGCGGAGCTGGCGACGAGCAGTGCGGTGCGGCCGAGCACGACCCGGCGTACGCTGCTGCGGCTGCTCGGCTGCCTGCTCGGCGCGACCGTGCTGGTGCTGACCAGCTCGCTCGCCGTGGTCTGGGGCACCCACCGCACCGCAGAGACGGTACGCACCCGGAGCCTGCCCGCGGTGATGGAGCTGGCCGCGGTGCGTACCGCCCTGGTCCGGGCCGACACCGCGGCGATCACCAGCTTCCAGACCCGGCAGGCCGGACTCGTCGGGCCGGGCGAGGAATACCAGAACCAGATCGCCGCCGCCAGCCAGAGCCTGGCACAGGCGGCCGAGGACATCGGCTCCGGCGACACCAGCAGCCGGCAGATCCAGGTCGTGGAAGGGCTGCTGGTCACGTACATCGGCCTGATGGGGCGGGCGGACGCGCACTACCGGCAGAGCGGGCCGAGTGGCCTGGCCACCGCCTACGCCTGGTACGCCTCCCGGCTGCTGCACTCCGACGGCGGAATCCTCGCCCAGCTCGACACACTGCTGGCGGCGGAGAACGAGACGCTGGAGGCGCGGCTCTCGTCCGGGTGGCTGGCCCCCGGTACGACGCTGGTCTGGGTGCTGCCGGCGCTGCTCCTGCTGTACCTGCTCGTCCGTGCGCAGCTCTTCCTCCGCCGACGGTTCCGCCGGGCGGTCAACTGGGGCCTCGTCGCCGCCACGGTGCTGCTCGTCGCGCTCGCCGTCGGTACGTCGTTCGCGCTGGTCTCGAAGGAGCAGCTCGCCGACGCCCACGCGGAGCTGTCGGAGGTCCGCCGGCTGTCGGCGGAGCAGTCCGCCGGGGCCGATCACGAGGGCATCACTGCGCTCGACGGACTCCTCGCGGGCTTCTGCTCGCGGGCGGACGGATGCGAGGTGAGCAGCGACGTGTTCCGCGGCGGCTCCGAAGCCGGGTCTCCGGCCGCGCCGCTGTCTCCGGCCGCGTCCGCGAGGCCGATGGCAGACCGCGACGTGCTGCGCCGCGCGGCGGAGGTCGACGACCAGGCGGCGTTGGCCACCGGGGCGACCTCCGGCGCGTTCGTCGTACTGCTGCTGGCGTCGCCGATCGCGCTCTTCGTCTGGTGGGGGCTGCGGCCACGCATCGAGGAATACCGGTACCGGTCGAGATGAGACTCTCCATGCGACGCAAGCTTGTCGAGCTGGCCCTGCTGCCGGTGCTGGTCCTCGGGTTGGGCCTGGGCGGCTGCCTGGGGCAGCGCGACGAGGAGACGGTGACCGTGCTCGCCTCCTGGACCGGCGCCGAGGAGGAGAGCTTCCGAGCCGTGCTGGACGCGTTCACCGAGCAGTACGGCGTCGAGGTCGACTACCGGGGCACCCGGGCCGTACGCCAGATCCTCCTCGCCGAGGTACAGAAGGGCACCGCGCCGGACGTCGCGGTGCTGCCGACCCTGAGCGAGATGGCGGCGTACCTCCGACGGGGAGTGCTCCGACCGCTCGACGGCGACCCCGCGTCGTCGATGAGTCCGCAGTGGCGCAGGCTGGCCCAACTGAACGCGGGCGGCGGGCTGGACGTGGTGCCGATCAAGGCCGACCTGAAAAGCCTCGTCTGGTACCTGCCGGAACGGGCGCCGTTCGGCCCGGCGGGACCGCCGCGGAGCTGGGAGGCGCTGGTCGAGACCAGCCGGTCACTGGCGGCGGCGGGGAGGACGCCGTGGTGTCTGGGTATGAGCGCCACCCCGGGCTCCGGGTGGCCGGGGACGGACTGGATAGAGGACATCCTGCTGCACCGCTCCGGTGCGGCCACCTACGACGCCTGGTCGGCCGGTCGGCTCGGCTGGAACTCACCCGAGGTACGGGCGGCCTGGACGGAGTGGGGGCGGCTGGTCGACCACCCGGGGATGGTCCGGGGCGGCAGCGCCGCAGCCCTGCTGACCGAGTTCACCGACGCAGGCAAGCCGATGTTCACCAGGCAGCCCGGTTGCCTCCTCGAACACCAGGCATCGTTCGTGATCGGCATGCGGGCCGGCTACCCCGACGACGAGCCGGGCGGTGTCGTCCAGGCGGCGGACGTGCGAGGCGCGGACTACTTTCCCTTCCCGACCTTCGGCGGGGCGGACCCCGGCGCGGAAGGGCGGGACGGCTCGGTGGTGTCGGCCGACTTCGCCGGCCTGTTCAGCGACAGGCCGGTGGCCCGGCGCCTCGTCGAGTTCCTGGCCACGGACCAGGCCCAGCGGATCTGGCAGGACAGCAGCGCCGGCAGCTTCTTCTCGGTCAACCGGGAGGTGCGGCCGAGCGCCCCGGCCGAGCCGGCGTTCGCCAACCGGCCGGACCGACGGCCCGAGGTGAGCGAGAGGGTCGCGGAGACGCTGACGGCAGGCGAGCGTCCGCTGTGCCTGGACGCCTCGGACGTGATGCCGAGCGCGCTGGCGAACGCGTTCCAGCACGCCGTGCTGGAGTTTCTGCACGACCCGGACCGGCTCGGCTCCCTGTTGGAGGATCTCGAACGGCTCCGGGCCTCCATCGCCCCGGCCGAGTGGCTGCCGGGCGCGTGCAGCGGCCCGGAGTAGCAAGCTGTCCCACACGTATTCGGCGGCTGTCTTCTCGACCTGCCGGATGACCCGCTCAAGCTGTGGCTCGGTGAACTCTTGTTCCTGAAGCAGTGTGCGGAGAATTGCGATCTGCGCGGTGAAGGCGACGTCGGGTGCGATGTCGTCCGCGAGGTGGCCTCGCCGAGTACCGCTCGGATCATGCTCGGCATGGCGAGAACGGGAAGTCCGGACCCGTCCTCGTACCGCGCCCGCGTGTTCCGGACGAATGCGGCGATGTCCTGGATCCCTGCCCCGGAGCGCCGATCTGGGATCAGCCCAGGACGCTGGCGTACTCGCGAGCTGCGGCGGCGCTGCCCTGGATCATGGTGGCGGCCTCGGTAAGGCGCTGCTTGGTCTGCTCGGCGCGGTTGATGGCCTCGGCGATCTTCGGGTGGCCGGTGCCGGCAGCGACGGCACGAAGCCGGGCGAGGACCTGCTCGGTGTTCTCCATAGCGGAGCGGATCTGGATGAGGGTGGCGTTACCCTGGTCGGCAGCCTGAGCAAGTGCGGCCTTGACTTCCTCGATGCTGGCCATCGCGATCCTCCCCGGTTGCCGGCGGCGCGCCACCGGCACAGGTGGGCCTGGTCCGCCGTCCAGTTGCGTGGTCGACCGAACACTATCCGAGGGCGGTGGGTGGCGCAGCCCCGACGGGGCGCCGCTCGACGGATTGCTGCGTTAGCTACCGTCCCGTCGCACCGCTGCCTTCGGCGGTACCCTGTGGCCCGTGATCGGGGGGTCGGACGGGACGGTGGCGGCTCCACGAACGTGGACCCGTATGCCGCGCCGACGTCGTACGCTCGGCGCGGCGCTGCTGGAGGCCGTCGCGGTGCTCGGCACCTCGCTGCGGTTGCTGGTCCGGCACTGGCCGGTGCTGTTCGCGCTCTACTTCGCTGGCGCGGCGGCCCGGGAGTTCGTCGTACTCGGCGCGGTGCAGGTCAGCAAGATCAACGGTGTGCTGGGAATGCTGGTCGTCGTCCTGGGACCGATCGCCACCCTGATCGCGCTGGTGTTGATGCTGCGCGCCCTGCGTCCGTCCCTGCCGTGGCTCTCGGCCGCGACGACCGAGACGGCGGACATCGACTCAACCGAGGCGCCGGACATCGGAACGACCGAGGCAGCCGGAGTGGCAGAGGCAGGGGAGCTGGAGACCTGGCCGGTGGCTGACACGGGCGGTCGCCCGCCGCGTCGCAAGACACTCCTCGACCACCTGGGCAGTGCGCTGGTGCCCTTCCTCGCCGTCTACGCCTCCTGGGGATACCTCCAGGAGGATCTCACCAACTACCTCTACGAGGTCTTCGTCGACACCTACCTCGCCGATGCCGCCATCTTCACCGATCCTGGCCAGGTCGCCGAGAACGCGGACCGTCGCATGCCGCTCGACCTCACCGGCACGATCCTGGCGGTGGTGGCCGTCGCGGTGGTGCTGCGCTGGCTGCTCGGCAAGTGGCAGGAACGGTCCCGGATGGGCTGGCTCGGCATTCCCGGCGCCTACGTCGAGGTCATCTGGATCTCCGTCGTCGCCACCACGGTCGCGCAGGCACAGGACCCGCTGCTGCAATGGCTCCAGGAGCGCCGGATCGTGGGCTGGGCGCTGGACGCCTGGCACGCGCTGGTCGACCAACTCGGGCCGCTGTCCGGGCCGGTCCGGGCCGTCGGGGCGTTCCTGGTCGGTGCGGCCGGGTCGGTGCAGGTGGCCATCGTCGTACCGCTGGCCTGGCTGGCGGTCGGTGCGGTCGTCTACGGCCACCGGCTGACCCCACCTCCGCCGTCCGAGGCCGACCTGGTGGAACGGGCCGCCCGACGTTGGCGGGCGCTGCCCCGACCGGTACGCGCGGTCGGCGCGAACCTCGGCGCCGACCTCCGCGAGCGGTTCGGGCCGATGGTGCACAGCCTGCGGCTGATGGCCCGGGCCGGCCTGGCCCCGATGCTCTTCTTCTGCCTGGCCTTCCTGCTGGCCCAGACCGCCCGGGAGTGGCTGTGGGAGGCGGAGCGGATGATCATCGGCGGGCGGGACCTCCAGTCGATCTGGATGCCGCTCTCCGGGCGGCTGACACTGCTCAACGACGCGGTCGGCACCGTGCTGCTGGCCTGTCTGCTCGGTGCCGCCGTCGACCGGGTGCTGCGGATCCAGCCGCCGCCCTCGGCATCCGCCACCGGGACGTCGACCGCCGGGACGTCGGCAGGAGATCAGCCCGCCGGGATCAGGCGACCGGCAGCCGGGCGTAGCGCGGTCGCTGGGTCGCCTTGACGATCCGCAGCGCTACCGGGGTGGCCGGGCGGGGCAGCAGGAAGTACGCCTCCGCCTGCAACGACCGCTGTGCCGGGTCGTCCGCGACACATCGGGTGACCGGCAGCCGCGCGCCGCTCAACTCCGGCGGGTTCGCGCTGAACAGCCGCCCGTCGCCGTCCTCGAGATAGGGCAGGCAGCCGATCAGCGCCTCCGGGGTGGAAAGCTCGAACACCAGCGTCGCCCGCCAGACGCGTACGCCCTCCGGCAGGGTGACCGGCCGGCTGCCGCGCGCCGGTACCGAGGGCGCCTCGACCAGCTCGACCAGGCGGATCCGGGCACCGGAGAACTCCACCCACCCGTCGGCTCCGACACCGATCGGCTCCAGGTACTCCGCCCGGGAATAGCGCTCGTAGCCGTCCTTGACGCCCGGACCGAGGGCCAGGACGAGGGCTGGCAACAGGGCCAGCAGACCCCATCGGTTACGCCGCCACCAGCCGACCTGTCCGGTGCCCGAGTCGCCGGAAGCAGCCGGTGCGGTGGTCACGGGCTCCGAGAACGGGCTCGCGGCCCCCGGGGCGGCGGCAGCGGGGGCTGACGGAGGGACGGCCGCAGCATTCGGCGGCGCGGCGGGGCTGGGCGACGGCGCGGTGGCCGGGCGGGGCGGTTCGGTGGTGGGGGCGGCGGCCGGTGGCGGGCCGGGCTCGACCACGGGCAGCACCGCCGTCTCGACCTCGGCGTACCGCAGGATCACCGTCGGCGGGCCGGTCCACGGCGGGGGTGGGGCGAGTGGGTCCCGCCGGGGCGGTACGGGCGGTGCCGGGGCGAGTGCGTCGAGGCCCTGACCGGACGGGACCGGCGGTGGCTGGGTCACGGCGCCACCGCCCGCGCGCTCGCCAGCGGTACCGGTGCCGGAGCATCCGCCCACTCGTCGACCCGCGACCGGTCCACCGTGGGCAGCGGTACCTCGGCCAGGTCGTCCATCCGGATGTCGATCTGCTGCTGGGCGAAGTACGCGGAAAGCCGGGTCGCCGCGTCCCGGGGTACCTCGAAGGCGAGGTCACCCTCGACGGGTATTCCCGGCTGGAGGACCCGGCCGGCACCGACCAGCGACTGGGTGAACCGGGTGGTGGCCCGGAACTCCCGGTCCCGCTGGTCGCGCAGGGCCGAGTACCCGATGCTGGTCGCCTTGTCCCGGGTAGCCAGGCGGACCCGCAGGACGATCCAGACACCTGCCGTGTCGTACGACTGCCCGCCGTTGGACACCTTTGCGGCGCCCCGGACGTCCAGCACGGTCGCGTCGAAGACCCGGGTCGACACCGTCTCGCCGAACCTGCCCGCCTGGACGAACGGCCGCTCCCGGGCCTCGGCACCGCCGCCGTTGATCGGCCGCCAGTTGGCGATGGCCCCGCCCACCGCCAGTGCCGCGAGGATCAGGGTGCCGGCACCGGCCCGGAGGCCCATCCGCTGTACCCGGCCGGGCGGCGCCCGGTGACTGCCGACGGAGTCGGGATCCGGGTGCTGGGTCGGTACGGTCATCCGGCCCTCCGGTCCTGCACCGGCACCTCGACCTCGGCCCGGCGCTCGGGGTCGAGCCACTCCCAGGTGTCGCCGATGGTGTCGAGGCGGCGCGTCGTACCCCAGACCTGCACCTTCACGCTCTTCGGCGCGGGGGTGCTGTCGTCCTGCTCCCAGAGGAACGCGAGCCGTTCGGGCAGGCCGGGATTGAGATAGGTCGGCTTGCTCCCGTCGCGTACCAGCAGGACCTGGCTCGGCCGCTCCTCGGCGATCCCGGCCACGCCGCTCAACCGGATCGCGTCGTCGAAGTCGGCACGGCTCTCGTCGGCGGTGTTCTCGATCGTCGCCAGTACCGTGAACCAGCGCTTGCCGTCGCGGAGGTAGAGCGTCGGCAGCTTGCCGACCAGCCGGCCGCCGGTCACCGTGACGCTCCACGGCCCGCCGTCGACCGCCTTGCCGACCGCGACCGTCGGTACCTCGGGCTTGGCCACCGTCTCCAGGCCGCCGAACAGGCCCGAGGCGGCGAGCCCGGCCACCCCGGTGCCGAGCCCCAACCAGCGCAGTGGCACCGCCAACAGTCGGGCAGCCAGTCCCGATCGGCCCGCTCCCGGCCCCCCACCGTGGTTCGACACGGTTCCGGAGCATAGGCACTGGTCGCTGATCGGGCCAGTGCGGCGCGGTCGATCCCAGGGGGTGGGCGCACAGACGGGGCAGTTCGACAGCGCGGCCCGGAAGGTCCCCCGGCCAGGAGTGGTAAGCGTCGAATAGCCTTGCGTTCCTTACAGCTGTCGTGCCAGGATCGTTCGCGATGAGCCAGCCAACCGCCGCCACCTCGCAGGCCGCCCCGCCGCCGGTAGCGGTCGACGCGTCCGCGCGGCGGATCCTCGGACTTGCCCTGCCCGCGCTGGTGGTGCTGGCCGCCGAGCCGCTCTACGTGCTGGTCGACACCGCCGTGCTCGGGCACCTCGGGTCGGTGCCGCTCGCCGCGCTCGCCGTCGGCGGCCCGGTGATGACCCTGGTCGTCTGGATCGGCACCGTCACCGCGTACGGCACCACCGGGCGGGCGGCCCGCCGTTTCGGGTACGGCGACCGTGCCTCCGCCGTTGCCGAGGGCGTCCAGTCATCCTGGCTCGCCCTCGCCGCCGGTCTGCTGCTGGCGGTCGCCATGCAGTTCGTGGCCGGCCCGCTGGCGCGTACCGTCGCGGGTGGCGGCTCCCCCGAGGTGGCCGACGGCGCGGCACTCTGGCTGCGGATCGCGGCCATCGGCGCCCCCGGCCTGCTGCTCGCGGCGGCCGGCAACGGCTGGATGCGCGGCGTGCAGGACACCCGCCGGCCGCTCTGGTTCGTGCTCGGGCCGAACCTGCTCTCCGCGCTGCTCTGCCCGCTGCTGGTCTATCCGGCCGGGCTCGGCCTGGCCGGCTCGGCGATCGCGAACGCGGTCGCGCAGACCCTCTCCGGGGTGCTCTTCGCGGCCGCGCTGGTTGCCGAGCGGGTGCCGCTGGCGCCCCGGCCCCGGATGATCGGCCGGCAACTCGTGCTCAGCCGGGACCTGCTGATCCGGGGCGCCGCCTTCCAGGCCAGTTTCCTCTCCGCGACCACCGTGGCGGCCCGGTTCGGGGTGGCCGCCGTCGGGGCACACCAGATCGCCCTGCAACTCTGGTTCTTCACCGCGCTGCTGCTCGACGCGCTGGCCATCGCCGCCCAGGCGCTGGTCGGGGCGGCGCTCGGGGCCGGCGACGGTGCCAGCGCCCGGCTGCTGGGCCGGCGGATCGCGATCTACGGCGGCATCTGCGGCGTCGCCTTCGCGATCATCATCGGCGCCGGTGCCGGGATCGTGCCGAGCTGGTTCAGCGACGATCCGCAGGTACGCGAGCAGGCCATGGTCGCCTGGCCGTGGTTCGTCGGAATGCAGCCGCTGGCCGGTGTCGTCTTCGCGCTCGACGGAGTGCTGATCGGCGCCGGTGACATCCGTTTCCTGCGCAACCTGACCGTGGTCTGCGGGTTCGGCGTCTTCCTGCCGGCGATCTGGCTCACCTTCGCCCTCGACCTTGGCCTCGGCGGCATCTGGGCCGGGCTCACCCTCTTCATCGTGGCCCGGCTGATCGGCCTGCTGCTCCGGATGCGTTCCGGCCGCTGGGCCGTACTCGGCGCCACCCGGTGAGTA
Source organism: Plantactinospora sp. KLBMP9567 (assembly GCF_033446045.1). Taxonomy (NCBI): domain Bacteria; kingdom Bacillati; phylum Actinomycetota; class Actinomycetes; order Micromonosporales; family Micromonosporaceae; genus Plantactinospora; species Plantactinospora sp. KLBMP9567. Next base: position 6,736 of record NZ_JAWQRR010000011.1, on the reverse strand, counting down.
CAGCCGTCGGCGGCTCCTGCCGAAACTTGCCCACTGACCGAGAACCGTCGGAGTGACAGGTGCAGGTAGCCTGCCAGGACGAGTAGGACCCTGAATCGGGGGAGTGACGGTGGGACGGCGGGAGCGGTGCGTGGTGACACATGCGTGACGATTCTCCCCGCTGGGAAGAGGTCAACCCGAGCAACTTTCCGCACGAGAGGGACGGCCTGCGGGAGCTCGCCTCTTACCTGCCAGACGCCCACCCGTACCACGTCTGGGCCAATGTCGAGTTCGTGGGCACGGACGGGTCGATCAACGAGATCGACGCGCTGGTGCTCACTCGCAGTGGTCTGTACGTGGTGGAGCTGAAGCACTGGCAGGGCGTGATCGAGGGCAGTGGCACCCACTGGACCCGGCAGCTGCCGAACGGCCGGACGTTCCCGGAGGACAACCCGTACATCCTGGCGAACCGTAAGGCGAAGCGGCTGGCCAGCCTGATCAGACACTACGCTCCCAGGAACGCGCAGGTTCCGTACGTCGGCGGGACCGCAAGATCAATCAGCTGGTGCTGAAGGACTCCCGCCCAGTTGCGGAAGGGCTCGGCTGGCAGGACTTCCTCGCCGAGCACACCCTGAACGCCTCGGTAGTGCGGCGAGTGCGCTTCTATCTGACCAGCCGCGCGGCCGAAGACGAGATCCCCGGTATCCGAAAGGCCGCCGAGCGGGAGTTCCGGTTGCTCCAGGGGATTCACCATCCGGGAATAGCCCGAGCGGTCGACCTGGCCGAGCACGCCTGGGGTCCGGCGGTCATCTTCGACCACCAGCCGGACTGGGTACGCCTCGACCAGTGGCTGATCGAGCGAGGAAGCCGGCTGCAGCTGGCGCAGCGGTTGCAGCTGCTCCAGGACCTCGCCGAGATCATCGACTACGCACACGCCCGGCGGCTGGCCCACCGGTCGCTACATCCCCGGGCGATCTTCGTCGACCGTCCGGAGGCGGCCCGTCCCTCGTTGGTGGTGACCGACTGGCAGACCGGAACCCGGACGGCGGCCACCTCGCTGACCCAACTCGGTTCATCCACCGACCCGGCGACACTCACCATGTTCTTCGATGACGAGGTACGCCGCTACCAGGCGCCCGAGGCGGCGAACATGACCCGCTCGCTCGGGCACCAGCTCGATGTCTTCTCGCTCGGCGTGCTGGCGTACCGGATCTTCGCTGACCGGGAAGCGGCGCCGACCCCGGAGGCGCTGCTCGCCGCGGTCACCGTCGGCGGGCTGCACCTGGACGCGGCCGCGGACGGCATGCCGAAGTCCCTGGTCGACCTGGTCTACGACGCCACCCGGGGCGATCCGGCGCAGCGCCTAGCCAGCGTGGCCGAGTTCCGGGGCCGGCTGGAGGACGTCTGGGAGGAACTGACCGCGCCCGAGCCGGAGCCGGTCGTCGACCCGCTGTCTGCGCACAAGGGCGACGTGCTCGACGGCGGCCTGACCGTTGTGGCGCGGCTCGGCAGCGGCGCCACCGCGACCGCGCTGCTGGTGACCCGGCCGGACGTGGACGGCAAGCCGCTTGTGTTGAAGGTCGCCCGGGACGAGCAGCACCGGGAGCGGTTCGCTGCCGAGGCCGCGACCCTGGACAAGATCCGGGACTGGCGGGTGGCCGCCCTGGTCGCCGGGCCGATCGTGGTCGGCGGCCGGACCGCACTGCTGATGGAGTCGGCCGGGGAGCGGACCCTCGCCGAGGAGCTGCGTGGTGGCCGGCTCGCCCTCGAACTGTTGGAACGGTACGGCCGTGACCTGCTGGAGATCGTCGCGGTGCTGGACAGCTACGGGATATGGCACCGGGACATCAAGCCGGCGAACCTGGCGGCCCGCGCGCGTCCCTCGGACAAGCAGCAACACCTGTGCGTCTTCGACTTCTCGCTGTCGGCGACCCCGGCCGACCAGCTCTCCGCCGGCACCGTCACCTACCTGGACCCGTTCCTCGGGCCACCGCGCCGGCTTCGCTACGACGCCGCCGCCGAGCGGTTCGCCGCTGCGGTGACGCTCTACGAGATGGCGACCGGCACCCTGCCCCGGTGGGGCGACAACGCCAACCCGGCGGTGATCAGCGAGGAGGTCAGCCTCGACCCGACCTCCTTCGACCCGGCGGTGGCGGACCGGATGGTCGGTTTCTTCGCCCGGGCGCTGGCCCGGGACGACGCCGGCCGGTTCGACACGGTCGACGAGATGACCGACGCCTGGCGGGCGATCTTCCGGGAGATCCCGGACCCGGACGAGAGGTCCGGGCAGCCTGGCGGCCGGGTCGAGGCGTTGCACCGGGGCTCTCCGCTGGAGGTCGCCGGGCTGACCGCCCGGGCCCGGTCGGCGTTGGAGCGGCGCGGTGTGCACACCGTCGGGCAACTGCTCGACGCCAACCAGTCGGAGCTGATCAGGGCCAGGGGCGTACCGGACGCCACCCGCAAGGAGATCCTGGCCCAGGCCCGATCGCTCCGGGCCGAGCTGGCGGTGATCGAGTCCAGGGTCGCGGAGCAGGGCGGAACTGCCGGATCGGTGACCGGGGACGCTGCCGGTACCGCCGGAATCGAGGAACTTTGTGCAGCGCTGCTGCCCGCCGAGACCAGCCGGAACCGGGCCCAGCGGACGGCGCTGCGGGTGCTGCTCGGCCAGGCAACCGGTGACGGTGACAGCTATCTGCACTGGCCCACCCAGAGCGAGGCGGCGGCCCGGGTCGCCGGGCAGAGCCAGCCACAGGTCTCGAACAGCTGCGGACCCTGGACCCGCCGGTCCTGATGCCGCCGCTGTCCGACGCGCGGCTGTTACAGCTCGCCGCGGCCGGTAGCAACGGCGAGGCGGACGTCAACGTTCAGGGCCAGCTCTACCCGGTCGGGATGCCGGCCGCGCGGGCCCTGCGGCTGGCTGCCGGAGGGCTGATCGGCCAGTCACTCACCGTCGACGAGCTGCGCAAACGGGTATGGTCCCGGTTCCCCCGCGCGGAGGAACTGCCCGGTCGGCCGCGGCTGGACGAGGTGCTGGCCGAGTGCGAGGTACCGCTGGTCTGGCTACCCACACAGCGCCACTACGGTCGCCCCGAGTCGAGGATGACGGTCGGTGGCGGCACCCGGATGACGAACACGGTCGCCCCGATCCTCGGTCCGGATGCCACTGCCGAGGCGCACGCCAAACTTGTCGGCGCCATCGAGCGGCGGGGCTTCCTGGTCGTGAAGACGTCGATGCGGCGGCTGACGGCGGCCCGGCGGGCGCTGCTGTCCCGGCTCGGCCTCACCGAGGTGGACGTCACCGCGATCCTGCTGGACCGGTTGCGGGCGCTCGGCTACCCCTGGGATGCGATCGTCGCCGCCGACAACGGATCGCCAGCCGACGCCGACTTCCGCAGCCTGGTGGACCTGGTACGACACGAGGTCGTACCGGCGATCGGCGAGGCGTTGGCGGCGGCCGACGGGCCGGCGCTGCTGACCGAGGCGGCGCCGCTGGCCCGGTACGGGCAGATGCGGGTCGTCCAGGAGTTGGCCGACCCGACGCGCCCCCGGCCGGCGGCCCGGCTGCTGCTGCTTCCGGTGCGCAGACCGGAGGCGGCGCTCTTGGACGGTGAGCCGATTCCGCTGGTGTCCCCGGCCAGCCAGGCGCTGTGGCTGCCCGACACCTGGCTCACCCCGCCGTCGCTGCCGACCTCGCGGAGGGGCGTGCACTGTAGACGGATAAGGGACTGTGAGCGGGTTCGAGGCGCTGGACGCGGCGGACGAGTGGCTGCGGCTGTGCTACGGTGGCGGCACCGGGGCAATTAGCTGAGTCGCCGATCCTGCCCACCCCGCCAAACATGACGGTGCTGACCGCGTTGCAGGAGCGCTCTCAGCCAGGTCACTGACCACTTCCGCCGGGCCGATATTTTTCGCCGGTCCAAGCACCAGCAACATCGAACATCCCGCCTCAGACGGCCTTGAACACCTCATCGAGATGCCATTCAAGAAACTCGCGATATGGCCGGTCCTGCTGCCTCTGGGGTACGCCGATCAACTCTCCGGCACGAGCGTAAAATTGTTCGCCGTTACCGAAGTCAGCACGCAGCCGCCGACTTACTAACAGTCGGTGTTTCGGGTCGACTCCGAGGTAGCCCTGGTCGTAGAGAGTGTGCACGTCCGAGCGGAGAAGTAGGCCGTTGTCGAGGCGGTGCTCGCCACCCTCGGTCAGCGGTCGAATATGCGCGGCCTGCAAAACGGGTCGAATCTTGTCCCCGGTAATGGCACACCGCCGGTTATACGCCCCGAGCACAACCGCCTTGAACGACTGCTGCCCAAGGCGCCGGGGCGCAAGTCGCGGGTCCCCGAAGGCAGGTCCAGGGCGATGCCACGGTTCGCTGAGATCAATCTCAACGGCAGTGCCGAGCAACCGGCCAATCAACACATCGAAGTAACCGCCGAATGTTTCCTGACTGAGATCGTATCCCTTTCCCTGGACGATGCTGGGGGCGAACTCTGGTGGAGCATTGCCGGGTAGGTCGGCAGGAAAAAAGACGGTATCCCTGACGAGGACACACCCAATTTCCGGGTCGTCGTACGGTCCGAGCGGTGCTTGCCGATACTGGCCGACGGCACGTCGCATGCTGTCGAGGCTGTCCGCCCCATTGCCCTCCCCGAAAAGCTCCCATGCTTCGGAGATCCGGAGTCTGACAAATCCACTGTAGAAGCCGCCGCCGACTACCCGGTTATGGGGGTACTTCGACTTGAAGAAGAAAGGCTCGCCTTCGGTCAGCACCTTGAACGGCTGAGTGCTGGACGGTCGCCAGAAGTTCACCTCGTTGATCGTCGGCCGGGCCGCGAGGAAGCGGTACCACTTCTCGTCAGTGACCCCCAGATACGCCTTCATCGTGGATGATTATGTTACTGGCAACGCCGAACATCAAGAGCCAACTTCACATGAAGGATCCCTTCCACGGCTTGCCCCCTGATAAGTCACTCGTCGAGTCACCCGCCGGGCAAAGTCGCATAGAAACCGCAGCTCAAGGCAGAGCTAGCATCGATAGAAGATAACAACGCTCGACCCCTCGACCATCCCGACTGCATGCTTGGCCCCCCACCACAGCTCGCCGCTTGCCACCAGTTCGTGGGGCGGTCGGCTTGTACGGGTTGTCCGTCCCGGCCCCTGGTCACGCCCTGCTGTCGTATTCGCCGATGAGGGCTGCGGTAGTAGGGCGGGGTGACCTCGGCCCGGGAAAGAGCGCGCCCGCACAGGTTCGAGCCGGGGTCACCCGTCCATGTCCTGGCCGGCCTCCGCAAGGTTGATGAAGAGGTGGCGCTACTTCTCGTCGCTGCGCTGGGTCGGTCGGTTCTCGGCGATCCAGGCGGCTACGGCCTCCCGCGACCAGATCCGACCTGTGGCGATGGTGTCGAGCGGGGCCGGGAATCCGGACCGGGCCACGATCTCGGAGGCGCGTTGCCGGCTGACTCCGCCCAGCATCTGCTGGATCTCCGACATGCCCGCGAGCCTCATGAGTCCGAACGTACGGACTTGACATACAGCAGGTGCGTCAAGTTGACGGGGCTGACATGAGTAAGGGGACGGGTCAAGATTGGGGGAACGGCGGCGCGGCTTGTTGAGCTGGGCTCGCAGGCGGTGTCCAGCCTCGTCCTGGCCGGTCGGATCACCCTGTCTCCCAGGCGCCGACCGGCCAGGACCGACCCAGCCGAGTTCCTCGAATTGATCAACAAGACAGCGTGGTCCATCTGAAGTGGTCCATGTCCTGCTCCAACGTCGGGAAGGTTGGTGAAGGTGGTGGGTTTTCTGCTCTGGTTGGTGTTCCGGAGAGGCCGGTAGCCGCTGCGGCGGCTCAGGCCGGCGTGCCGGTCGGGGACGTACCGGCCGCTGATGCCGTCCCAGGTGCGGACCCGCCGTTTCACCCCGGTCGGCTTCGGTGGGCGAGGAGTCGACCCGGACGAGGTCGCCCAGTTCCTCGACCAGGTCGCCGGTGACCTGGCGCGGGCGTACACCGAATTGGCGAGCGTCCGGAAGCAGAACGCCCGGATCAAGGACGCCCTGCGGCGCTGGCGGTCCCGGCCGACCCCGACCGCACACGAACTGGCGGGGCGCTGATGTCCGAGCGGTACGTCGTACACGTGCCCTTCGCCGCGCCGACCCCGGCGACCGCCCGCATTCTCGCCCGGACGGCGGCCCGCACCCTGGCCCGGTTGCCGCAGGTCGACGTCGCCGAGGCGACCGTCTCGGCCGAGGACGACCAGATCGTGCAGTCCCGGCTCTTCTGCGACCGGCTGCTCGGCGGCGGCCGGCGCTGCGCCCTGCGCGCCGAACACCAGACCCCGTGCACGCCCCTCGCGCCACCCGACCATCTGGAGGCGGACGGGACCGGAACGACGGACCGGAGGACGTCGGAGCCAGCGCGATGACCGGGCCGGTTCCGGCCGGGCCGCCGGTGCTGCCCTGCCGCGAGTGCGACGGCATGACCTTCACCCTCGTCCCGTGCCGCTGCACCTACTACGGGAACAAACTGCTGGTCAGGGAGGAGGATCGAACGCCCGGGGAGCCCGGACCCGTTGCAGGGTCTCGACCTCGTCGAGCACCAGGAGCAGGCCGGGATGGCCGCTGTCCCAAAGCACGGTGAGCAGTCCGCGCAGGAAGTTGAGTGCCGCGTAGTGGTCCAGTTCGCCCTTGACACCCGCGGGGCGCCGGACCGCCGCCGCGACGTGGGGTTGCCCGCCGAGCCAGGCGGGCAACCCCACGGCGACC
>NZ_JAWQRR010000010.1:0-240125 GCF_033446045.1 Plantactinospora sp. KLBMP9567 | reverse complement strand
GGGCCCGGGGGGGGGGCGCCCCGGGGGGGGGGGGGCCCCCCCCGGGGGGGGGGGGGGCCCCCCCCCCCCCCGCCCCCCCCCCCCCACGGCGACCTCCCGTTCCCCGGCGGCGGTTGCCGTACGGTAGCCGCGTAGTGCGGCGGCGAAGCCGGGTGTGCTCCGGGAGATCTCGGCCAGCCGGCGTTCGAGCAGCTCGGTGACGGCCCGGTCGAGGCCGGCGGCGTCGTCCTCGGCGACCGCTCCCCCGGCCAGGACGTCCTCCTCCAGGGCGAAGATCCAACTGTCCAGGACCGGCCGGAGGGCGCTGGGCGCGAACTGTTCGGTGCTCAGGTGCTCGACCAGGCGGCGGTAGACGGTCTCCATCCGGTGCAGCGGTGTCTCGAGTTCGGAGATCTGCACCTCGGCGGCGGCGAACCCGCGGCGCTTCGCGCGTTCGGCGAGCCAGCGGGTGAAGAACGTCTTGCCGGCGCCGTACTCACCCCGGATTGCCTTGAAGACGCCGCCACCGCCGGCGACCCGTTCGAGGTCGTCGTCGATGGCGGATACGAAGCGGTCCAGTCCGACCGCCAGCGCGTCCAGCCCGTTGCTGGGTACGACGCCGCGCCGTAGCGCGTCGACGATGTCCTTCCGCCGCCGCGCGGAGACCTCCGCGGTCACCGCTCCTCCAGCCCGAACTGTTCGACCATCAACGGCACGTCGAGTTTGACGGTGGCACCGTCCGGGTCGATGGTGACCACCGGATAGCCCTCGACCTGGAGCAGCCGACGCAGCGCCACGACGCTGCCGTGGATGCGGTGGGCGGGGATGCCGGCCCGGGCCGCGAGGGTGTCGAGGCTGGCTCGACCGCCTCTGGCGAGCAGCACGGTGAGCATGTTGGCAACCCGCTCGTCCGGCAACGGTGCCCGGGTGCCGCGCCGCTGCCGGTAGATCTCGCTCGCGATGAGCCGCTCGGCGAGGCCGGCCGCCGGCCCACCGGCGGTGACGGCCGCCGGTGGAGCGTCACCGGTACGCGACGATCCTGCGTCCGCCGGTGGGGCGGACCGGCCGGCGAGGGCTGGGGCGCGCTCCGGCCCGGACACCACTCCGACCAGCGGCGCGCCGACCACCGGGACGTTCTCGCCCGTCGGGGCCTCCTCCGCGGGGCGCAGCTCGAACAGGCTCTCCGCCTGGCTCGGCACCGGTATGCTCCGCCGGCGCCCCGATCGGCGCACCGACGTCCGACCAGGTGCACCGCGCCGGCACTGTCATCCGCCGCCGCCGCAACGGCGACCTGCACTGGTGGACGTGGGCGGGATACCGGGCCAACCCCACCCTGGTCGCCACCCTGGCCGAGGTGGTCGACCCGATCCAGCGTTTCGACGACCAGGCGATCCGGCTGCGCGAGAACCTCACCCCGGCGGACTGGCGGTTGTTGACTGCTGACGCGGCGGAGCGCCTGTGCCTGCCGGGGGTGGACGAGAAGCCCTCGCCGGTCTGAAGTTCAGCACGGCACTGCCCCGGCGGCTGGCGGAGGCCACACTTGCCGCCCGGACGGCCGACCTCACCGGCGCCGCCGCCGTTCTTCGACAGCCGGTCATCTTCATGTCCGCACATGGGTGAGGACTTCCGAGACCGGGGGAATCCGTGTCGGCGTAACCCGCGCAGGGCCATCGACGTCGGCCGGACGGCGGCTCGGAGTGGCCCGGTCCCGAGCCGGTCCGGGAGCCCGACCTCGACCACCGCAGGACTCAACGCCCGCCCGGCGAGAGCCATTGCAACCAGTAACGTGCAGACCGGACACCGACGCGCATTCTGTGGCCACGGCTCACTCTCGATCAGTCAGCAGAACCGAGTGGGGCAGAGCCAGCCGGGAATGTTGACGTCGTCGTCATCGTCGTCGGGCAGCCGCGGAATCGGGACCCAGCCGCCGTCGGAGCCGCGCGCGCGGGGGCCGCTTCTCACGCTCCGCTTCGACGGGACACTGGTGCCGGCGGGCGGGTTTGTCGCGATGACCGTCCAGTTGCCCCCATCCGACCCCCACGACGGGCAGGAGCAGCAGCGCCGCCGCGAGGCCGACGAGGAGGATCGCCAGTTTGGCGGCCCCGTTTTTCGTCGTACCGTTCTCCGCCATCGTGCCGCGTCTCCTCGTACCTGACCGGTGGCCATGGCTGACCTTCGGCCCGCGGCGTCGAAGTCTGCCACGGATGATCTTGGGGTGGCTCCTCCGTAAGGTGGCTGACCTCCGGTCACCGGTCGGTCGGACCTCGCCCGATGGGTTGGACCACGACCCAGCCGGCGCCGACCGCGGACAGTTCCGGCCCGCTGCGTGCGTCGGTACTCAGCGGTCCGTTGTCGTCAGCAGCAGTTGCTGCCGCAGCCATCCGGGATCGGGATTGACGAACGACTCGCCCGGAAGGCGACCGTCGGCACCGTCTCGTCACCACCGGTCACGGCTCGTACGGCGGCAGCCCCGGACGGGTCGCGCCAGATGTCGACCCAGTACGCCTGCCGGGCCTGGCGCCCGGGCCGGGACCGAAGTCGGAGGCCGTAGCGGCAGCCCGACCGCCAGTAGTGACCGGCCGGTCGTCGTCCGTACTGCGGCCTGCGCCTCGGCGGCGGTGGTCGGCCGGGGGAAGATCAACGGCCACAGCCGTACGGCCAACGCGCAGAAGATCACCAGAACGGGTACGCCGACCACCGGGGAGCGGTCGGTGAACGGCACCGTCGACAGCAGCACACCGCACCCGAGCATGACACCGGCCCGTCGCCAAACGCGCAGCATGGCGCCGAATCCGGCCGCGTGCGTCGGGGTTGGAGCAACAGTTCGGCTCGCGTCCGGTCAGCGGCAGCACCGCCGGGCCCTGGCCGGGGCCGCACCGGCGTGGGCGAAGCGGCCGGCGGTGGCGGTATCTGGCACGCTGGTATCCCGTGAGCAGTGACGGTCTGATCGTGGTCGACAAGCCCGGCGGCATGACGTCGCACGACGTGGTGGCCCGGATCCGCCGGCTGGCCCGGACCCGCCGGGTCGGGCACGGCGGCACCCTGGATCCGATGGCCACCGGAGTGTTGGTGATCGGGGTCGGCAGGGCGACCCGGCTGCTGACGTACGTGATCGGGGCCGGCAAGAGCTACACCGCGACGATCCGGCTCGGCCAGTCGACGGTGACCGACGACGCGGAGGGCGAGCTGGTCGCGGCCACCCCGGCCGGACACGTCACCGACGAGGCCGTCGCCGCCGGACTCGCCGCGCTGACCGGGGAGATCGACCAGGTGCCGAGCGCGGTCAGCGCGATCAAGATCGACGGGAAGCGGGCCTACAAGCGGGTACGCGACGGCGAGGCGGTCGCCCTCGCCGCGCGCCGGGTCACCGTCTCCCGACTCGACCTGCTGGCCATCCGCCGGCTCGACCTGTCGACGACCGTCGGGGCGGCAACCGGGGACGACGACGACGGCGGCGGCGGCGGACTGGCGGCCGGGGGCGGCGGACTGGCGGCCGGCGGCGGGCTGGCAACCGGGGACGGTGGCGACGGGCTGGCGGTGCTGGACGTGGACGTGGCGGTGGACTGCTCGTCCGGGACGTACATCCGGGCGCTGGCCCGGGACCTCGGGGCCGCGCTCGGGGTCGGCGGGCACCTGACCGCGCTGCGGCGTACCGCCGTGGGCGGGTTCACCCTGTCCGAGGCGGCGACCCTGCCGGAACTGGAGGAACGCGCCCCGGAGGTGGTCAACCTGACCGTCGAGGCGGCGGCCCGGCGGTTCTTTCCCCAGCGCGGGGCCAGCGCCGACGAGGCGAAGGTGCTCTCGCACGGCGGCCCGCTCGACCCGGCCGGCATCACCGGGCCGTACGCGGTCTTCGATCCGGCGGGCGGACTGATCGCTATCGTCAGCGACCGGGACGGCCGGGCCCGGGCGGAGATCGTGCTCGCCCCGGCCTGACGGCGCGGCGAGGGGCGGCGGAGAGGCGGCGAAGGGGCGGCGGAGGCGGCGAAGGCAGGACAGGCAAGGTGCAGGGCAGGGCAGGCAAGGAAGGGAAAAGGGGACCAGCATGCAGCGGTGGCGGGGGTACCACGGGGCGCCGGTCGGCTGGGGTCGGTCGGTGGTCACCATCGGGGTCTTCGACGGGATACACCAGGGACACCAGGCGATCATCGGGCACGCCGTGAAGCGCGCCCGGGACATGGGCGTGCAGTCGGTGGTGGTCACCTTCGACCCGCACCCGGCCGAGGTGGTCCGGGCCGGTTCACACCCGGCGGTTTTGACCGAACCAGCCCGCAAGGCGGAGCTGGTCGAGGCACTCGGGGTGGACATACTCTGCGTGGTGCCGTTCACCCCGGACTTCTCCCGGCTGTCGCCGGAGGCGTTCGTGCACGACGTACTGGTCGAGCAGTTGCACGCCGCGCTGGTGGTGGTGGGGGAGAACTTCCGGTTCGGTCACCGGGCGGCCGGCGACGTGGCGCTGCTGGAGCGGCTGGGCCGCACCTTCGGCTTCGGCGTGGAGGGGGCGCCGCTGGTCGCCGACGCCGACACAGTCTTCTCGTCCACCTACATCCGGGCCTGCGTCGCCGCCGGTGACGTGACCGCCGCGGCGGCGGCGCTGGGCCGGCCGCACCGGCTGGAGGGTGTGGTGGTCCGGGGCGACCAGCGGGGGCGGGAGATCGGATTCCCGACCGCCAACCTGCTCTGCCACCGGTACGCGGCGGTGCCGGCGGACGGTATCTACGCGGCCTGGCTGATCCGGCGGGGCGGCCGGGCGGGACAGGGCGCCGAGCGGCTCCCCGCCGCCGTGTCGATTGGCACAAATCCGACATTCTCCGGGCGCGAGCGCCGGGTCGAGGCGTACGTGCTGGACTTCTCGGACGATCTGTACGGGGAACGCCTCGCCCTGGACTTCGTGGCGTACCTGCGGGAGATGCGCAGCTACGACGGCATCGAGCCGCTGGTGGCGCAGATCCGGGCCGACGTCGAGCAGACCCGCCAGGTACTCGGCTGACGGGCCGGGAGCCGGCGCTTCCTGCCCAGGCCGACCTGCGGCAGCAGCTCGCCGGCCGGCGGTTCGTGGCGCTTTGACCAGGACAGACTTCCCCGGTCGGGCGGCTCGCCCAGGTCGGGCGTGCCCTTGACTCGGCCGAATTGGAGCAGGCTGGTAACCTGACGAGGACGTCGGGTTACCGGCGTGGCCTCGCGTGCCTGCACGACGCCGCGGGTGCGAGGTCGCCCCGGCCCGGTCCACCGACGGCCCGGGCGGAGACGACAATCCAGGAACAGGGAGACATGGCGCTCGACCAGGAAAGCAAGGCCAAGATCCGCCAGGAGTACGCGACCGCCGAGGGCGACACCGGTTCGCCCGAGGTGCAGGTGGCGGTGCTGACCAAGCGGATCGCCGACCTCACCGAGCACCTCAAGGTGCACAAGCACGACCACCACAGCCGTCGTGGTCTGCTGCTGCTGGTGGGTCGCCGTCGGCGGCTGCTCAACTACATGCAGAAGAAGGACATCAACCGCTACCGGTCGCTCATCGAGCGGCTCGGTCTGCGGCGGTGATCTGAGCGGGGGAGCGGCCGTCCCGGTGCCGGCCCGGCGAGACGACGTCGCCGACGGCACCGACGGGCAGCCGCTCCACCCGCCCACCTCGCCACACCCGTAACCAGGGGCCAGCGCGACCACCCGATGGGGAGCCGGTCGACGCACCGGTCCTCGGTAGTGGCCCCCGGGCCGGCCGGCACTCCCGGCGCCCCGGGCGCTTCGATCGAAGACCGGTTGTCTGGGCAGCTCCTCTGGCCACGGTCTCGCACCGGTGGATACCGGCGCGGAGGGCAGTCGCGGGCCCCCGATCGAAGGAGTGCTACCGCACCATGACCGAAACGACCAACCCCAACAGCAGCACGCTGGGCAGCCAGCACCGCACCGCCGTGATCGACAACGGGTCCTTCGGCACCCGCGAGATCACCTTCTCCACCGGGCGGCTGGCCCGGCAGGCCGCCGGCTCCGTCCTTGCCCAGCTCGGCGAGACCGTGGTCCTCTCCGCGACCACCGCGAGCAAGCACCCGAAGGAGCAGTTCGACTTCTTCCCGCTCACCGTCGACGTCGAGGAGCGGATGTACGCGGCGGGCCGGATCCCCGGCTCGTTCTTCCGCCGCGAGGGGCGGCCCAGCGAGGACGCCATCCTCACCTGCCGGCTGATCGACCGGCCGCTGCGCCCGTCCTTCGTCAAGGGACTGCGCAACGAGGTCCAGGTCGTCGAGACCGTGCTGGCGCTCGACCCGCAGCACCCGTACGACGTCGTGGCGATCAACGCCGCGTCGCTCTCCACCAAGCTCTCCGGCCTGCCGTTCTCCGGCCCGATCGGGGCGACCCGGATGGCGCACGTGGACGGCCAGTGGGTCGCCTTCCCGACCATCGAGGAGCTGTCCCGGGCCACCTTCGACATGGTGGTGGCCGGCCGGGCGCTGCCGGACGGCGACGTCGCGATCATGATGGTCGAGGCGGAGGCGACCGACCACACCGTGGCGCTGGTCGCCGGCGGTGCCCCGGCGCCGACCGAGGAGGTCGTGGCGAGCGGCCTGGAGGCCGCCAAGCCGGCCATCCGGGAGCTGTGCCGGGCGCAGAGCGAGCTGGCCGAGATCGCGGCCAAGCCGGTCGCCGAGTTCCCGGTCTTCCTCGACTACACCGACGACGTCTACGAGGCGGTCTCCGGCGCGGCGCGCGGCGAGGTCGCCGAGGCGCTCAAGATCGCCGGCAAGGCGGAGCGCGAAGAGGCGCTGGAGCGGATCAAGGACCGGGTCGTCGAGCAGCTCGCCCCGACCTTCGAGGGTCGGGAAAAGGAGCTCAGCGCGGCGTTCCGTTCGCTGAACAAGTCCGAGGTACGGGCCAGGGTGCTCCGCGAGCAGGTCCGGATGGACGGCCGCGGTGTGCGCGACATCCGGCCGCTGACCGCCGAGATCGCGGTGCTGCCCCGAGTGCACGGCTCGGCGCTCTTCGAGCGCGGCGAGACGCAGATCCTCGGCGTCACCACGCTGAACATGCTCCGGATGGAGCAGGCGCTGGACACCCTCTCCCCGGAGAAGACCAAGCGCTACATGCACAACTACAACTTCCCGCCGTACTCGACCGGTGAGACCGGCCGGGTCGGTGCGCCGAAGCGGCGCGAGATCGGGCACGGCGCGCTGGCCGAGCGGGCGCTGATTCCGGTGCTGCCCAGCCGCGAGGAGTTCCCGTACGCGATCCGCCAGGTCTCCGAGGCGCTCGGCTCGAACGGCTCCACCTCGATGGGCTCGGTCTGCGCCTCCACCCTGGCGCTGCTCAGCGCCGGTGTGCCGCTCAAGGCGCCGGTCGCCGGCATCGCGATGGGCCTGATCTCCGACGAGGTCGACGGCAAGACGCAGTACGTCACGCTGACCGACATCCTCGGCGCCGAGGACGCCTTCGGCGACATGGACTTCAAGGTCGCCGGCACCAAGGAATTCGTCACCGCGCTCCAGCTCGACACCAAGCTCGACGGCATCCCGTCCGATGTGCTGGCGGCGGCGCTGCAGCAGGCGTACGAGGCACGGCAGGTCATTCTCGGCGTGATGCAGAACGCGATCGAGGGCCCGGCCACGATGTCGGACTACGCGCCGCGGGTGACCACGGTGAAGATCCCGGTCGACAAGATCGGCATGGTGATCGGGCCGAAGGGCCAGACCATCAACGCCATCCAGGACGAGACCGGTGCCGAGATCTCGATCGAGGACGACGGCACCATCTACGTCGGCGCGACAAACGGCCCGTCCGCCGAGGCCGCGGTCGAGCGGATCAACGCGATCGCGAATCCGACGCTGCCGAAGGTCGGGGACAAGTTCCTCGGCACGGTGGTCAAGACCGCCGCGTTCGGGGCGTTCATCTCGCTGCTGCCCGGCCGGGACGGCCTGCTGCACATCTCGAAGGTGGGCGACGGCAAGCGGGTCGAGCGGGTCGAGGACTTCCTCAACGTCGGCGACAAGGTCGAGGTGCAGATCGCCGACATCGACGCCCGCGGCAAGATCTACCTGGACAAGGTGCGGCCCGAGGGCGAGGAGGCGCCGGCCCAGCCGGCCGGCGGCGAGCGTCCGGCCGGCCGGGACCGGGGCGACCGTGGCCCGCGCGACCGCAGCGACCGGGACCGGGCCGACCGTGGCCCGAGCCGGGGCGACCGCGAGGGTGGCGAAGGTGGCGGCGAGGGCGGTGGCGGCGAGCCGCGCCGCCGGCGCAACCGGCACAGCTGATCGATCGCGCCGCGCTGGCCTCTGCCGCACCTGATCGTGCGGCACGGGCCGGCGCGGCGTGCGCGGCACTACCGCACCGGAATCGGGTACGGGCACCGGAATCGGGTACGGGCGCCGCACTGTTCCGGATGCGGCGTCCGCCGCGCCGTCGACGTACAGGTAGGAGCCAGGTCCCTTGAGTCGGGCGAAACGAGTGTCGGGCGTCGGTGGCGTTCGCGGTGCCTCCGGTCCGGCGGGCCGGGCGGTGACCCGGGTGGTGGACAGCGACCCGCTCGGCGGGACCGTACGCCGCACCGTGCTCCCCAGCGGGCTGCGGGTACTCACCGAGGCGATCCCGACGATGCGGAGCGTCTCGTTCGGCATCTGGGTGGCGGTCGGGTCCCGGGACGAGACCGGGCCGCAGGCCGGCGTCTCGCACTTCCTGGAGCACCTGCTCTTCAAGGGCACCCGCAAGCGCAGCGCGCTGGACATCTCGGCGGCGATCGAGGCGGTGGGCGGTGAGACGAACGCCTTCACCACCAAGGAATACACCTGCTACTACGCGCGGGTGCTCGACCAGGACCTGCCGTTGGCCATCGACGTGATGTGCGACCTGGTCGCCGACTCGGTGCTGGCCGCCGCCGACGTGGAGACCGAGCGCGGGGTGATCCTCGAAGAGATCGCCATGCACGACGACGAGCCCGGCGACGAGGTGCACGACCTGCTGGCCAGGGCGATCTACGGGGACCACCCGCTGGGCCGGCTGATCTCCGGTACCGAGGAGACCATCTCCCCGATGTCCCGGCGGCAGATCCAGAGCTTCTACCGGCGTCGCTACACCGCACCGTCGATCGTGATCGCCGCCGCCGGCAACCTCGAACACACCGAGGTGGTCAAGCTGGTCCGGCAGGCGCTGCACGGCACCGTACTGAACGGCGAGCCGGCCGCACCGGCCCCGCTGCGCCCGGCCGACACCCGGGTACGCACCAGCCGGCCCGGCAGCGTGGTCGAGCACAAGGAGACCGAGCAGGCGCACGTCGTACTCGGCTGTCCCGGCATCGGCCGACTCGACGACCGGCGGTTCGCCCTCGGGGTACTCAACAACGTGCTCGGCGGCGGCATGTCCAGCCGGCTCTTTCAGGAGATCCGCGAACGGCGCGGCCTGGCCTACTCGGTCTACTCCTACTCCAGCCAGTACGCCGACACCGGCCTCTTCGCGGTCTACGCCGGCTGCGCCCCCGGCAAGGTCGACGAGGTGCTGGAGTTGGTCCGGGCCGAGTTGGCCGAGGTCGCCGCGCACGGCGTCACCGGCGCCGAGCTGGCCCGGGGCAAGGGCATGGCGAAGGGCTCCTACGTGCTCAACCTGGAGGACACCGGTTCCCGGATGAGCCGGCTGGCAAAGGGCGAGCTGCTCTTCGGTGACCTGCTGCCGGTCGACGAGCTGCTGGCCCGGGTCGACGCGGTCAGCGCGGACGAGGTGAACGCGCTCGCGGCCGACCTGCTGGCCCGGCCGATGTCGCTGGCCGTGGTGGGCCCGTTCGGCCCGGACGACTTCCCGGCCGCCGCAGGCTGAGTCGTTCGCCGCAGGCTGAGTCGTTCGCTCCGGCAGCTTCGCCAGCGGGGGCACCCGGCGGACGTGTCCCCGCGGGTGGGATAAGTTGTGCCGCGTGAGTGACGTGCGTGAACCCCAGGCCGGATCGTCCGCCGAGCCGTCGGCCCGGCCGGGGGGAGAGCTGCTGCGGGTCGGTGTGCTGGGTGCCCGCGGCCGGATGGGCGTCGAGGTGTGCCGGGCGGTGGACGCCGCCGATGATCTCGAACTGGTGGCGACGGTCGACGAAGGCGACTCGCTGGGCGATGCCTCCGGCGCGGGCGCCGAGGTGGTGGTCGACTTCACCAACCCGGACGCGGTGATGGACAACCTGCACTGGTGCATCGAACAGGGCATCCACGTGGTCGTCGGCACCAGCGGCTTCACCGAGCAGCGGCTCGACCAGGTGCGTACCTGGCTGTCCCACAAGCCCGGGGTGGGCGTGGTAGTCGCACCGAACTTCGGCATCGGGGCGGTGCTGATGATGCAGTTCGCGGCCCGGGCAGCCCGCTACTTCGAGTCGGTGGAGATCATCGAGCAGCACCATCCGAAGAAGCTGGACGCGCCGAGCGGCACCGCCGCGCACACCGCACGGTTGATCGCGCAGGCCCGGGCCGACGCCGGCCTGGGCCCCGTGCCGGACGCCACCAAGGACGAGGTGCCGGGTGCACGCGGCGCCGACATCGATGGGGTACGCGTGCACGCGGTCCGGGCTGCCGGCCTGGTCGCGCACCAGGAGGTGCTGTTCGGTACCGCCGGTGAGACGTTGACCGTCCGGCACGACTCGTACGACCGGGCGTCGTTCATGCCCGGCGTGCTGCTGGCCGTGCGCTCGGTGCCGCAGCGCCCCGGGCTCACCGTCGGCATCGACGCGCTGCTGGACTGAGGTCGGGGCGGTGTCGACCGCCGCGGATTGCTCCGGCCGGGCCGGGCGAGGGGAGCCTTGCGTGCAGACTGTCGAGCTGGGTGCACAGGCGGGGCGCGTGCGGTGAGCCCCGGACGCCGGCTCGGAGGTGTGCCGAGCCGCCAGCGTTGACCGGTCGCGCGACCGCGCGACCGTGTGACCGCGCGGTGGGTGCCGGGCCCGGCCGAGCCTGGTGGGGCCGTGTGGCCGGGTTGGGACCGTGTGGCCGGGTGAGCCCGATGAGGGCCACACGGCCCGGGCGAGCGCGGCGGCGTCGGCCGGCCGGGGTGGGCGTGGTGGAGGTGAATCCAGCTCGGCCCCGGGCGGGCGCGGCGGGATGGGCGCGTGGCCGGGGCAGCTCGACAGTCTCGTCGGAACCAGCACCCGTCCAGGATGGCGGGCGGGGTGGGCGCGTGGCCGGGGCAGCTCGACAGTCTCGTTGGAACCAGCACCCGTCCAGGCATGGCGCTCCGTCCAGGCATGTGCCCCGTCCAGGGCTCCTGGAACGAGCTGCCGCACACCCTGGTCGCGGTGCAGGATCCGGGACTGGTTCACCCTGCCGCGCGGACTGGCCGACCTGGTCAGCGGCTCGCTGGGCAAGGGCAGCCAGTACCGCTCAAGCTCGGGGCGGCGCTGCTGGCCACCGTACCGGTGGCGATCATCTTCGTGGTCTTTCAGCGCTACTTCGTGCGCGGCGCCAACGAGGGGGGCCGACAAGGACTGAGGCTCAACCCTGCGCGGGCTCGGCGGCGGCGCCCGGCTCGGGTTCGGCGGCGAGCGAGACGTGCAGCCGGAGTTGCGGCACCAGCAGGTCGTCGACGTCCAGCGCCCGGGCCGCCCCGTCCGGCTCCCAGCCGGCGCCGCCGAGGAACTTCCGGGTCGCGGCGTCACCCTCGAAGGCCCAGGCCACCGCCGTGTCGAAGCCGTCGGTACGCCACAGGTCGACGCTGGCGGCGAGCAGCCGGCTGCCGTGCCCGCGCCGGCCCCACCTCGGCTCGACCAGCAGGTCCGTCACGGCGACGACGCCCGCGCCGAGCGCCTCGGCCGGCTCCCCCGGGGCCAGCGCCTGCTCGTCGGGGGGCCCGGATGCGGCAAATCCCACCAGATACGATTGTTCGGCCTGCTCGACGGCGACCAGGACGCGGTGCCGTTCGGAGGGGGGCGCCTCGACCGCCGCACTCCACCGGCGACCGAGCCATTCCTCGTCCAGGTTGTCGAGCACGTGCTTGGGCAGCATCCTGCGGTACGCGACCCGCCAGGTCGCGAGCTGGATGCGTGCGATCTCGCCGGCGTCTGACGGACGCGCCGGGCGGACGTACCCGAGAGCCATGAGTGGGAAGCCTACGCAGGGCAAGGGGGGCGGTAATGGCGCAGGGTGCCGGTTGGCGTACCCGGTACCAGGTGCTATTCGTGATCGCGTTGGCGGTGCTGGTCGCCGGGTTCCTCTCGGTGGCGGCGGTCCGGCACGGCTTCTTCGACCTCCGGGTCTACTACGGGGCACTGCACCACTGGGTACGCGCCGACGGCGAGATCTACGACTGGCTCAAGCCGGACAGCAAGTACGGCTTCACCTATCCGCCGTTCGCAGCGCTGACGATGCTGCCGCTGGCGTACCTGAGCTGGCCGGCTGCCATGGTGATCAGCGTCACCCTGACCGTACTGGCCAGTGCGCTGCTGATCTGGTGGCTGGTCGACCCGGTCGCCCGCCGGACGGGCTGGACCCGGTGGTTCACCCTGGCCGTCGCGCTCTGCCTGGCGGCGGCTTTCGAACCGATGCGCGAGACGGTCAACTTCGGCCAGGTCAACATGCTGCTGCTGTTCCTGGTCGGTGCCGACCTGCTCTGGCTGGTCGCCCCGGTGACCCCGTTCGGGCGCCGGCTGCCGCAGCGCTACCGCCGCTTCGCCGGGGTGGGTGTCGGGCTGGCCACGGCGATCAAGCTGACCCCCGGCATCTTCATCGTCTATCTGCTGGTCACCGGGCGCTGGCGGGCGGCGCTGGTGGCCAGCGGTACCGCGGCCGCGGTCACCCTGCTCGCCGCCGGGGTGGCCCCGGACGCGTCCCGGGAGTTCTGGACCACCGCGCTGTGGGACACCGACCGGGTCGGGTCGCTGTCGTTCATCTCGAACCAGTCGTGGCAGGGTGTGGTCGCCCGGCTCGACCCGGACCATCCGAACACGCTGCTCTGGCTGGTGCTGGTGGCGGCGACGGTGGGGGTCTGGATCTGGCGGGCCCGGGCCGCGGCGGCGGTCGGCGACGAGGCGACCGGGCTGGCGCTGACCGGTGTGGTGCAGAGTCTGGTCAGCCCGGTCACCTGGGTGCACCACCTGGTCTGGCTGATCCCCGCGTTGATCCTGCTGGTCGACAACGCGTACGCCGCCCCGGCCGGCGGCGGGCGGCGGCGCTGGCTGCTGCGGTTCGCGGTCTTCGGGTACCTGGTGCTGATCAGCCGGCTGGTCTGGATCTGGGAACGCCGCTTCGACGGCCTGCTCGGTTTCCTGGGCAGCAACGCCTATGTCTGGATCAGCGTCGCGCTGCTGTTCGCGCTACCGGTGCGGGGGGCCGGCCAACTCGCCGAGACGGGCGGCGTAGCGGAGTTCGACCAGCCCAAGCGGCGGCCGTCCCCCCGACCGTTGCAGTTCGTAGGTCGACCGCTCACCATCCGCGACTAATCCGGCCCGTTCGTAGAATCGGCGGGCCCGCCGGTTGTCGGCGAGTACCCAGAGCCGCAGCTCGGTCCAGCCGAGTGCGGTCAGCTCGGCGACCGAGGCGGCGAGCAGTCGCCGGCCCACCCCGGCGCCCCAGTGCCCGGGCCGCACGTAGAGACCGAGGATCTCGGCGTACCGGTGGTCGAGGCGTTCCGGGTCCTGGTCGATCCGGTACGGCCCGACGGTGCAGAAGCCGAGCACCGTCTCGTCGTCGCCCCGGGCCACCAGGGTCCGGAACGGGTGGTCGGGCTCGGCGGTGCCGAGGTCGCGGCGGCGCTGCGCCCAGGCGGTGACGTTCAGCCGGGCCAGCACCTCGGCCGGCATGATTTCGGCGTACCCCGTCTGCCAACTCCGGACGTGCACCTCGGCGATGGCCAGGGCGTCGTCGGGGCCCTCGGGGCTGACGGCTAGCATCAGCATTGTTTTATCCCGTTTTGCGGGCCAGGTCCAGGTCCGCCGCGTCGTGTCGGACCCGTCGGCTAGGGTCCGGAGCGATGACCGTACCTGAATCGTTGTCGCTCTCCCAGGCCCGGCGGATCGCGCTGGCCGCCCAGGGCTTCGCTGATCCCGCACCCGGAGCCGTGCCGACCCGTCGCCACCTGCGCCGGGTGCTCGACCGGCTCGGCCTGCTCCAGATGGACTCGGTCAACGTCCTGCAACGGGCGCACTACCTGCCGCTCTACAGCCGGCTCGGGCCCTATCCGGCCGAGCTGCTCGACCGGGCCGCCTACCGGCGTCCCCGGGACGTCTTCGAATACTGGGGGCACGAGGCGTCGCTGGTCCGGGTCGACCTGCAACCGGCGCTGCGCTGGCGGATGGCCGCCGCGCACACCGACGCCTGGGGCGGGATGCGCCGGATCGCCGTCGAGCAGCCGGAACTGGTCGCCCGGGTCCTCGACGAGGTACGCGCCAGCGGCCCGATGACCGCCGCCGAGATCGAGCACGACGCGCCCCGGGAGACCGGCAACTGGGGCTGGAACTGGTCGGCGGTGAAGCGCGCCTGTGAATTCCTCTTCTGGGCCGGCGAGCTGACCGCCGCCGCCCGGAACAGCTCCTTCGCCCGGGTCTACGACGTACCGGAACGGGTGCTGCCGCCGGAGGTGCTGGCCGCGCCGACCCCGGAGCCGGCCGAGGCATACCGCGAGCTGGTCGGGATCGCCGCCCGGGCGCTCGGGGTGGCGGCCGAGCCGGACCTGCGGGACTACTTCCGGCTGCCGGTCGCCGCCGCCCGCACCGCCCTCGCCGAACTGGTCGAGGCGGGCGTGCTGCGGCCGGTCACGGTGCAGGGTTGGCGGCTGCCCGGCTATCTGCACCGGGACGCCCGACTGCCCCGGTGGATCCGGGCCAGCACCCTGGTCAGCCCCTTCGACCCGCTGATCTGGGAGCGGTCCCGCACCGAGCGCCTCTTCGGGTTCAGCTACCGGATCGAGATCTACGTCCCCGCGCCGCAGCGGGTGTACGGCTACTACGTCCTGCCGTTCCTGCTCGGCGACCGGTTCGTCGCCCGGGTCGACCTGAAGGCCGACCGCAAGGCGGGGACGCTGCTGGTGCCGGCGGCCTGGGCCGAGCCCGGCACCGATCCGGTCGAGACCGCCCCGGCCCTCGCCGCCGAGCTGCACCGGCTGGCCGGCTGGCTCGGCCTGGGCGCGGTGGCGGCCCCGGTCGGCGGAGACCTCGCCGGGCCGCTCGCCGCCACCCTCGCCAGCATGCTCGCGGTACGGTGAGACGAGCCGGCCGGCGTCCGCCGGGCCGGCGGGCGGCGCGTCGCGAGCGGTGGCAAGCGATGCCGACGCCGTGGCGGACGTGATTGGCGACGGGCAGGACGGAATGACAAGCGTTGACGAGACCCGGTCCGGCGAAGCCGGGGCGACGCCGGCCGGCGACCCGACTCCGCCGGGCGGGGACGTGGGGACCTATCCGGGCTATCCGGCTGTGGACCCGGCGGTCTACCCGGGCTATCCGGTGCCCCCCTACCAGGCTCCCGAGCCCGACCGGCTCACCCGGTTCGTCAACCGGATCCAGGCGCGGGCACCCCGCTGGCTCGCCCCGGTGGCGGCGCTCGGCTGCATGGCCGGCGCGGTCGGCTACACCCTCTTCGCCGATCCGACCCGCAGCGCACCCGATGCGGCGCCGTCCTGCATCCTCAAACTCACCACCGGGTTGGACTGCCCGGGCTGCGGCGGCACCCGCGCGTTCTGGTACGTCCTGCACGGAGACCTGCCGGCGGCGGCCCGGCACCACCTGCTCTTCGTCTTCGCCCTGCCGTTCCTGCTCTACCTCTACGTCGCCTGGGCAGGTCGGCAGTTCTTCGGCTGGAAGCTGCCGCAGTTGGAGATCACCCCGAAGACGATCGGCATCTTCCTCGCCGCCTGGGGGGTCTTCTCGGTGCTGCGCAACCTGCCTTGGGCGCCCTTCGACGCCTTCTACGTCTAGTCGACGGCTGCGGTCTACGTCTAGTCGACGGCTGCGGTGACCGGCAGGATCCGGTCACCGCAGCCGTACGCCCACTAGCCGATCTTGTATGCCCGGATCACCGTCTGGGTGACCGTGTTCCCGGCGGTGTCGGTGGCGCTGGCCCGCAGCGAGACGTACCCCGGCTCGGCCGGATGCCGCAGCACCGCCTGCCCGGCCGTCACCTCTGCCGGAGCCCAGTTCACCCCGTCGTCGTACGACACCTCGACGGTCAGGTTCTCGTTGGCGCCGGCTCCCGACTCGGGCTGCGCCGTCACGGTCACCGGGATGGTCCCGGTCTGCCCGGCCGGGGTGCTGTTGTCGTTGTCCACCCGGGGCGAGAAGCGCACCGTGGAGATCGGCAGCCGGACCGGCGACTCCCCGTCGACGTGCCCGGAGCGGAAGGTCCAGGTCACGCTGACCCGGGTGGAGAGGGTCGCCGGCCCGCTCCGCTCCGCCGTCATGGTCAGCCGGTAGTCCCCGGTCTCGGGTGGCAGTTCGAGCGTTCCGTTCAGACCGTCGAGTTCGGCCAGTACCTTGCCGTCGCGCTCCAGGGTGATCCGGCCGGTGGCGATCGAGGAGAAGCCTGCCCGGCCGACGCCGTCACCGTAGAGCGGGGCCTGGACGGTGAGGGTGTCGCCGAGCCGGGTCACCCACTGGTGCTCGTACGGCGGTGCCGCCACCGTCGGCCCGAACACCCCGCGACTCCACTGCTCCTGGTACGCCTGCCCGGCCCGGTAGGTCATCGGCGGCGCCACCAGGCTGGTCAGGTACGCCTGCTCCGTACCGGAGCCGGTCGTCTCGTCGACCGAACGGAACCACTGTGCCCGGCCGTCGGTGTTGTAGTACTCGATCCGGGTCGACGGCAGCGGGAAGGTCATCGCGTGCGCGAACCCGCCCATCACCGACTCCGGCAGCACCGCCCAGGCCAGTTTCCGGCCGCTGCTGCCGGAGGACTCGTGACCGTGGTCGGCCCGGACCGTGGCCAGGTCGGCGGCGGTCACCTGTCGGGTGAAGCCGTTGCCCATCCGCCCCTCGTCGAGCCAGCAGAGCAGGTACGCGTACGAGTGGTCCGCCGCGTCGGCCGGGGCGAACGTGGCGGTGGTCCGGGAGACGAACCCGGCGGCCGCCTGGTCCGGCCCGACCCGACCGGTACGCAGCCGCTCGAAGGTGCCGCCGAGGGTGCCGACCTCGGCGGTGCGTCCGGCGGCCAGCACGCTGGTGGCCAGTTCGGCGAAGACCTGCCGGGCGCCGCTGTTCGGCACGGTCACCTCCAGCGGTCGACCGAGCCGGGCGTCGAGGACGACGCTCCGGTCGCCGCTGACCTCCAGCTCGGGCTGGGCGAGGATGCTGGTCAGATAGATGCCGTCGAGCGGGCTGGTTATCGCGGTGAGTGCCGCGTAGCGCCCCTTCGGCACCCGGAGGGTCGCCGTGCCGTCCTCGGTGACCGGCATCGAGATCGATCCGGCGCTGTCCAGCCCGGCCAGCATGGTCAGATAACCGTTGGTCGGCTCGCCGGCCTGGCCGAGGTGCGAGACCTTGACGTCGTAGCTCTCCACCTCGCGGTCGACCGCCAGCGGCGTGGGCACACTCCCGCCACCGCTCACGGTCGCGGTGAGGTGGCCGGTGAGCTGCCCCAGCGGGCCGCCGCTGCCGGCCGTGTCGGCGGTGACGGTCGCCTCGGCGGTGCCGCCGGCCGGCACGGTGACGCTGCTCGGCGTGACCGCGAACATCCCGGTCGGCACGGCGGTGCCGTCCGGCGCGACCGCCCGTACCCCGAGTTGCAGCGTGACCGGCGTGGTGCCCGCGTTGTGGTAGCTGACCGTACGCCGGACCGGGGTGTCGTCGTCGTGCGGCCATGCCTGCCGGCCGAAGCTCAGGCTCGGCGGGTCGGCGGTGACCCGCTGGTCGAGCGCCCGGGCGACGTCCAGCCGGCCGGCCCCCTGGGCGAAGACGCTGAGTTCGGGGTTGGGTCGGGCGGCGGCCATCAGCGCGGCCTTCAGGTTGCCCGCCGGCAGGTCCGGCTGGCGCTGCGCCAGGATGGCGGCGGCCCCGGCGACGTGCGGGGCGGCCATCGAGGTGCCGGACATACTGATCCCGCCGCCCTCGGGCACGTCCGGCCCGGTGTCGATGCTCCGGGCGGCGACGATGTCCAGGCCGGGCGCGGTCAGGTCGGGCTTGATGGCGCCGTCGCCGAGCCGGGGGCCCTGGCTGGAGAAGCCGGCCAGCCCGTCGGACTTGCTGACCGCGCCGACCGCCAGCGCGGCGTCGGCGGTGGCCGGCGAGCCGATGGTACTGGTACCCGGAATGTTGCCGGCCGCGACCACGAAGAGGGTGTCGTGCGCCTCGGTCAACTCCCCGAGGGCCTGCTCGATCGGGTCCACCACCGGGCTGTCCAGGCCGGTCAGGCTCATGTTGACCACCTGGGCGCCCGACTCGGCCGCCCACTGCATGCCGGCGATGATCGCCGACTCTGCGCAGCCGCCGGCCGCGCAGACCTTGCCGTCCAGCAGCCGGGAGCCGGGGGCGACCCCCTTGAACCGGGCCGCACCGGTACCGGCCACGGTGGAGGCGACGTGTGTGCCGTGTCCGGCGGTGTCCCGGTCGTCCTCGGCGCCGTCGGTGAAGTTGCGCTGCCCGGTCACCTGTCCGGCGAGGTCCGGGTGGGTTTCGTCGATGCCGGTGTCCAGCACCCCGACGGTCACTCCGGTGCCGTCGAACCCGGCGGCCCAGGCGGCCGGCGCGCCGACCTGCGGGACGCTCTCGGCCAGGGCGGGCCGGCGCAGGCCGTCGAGCCAGACGGTGCGGACGGTCGCGGCCATGGTGCGCCGGGTCGGCTCCGGCCCGGTCAGGTCGGTCCAGAAGCGGGGCAGCCCGGCCCGGTCCACCGCGACGGCCTGCCCGGCGACCGGCGGCAGGTCGCGGACCAGTCGCGCACCGGCACCGACCAGCGCGCGCTGTCCCTGCACCCGGGCGTCGGCACCGGCGTACGTCACCAGCAGCGGCAGGTCTCCCCGGCGGTCGTAGCCGAACTCCAGCAGGGCGGTGACGTCGAAGAGCCGCTCGTCCAGCCGCCCGCTGCGGACCAGGGCGAGGGCGTCGGTCGGAATGACGTGCAGCCGGTCGGCGACTCTCCGGGTCAGGAACTCGATGCCGGTCCGGCCGGGTCCCGGCTCGACGCTCGCCTTGAGGTCGCTGGTGACGGTGACCCGGTCACCGGTGACCAGGCTGACGGTCCGGGCACCGGTACCCGCCGTCGGGTCGGGCCCGGATGTGCCGGGCGGAGTCGACGATTCGGCCGGTACCGCGTATCCGGCGAGGCCCGGCGGTCCCGCCATCGCGGCCGTGCCTGCCGGCGGTCCCGGTACGGCGAACGTGAGCAGCAGGGCGAGGCCCGTTACTCCCCGCGTAAGCCTTTTAACTGGATTCATGGTGTGCCTCCCCTGGATACCGGTCATACCGGCACTCCTGAACATTGACCGAAACACATCACCGGAGAGGCGGCAACATAGACGTCCATAGATTGGGATGATCGCTGGCCCTCGGCACGATCGGCGGGGCGCGCTGGTGTCGGTGCGTCATCCAGACTGCACGGCCCGGCCGGGCCCGCCGCTTCGCGCAGCGGCCTACGGCCCGCCGCTGGCGCGGGTCTTCGGGCGGGTGCCGTCAGCGTCAGCGGTGCGGCTGGCGGGTGCCGTCAGCGTCAGCGGTGCGACTGCGGCACGGCCGGCGGGACGCTCAGGGCGGGTGTCGCGAGCTGCCAGAGTACTCCGGCGTCCACGCCGAGTACGGTGCCCAGATTGTGTAGTTCGGTCTCGGTGGGGATCTGGTGGGCGGCGAGGATGTCGGCCACGGTGGTGGCGGTCAGTCCGGTCCGGACGGCTAGTTCGGTGACGGTGGTGCGGCCGAGTTCGGCGTAGGTGCAGAGGTACTGGGCGAGTGCCCGCTGCGGTAGTGGCGCGGCCGGGTTGATGTGCTGGGAGAGCTGCCCGAGTGGGCTGCGTTGCCGCCGTTCGAGGGCTGTCGACAGTTCGGTGGGGTGCTGATTCGGTCCGGTGCCCGGCTCTGTGAGCAGCATGACCTGCACCGTCAGCCGGGCGCAGTCGGCTCGTAGGTCTGCGATGTCGATTGTGATGTCGCGGTTGCGTCCGTCCTTTTCGGAAGCGTGCTGGTACTGCCCGCTCGGTTGGTTGGCATCCGGGCGGGCGTTGCCGAGTGGGGCGCTGTTCGGGGTGCGGTTTCGTCGCGGTGTGCTGTGCCGGCCGGGTGCGGACGCGTTCGGCGTGCGGACCGTGCCGGCCGGTGCGGGACCGGCCGGGGCCTGGACCGGACGATGCTTGGTGAGCTTTTCAGGCCGGGCGCGGCTGTCGGGACCGGGGAGGCTGTCGGGATTCATGGTGTCCGGGTTGGCGGGCTTGTCGGGATCGAGGTTGTCGGAGGTGGTCCTCGCCGGGTGGGGACGGTGCGTGGCTCGTCGGGTGGCGGCTCGGTGCAGGGTGGCGGCCTCGGCGCGGATGCGTTCGCGGGGTGCGTGCTCCGGCAGGCACTGGATGATTATTTCCGTTGTGGACCAGGGCGGGCCGTGTCGATACCGGCCGGAGAGGTGCTCGGAGAGCGTCTGTCGGGTGTAGCCGATCGGCAGGATGCGGCGTGTGGCGGCGGTACGTAGGACTTCGGCCTGCCCGCCTGTTAACTCCGGTCCGGTGACCAGGTGTCGGACGTAGAGCGTGTATGCCGCCGCTTCCGGGGTGGCGCAGCGGGCGCGGATCGTGTCGTCGTCGATGCCGGGAGGTCCGGGGGGCATGTCGGTTAGTCCTTGCCGGAGAGGTGGTTCCGACAGCGGCGCTGCCTGTCGGAACCTTGGGGGTAGGGCGGCGGTGCTCTTTTCCGACAGTCGACGGACCGGCGAGAGTACCTGCGGCTGCTCGCCGGTCCAGCCGGCTGGCGGGCGGGCTGTGGTCCTCCGTGCCGCCCGGTCGGCAAGCCCGGGTCGCGTGCGGAGGACCTCCTTCGAAGACTACTGATCGTGGAAGGTCGATGACAGAATGCCTCATCGTGCCCGATGGTGGGGTGCCGGGTTGCTGTTCCTCGGTACCGCCGTGGCGACCGCGACCGCCCGGACCTGGCTCCGTCGCTGCCGTCGGCTGCCGGGCCACACGGTTCGGTCGGACCCGCCGCCGGCCGGCCGGTTCCGGCACCGGCCCCGACATCGGCGCCGGTCCGCCGTCTCGCGTCCGGGTCGCCGGTGACACCGCCGAGGTGGTGACCGGCCGTCGTGGCGCCGCCCGGGCCGGCCCAGTGCCCGGGCGCCGGGCAACCAGGAAGCCGTCCCGAGCGGGATCAGTCGCGGTACGACGCGCAAGATCGTGCTACTTCCCGGAACAAGATCGTGCTACTTCCCGGAAGGAGTGGCCTTCGTCGGCGTACAGAGGCCACTCCTTCCCCGATATTGCGCGATCATTCCCGGTCTCCGCCTCGGGCTTGGCGCAGCGGCGAGCGTTCAGTCCGGTGCGGTGATCTTGGTGGTCGGGTCCTGCCGGGCGAGGCCGACGACGAGTGGCGGGTGCGGGCCATCGACGCCGGCAGGGGGTCGTCGGGGATCGCGCCGGAGGCGACTAGAGTCCGAGGAATGCCGGAGATGGTTGCCCCCCAGGTCAAGGTCATCGCGTGGACGCACTTCGAGCCACCGGAGGACGTACCCTGGTCGACCGACGCGGACGGCGGCCAGGCGCTGGCCGAGTTCGCCGGCCGGGCCTGCTACCAGTCGTGGCGCAAGCCCAACCCGGCCACCGCGACCAACGCGGGTTACCTCGCGCACATCCTGGAGAGCCAACACCTCTCGGTGCTGGAACACGGCAGCGTGACGTTCTACTTCACCGGCGTGTCCCGCTCGTTCACCCACGAACTGGTACGCCACCGGCACTTCTCCTACTCCCAGCTCTCCCAGCGGTACGTGCCGGAGCGCGAGGCCGCCATGGTGGAGCCCTCGGTGATCGCCGAGGACGCCGAGCTGCACAAGCGGTTCGTGGAGGCGAGCGAGGCGAGCCTGCGGGCCTACAACGACCTGCTGGAGGGGCTGGAACGGCGCTTCGCCGACGTCGAGAACCCGACATTGCGCCGCAAGCAGGCCCGGCAGGCCGCCCGGGCGGTGCTGCCGAACGCCACCGAGACCCGCATCGTCGTCACCGGCAACTACCGCGCCTGGCGGCACTTCGTGGCGATGCGGGCCACCGAGGGCGCCGACGTCGAGATTCGTGAGCTGGCCGTCGAGTGCCTGCGGCAGCTCCAGCGGGTCGCACCGAACGTCTTCGCCGACTTCACCATCCGTGCGCTGCCGGACGGCACCGAGATCGCCACCAGCCCGTACGCCCAGTTGTCCTGAACCCTTCCCCGCCGGTCGGGCGGCGGCAGTCCGATAGGTTGTTCGCATGACCCACCACCCTGACAACGCCGGTCGGGCGGCACCCCGTCCGTTCGGGCGCCTGCTCACCGCGATGGTGACCCCGTTCACCCCGGACGGCTCGCTGGATCTCGACGGCGCGGCCCGGCTCGCGGCCTACCTGGTGGACGAGCAGGGCAACGACGCGCTGGTCGTGAACGGGACCACCGGCGAGTCGCCGACCACCACCGACGCGGAGAAGGAGCGGCTGATCCGCACCGTGGTCGAGGCGGTGGGCGACCGGGCCCAGGTGGTCGCCGGGGTCGGCACCAACGACACCCGGCACACCATCGAGCTGGCCGGTGCCGCCGAGAAGGCCGGGGCGCACGGGTTGCTGGTGGTCACGCCGTACTACAACAAGCCGCCGCAGGCCGGGCTGGTCCGGCACTTCACCGCGGTGGCCGACGCCAGCGCGCTGCCGGTGATGCTCTACGACATCCCGCACCGCAGCGGCGTGCCGATCGCCACCGAGACCCTGCTGCGGCTCGCCGAGCACGAGCGGATCGTCGCGGTGAAGGACGCCAAGGGCGACCTGATCGCCAGTTCGGTGGTGACTGGCCGGACCGACCTGGCCTACTACTCCGGCGAGGACGCGTTGACGCTGCCCGCCCTGGCGATCGGTGGGGTCGGCCTGGTCGGCACCTCGACCCACCTGACCGGGGCGCTCACCAAGCAGATGATCGAGGCGTACGACCGGGGCGCCTCCGCCGAGGCGCTGGCCCTGCACCGGCGGCTGCTGCCGCTGTTCACCGGGATCTTCCGCACTCAGGGCACCATTCTGGTCAAGGCGGCACTTTCCGCGTGGGGCCTGCCCGCCGGGCCGGTACGCCCACCGCTGGTGGAGGTCACCTCCGACGAGATGGCCCAGTTGCGGGCGGACTGTGCCGAAGCCGGGCTGGAGTTGCCGTGAGCGGGGGCAGGGGCAGCGGCGGACAGCGTTGCGAGGCGACAGCATGAGCGAGCGTAGTGAGCGAATCGGTCGGCTCAGTGCGGGTGTGCCTCATGACGGTACGGAGCGAAGCGGAGTGCCGGCATGAGCGAGCGTAGTGAGCGAATCGGTCGGCTCAGTGCGGGTGTGCCTCATGACGGTACGGAGCGAAGCGGAGTGCCGGCATGAGTCAGCCGGGAATTGAGCTGGAGCTGCCGCCGCCGCTGCCCGAGGGCGGGCTGCGAATCGTGCCGCTGGGCGGGCTCGGCGCCATCGGGCGGAACATGACCGTCTTCGAGTACGACGGCAAGCTGCTGATCGTCGACTGCGGGGTGCTCTTCCCCGACGTCGAGCAGCCCGGCGTCGACCTGATCCTGCCGGACTTCGCGCCGATCCTGGACCGGCTCGCCGACGTACAGGCGATCGTGCTCACGCACGGGCACGAGGACCACATCGGGGCGGTGCCTTACCTACTGGCCCACAAACCGGACATCCCGCTGGTCGGCTCGCAGTTCACCCTCGCCCTGGTCGAGGCGAAGCTGGCCGAGCGGCGGATCGAGCCGTACACGCTGACGGTGCGGGAGGGGGGCCGGGAGCGGCTCGGCCCGTTCGAGTGCGAGTTCTTCGCGGTCAACCACTCGATCCCGGACGCTCTCGCGGTGGCCATCCGGACCCCGGCCGGACTGGTGCTGCACACCGGCGACTTCAAGATGGACCAGCTTCCGCTGGACGGCCGGATCACCGACCTGGCCGGCTTCGCCCGGCTCGGCGGGGAAGGCGTCGACCTGCTGCTCTCCGACTCGACGAACGCGGAGATCCCCGGCTTTGTCACGCCGGAGCGGGAGATCGGGCCGGTCCTCGACTCGATCTACGCGAAGGCGCGTGGCCGGATCATCGTCGCCTCGTTCGCCTCACACGTGCACCGGGTGCAGCAGGTGCTGGACTCGGCCGCCGAGCACGGCCGGAAGGTCACCTTCATCGGCCGGTCGATGGTGCGGAACATGGGCATCGCCCGCGACCTCGGGCTGCTCCGGATCGAGCCCGGACTGGTGGTCGGGCTGGACGAGGCGACCATGCTGCCGCCGGACCAGATCGTGCTGATGTCGACGGGTTCGCAGGGCGAGCCGATGAGCGCGCTGGGTCGGATGGCCACCGGCGACCACCGGCACATCACGGTCGCCCCCGGCGACACGGTGGTGCTGGCCAGCTCGCTGGTGCCGGGCAACGAGACCTCGGTCTACCGGGTGATCAACCAGCTCTGCCGGGCCGGCGCGACCGTGATCCACAAGGACGTGGCGAAGGTGCACGTCTCCGGGCACGCCCCGGCCGGTGAACTGCTCTACCTGCTCAACGTCGTCCGGCCGAGCAACCTGATGCCGGTGCACGGCGAGTGGCGGCACCTGCGGGCGCACGCCCGGCTCGGCATCGAGTCCGGGGTGGCCGCCGACCGGGTGGTGCTCTGCGAGGACGGCGACGTCGTGGACCTGGTCGAGGGGCACGCCCGGGTGGTCGGTCACCTCAAGAGCCGGTACGTCTACGTCGACGGCCTCGCCGTCGGCGACGTCGGCGAATCGCTCCTCACCGAGCGGCGGATCCTCGGCGACGGCGGGTTCATCTCGGCGACCGTGGTGGTCGACTCGGTCACCGGCAAGGTGGTCGGCGGTCCCACTGTCTCCGCCAAGGGCTTCTCGGACGACCCCGACGCGTTCAACCCGGTGATCCCGCTGATCACCGAGGCGCTGGGCCGGGCGGCCACCGAGGGCATCACCGATCCGCACCAGTTGCAGCAGATCGTCCGCCGTACGGTCGGCCGCTGGGTGAACGACGCGTACCGGCGCCGTCCGATGATCGTCCCGACCGTGGTCGAGGTCTGACCCCGGTCCACGGCGCCGACCAGCGTCTTCGAGTTGTCGGACCGGGCCCTTCCGTGCGGAAAGCGTGCGGAAGGGTCGGCGTGCTGGAAGGGCCGGAAGGGGCTTCGCGCCCAGTCGCCGCCGTTCCAGGTGATACGGACGGGAGCCGCTTCCGGTTCAGCCGATCGGCTGTGAGATTGCCCATCACCGATCCGTTCATCGGCGGCTGCCTGCCGGCCGTACCTTCCCGCGGGCTGCCCGATGGTGAAGGAGGCGATCGATGGATCGCGGACGCGCGACGCGGAGCCGGCGAGGCACGGTCAGTCGGCGGAGTACGGCACAGCGACGGGGAATCGCGATCGGGGTGACGGTGGCGACCGTCGCCGGTCTGGCGGCGGTGACCTGGCCGGCGCTGGCCGGGGAGGACCCGCCGCGATCGGAGCCGACACCCGCCGGCCCGGCCCGGCAGCTCGTCGACGCGCTGCGCCGGGACCTGTCGCTGACCGAGGCCCAGGCACGCGCCCGGCTGGACCGGGAGCAGTGGGCCCGCGGGACCACCCAGCGGCTGCGTACCGAACTCGGGGCCGGATACGGCGGCACCTGGCTCGCTGCCGACGGCAACCAGCTCATGGTGGCGGTGACCGACCAGGCGGCTGCCGCCCGGGTACGCGCCGCCGGAGCCGAACCGAAGCTGGTCACCCGGAACGCCCGACAGCTCGACACGGTCAAGGCGAGCCTCGACCGGATCGCCGACGAGGCGACCCCGGACGTCGCCGGCTGGTACGTCGACGTGTCGAACAACCGCGTCGTGGTACGCGCCCAGCCCGGTACCGAGGCCGCCGTGCGGCGGTTCGTGCAGGCCAGTGGCGCCCCGGCGAAGGCGGTCGAGGTGGTCGCCTCGGCCGAGGCGCCGGTGCCGCTGATCGACGTACGCGGCGGTGACCCGTACGTGATCGACGACCGCGCCCGGTGCTCGATCGGCTTCTCCGTCGTCGGCGGATTCGTCACCGCCGGCCACTGTGGAGCGCCGGGGGCTACCACCAGCAGCCCGGACGGGGTCGCCCAGGGTGTCGTCTCGGCCTCCTCGTTCCCCGGCGACGACTGGGGCGTGGTGGAGACCAACGACGACTGGGTTCCGCAGCCGGTGGTCAACGACTTTGACGGCGGCACGATCGCCGTCGCCGGTGGGCAGGAGGCACCGGTCGGCAGCTCGATCTGCCGCTTCGGCGCCACCACCGGCGCCCGGTGCGGTGTCGTCGAGGCGCTGAACGCCACCGTGGTCTACCCGGAGGGCACGGTCACCGGGCTCACCCGGACGAACGTCTGCGCCGAGCCGGGCGACTCCGGCGGCTCCTGGATGTCCGGCGACCAGGCCCAGGGGGTCACCTCGGGCGGCTCCGGCGACTGCACGGTGGGTGGCATCACCTTCTTCCAGCCACTGACCGAGATCCTCGAGGTCAACCAGCTCACCCTGGTCACCACTGCGAACGGGCCGACGGCGCCCCCGGCCGACCCGCCGGCGACCACCGACCCGCCGGCCGCGACGGAACCGCCCGCCGCGACCGAGCCGCCGACTGCGACCGAGCCGCCGACTGCGACCGAGCCGCCGGGCGCGACCGAGCCGCCGAGCCCGCCGCCGGGTTCCGAGTGCGCCGAGCACAAGGCGCTGAAGGCCGCCACCCTCGCGGCCGGGCGCCGTCAGGTGCAGCCCGCCGGTCGCTACTTCCGGGCCGGACACGGTCGGCAGGTCGGCTGTCTGGACGGGCCGTCCGGGGCCAACTTCGACCTGGTACTCCAGAGGTGGAGCCGGGGCGGCTGGCGTACCGTCGCCGTCTCCGCCGGGCCGACCGCGGACGAGCGGATCTCCTACAGCGGCAGCGCCGGCTTCTACCGCTACCGGGTGGAGTCCCGGCGCGGCTCCGGCGCCTACACCCTCGGCTTCTCGCTGCGCTGAGCCGGCCGACCTGCACCGAACCTTTTCAACCGCCCCTTGCGGTCCGGCCGGACCGCAAGGGGCGGACGCGGTGCGTGAGCGCAGCGCGGTCCAGGTTGAAAAGGTTCACTGAGGCAGCCGGGCGCCGAGACGATCCGTGAGCGCCGGCCGGCGGGCTGAGTATTCGTACCCGGTCCGCCGGCCGCCCGGCTGGGTAGCCTCTGTCCGGGAGGCGGCGATGGGTTACCGGTTGTTGATCACGCTGGTCCTGGTGCTGCACTTCGGCTTCCTGGGCTATCTGGCGCTCGGCGGGTTCCTCGCCTGGCGCTGGCCAAGGACGGTCTGGCTGCATCTCGGTGCCGCCGCCTGGGGCGTACTGGTGACCGCCGCGCAACTGGTCTGCCCGCTGACCTATCTCGAACACTGGGCGCGGCGCCGAGCCGGCGAAACCGGCGTCGGGCAGGGCTTCATCGACCGCTACGTCGAGGGCGTGATCTATCCCGAGCGGTACGCCGCGCTCGCCCAGGCACTGGTCGCGGTGCTGATCCTGGTCTCCTGGGTCGGCCTGTTCCAGCGGCTCGGTCTGTTCTGGGGGCTCAGGGCAGCGCGGCCACCGCGGCTGCGAAGGCGGCTCCGCTGGCGAGGGTCGCGTTGACCAGTACGGCGAGCTGACCGGCGGCGACGCCGTACTCCAGGTCGGTACTGACATCGCCGGCCAGCACCAGTTCCCCCGCCCCGAGATCCAGGACGTACGCCTTGGGTAGCAACTGGTCCTGGTTCCAGGCGTTGCAGAACTCGTACGCCTGCCCGAGCCGTTCCGCCGGCAGCCGGCGCTCGGCGGTCACCCGGGCGTGCAGGATCTCTCCCCGCTCACCCAACCGCTGGAACTCGATCAGCGCGTTGCCCCACCGGCCGCCGACCGTGCCCGCCGGACCGAGTACGTGCTGGTCCGCCCGGTCCCGCAGCACCTCCACGATCGCCGCCACGGTCAGCGGCGCGACCACCGCGGGCCCGTCGCCCCGGTCCCGGCACCCCACCGGCACCGGCTCGCACCTGCCCGCCGTTGTCGGCCTGGCTGCCGTTGTCGGCCCGGTTGGTGGCTCCGATTCCCTCCTCGGCTCTGCCGCCGGCTCCGACCTGCCCGCCGTTGTCGACTCCGCTGCCGTGGCCGACTCGGTCGCCGGCTCCGGCTTGGCTGTCGGTTCCGGTTCGGTGGCGCGTTCGGGTTCGGTGGCGCGTTCGGGCTCGGCCACCGGCTCCGGTGGCAGGCGTACCGGGCCGGGCAGCGGGCGTTCGGCCAGCCAGGAGGCGATCCGGCCGGACTGGTGGCTCGTCCCGTTGCGGGCGTCGAACCGGCCCGCCAGGTCCTCGGCGGTGGCGGTGAGCTCGGTGCTGAGCGCGGTGACGGTCAGCTCGGCGGCGTGCCGCCCGGCGTATCCGGGGCGGTGGATCAGGTGTCGCGCGAAGCCGGCCGGGCCGGCCAGTCGGCAGAGCAGGGCCCCGGCGGCGGCGAACTCCAGCGCGGACGCCTCGTCGTAGGGACGGTCCAGCTCGGGCAGGTGCCGGGCGAGGATCTCCAGTCCGCGATCGTGGTGACCGGTGAGTGCGCAGAACCGCAGGTGGTCGGCGAGGAACGGAAACCCTGCCCGCTCCCGCCGGTGCCGCCGGTAGGCGCGTACGTGTGCCGCGGCGGCCTCGTCGTACCGGCCGAGGCGCAGGTACGCCAACTGGATCGTGCCGAGCGCCCGCTCCGGCTGGTCGGGGCAGCGCGGCGTGCCGGCGAGCACCGGCTCGACCAGCTCGACCGCCTCGGTCCACCGGCCCCAGCCGGTCAGCAGCCTCGCCTGTTCGGCCGGCTCGCAGCCGACGCAGCCACTCCACTCGTCACGGGGTGCGGCCCGCCAGCGCACCAGCCACCGTCGGGCGGTCGACTCGGCGCCGACGTGGTCGGCGATCCGGCAGCGCAGGGCGTACGCCGGTCGGCAGCTCCGCCCGGCCGCCCCGAGCCGCCGCTCCAGGTCGTCGAGAGCGGCCCCGGCGCGGGTCAGCCCGATCCGCGAGGTGCCGCAGAGCGCGGCCACCGCCTCCCGGTGGTAGCCGTGCAGCCGGGCGGAGTCGATGGCGTCGAGCGTCCCCGGCGCCTGGTCGACGACGTCCAGGCACCATCGCACCGGCGGGAGCATCCGCCACGGTTCGATCTGCCGGTGCACCTCGACCAGGGCCAGCCGGGCCGCGAAGCCGAGCCCGACGTCCCCGCCGGCGTCGGCGTGCGCGACGATCCGGTCCAGCTCGGCGACCTTGGCCGCGTCGTCCGGCCGGTCCCGGGCGTCCGCCAGCGCGGCGAACAACTCGTCGCGGGTCACGCGGCGGCCGCGTGGGGTCGGGTCATGGACGGGGTCTCGCTTTCACGGGGTCGCGCCGGTTTCACGGGGTGGGGACGGGCCGCCGGTGAGTTTACTCAGCGTCGCAGCTCCGCCACGGCAGCGCACATCTGCCGGCCGGTCGAGATGCCGCAGTCGAGCAACTGGTCGAGCTGCCGCACCGTGACCCCACGCTCCAGGTCGGTGACCACCTCGCCGCAGACCCGGACGCTGCCGTCGTCGTTGACCTGCACGAACGCCTTCGGCCAGAGCCGGTCGCGGTTCCAGGCGTTGCAGAACGCGTACAGGACGGGCACGTCGTCGACCGAGAACCGGCTCGCCGCCATCGTGCGGACCTGGAGCACCTCGCCGGCCTCGCCGACCCGGAGGAAGTAGACCAGGTTGTCGTCCCAGCTACCGACCAGGTCACCGTCCGGGTCGGTGTAGCAGGTGTGGCCCCGGCCGCCGAGCACGGTGCCGAGGAGTTCGTCGGTCAGCGGCCGCAGTCGTTCCGGCCGGCCGCCACCGGGCCGGTCCGAGGCGGCCACGAAGTCCGGTACGGGCATGCGGGGTCCCTCCTGGACGGCTCCGGCTCCGCCCGTGATGGTAGGACCACGGCCGCCGGTACCGGGACAGGCCGGGCCGGGGTCGCCGGGGCGCGGGCGGTGCGGATCGGGTGTGATCCGCAAGGTAGCTGCTCAGACACGGCGCGCAAAAGCGGGGAATCCTCAGCGCGCGCAGCTAACGTGTGAACTTATGGCGGGCCGTGCCTCCTCTCAGGCGAACCGGCGCCGGAGCGGGTCCACGACCCGTACCGGCGGTACTCGGGCGGGCAACACCCGGGCGCGGCAGCCGGCCCGCGGCCGGGCCGCGGCCGTACGCCGACCGACCCGGACCAGTCCGGCGGCGTACGTCGGCCGGGCGCTCGGGGCGACCTGGATGGGGCTGGCGCACGGCGTCGGCTGGGCGATGCGGGCGGCCGGCCGGCAGGCGGCGACCGCCCGCGACCTCGACCCGGAGCATCGCCGGGACGGCGCCGGTCTGCTCCTGCTCGGCCTGGCGATCCTCAGCGCCGTGGCGGTCTGGTTCTCCTCGGCCGGGCCGCTCGGCGGTCGACTCGCCGACACCATCCGGCTGTTCTTCGGCGCGATCTCGATCGTGCTGCCGATCCTGCTGCTGATCGGGTCGGTCAGGCTGATGCGCGCGCCCGCCGAGCCGGAGCACCGGGGCCGGGGACTGGTCGGCTGGACGGCGCTGATCGTCGGCACCGCGGCACTGCTGCACATCGGACAGCATCCGGCCGACAACACCGAGCGGGACTACGCCGGTGGTCTGATCGGGGCCGGCGTCGGCGGGCCGCTGGAGAGCGCGGTCAGCGCCTGGGTCGCCGTACCGCTGCTGGTGCTGCTGCTGCTCTTCGGGCTGCTGGTGGTGACCGCGACCCCGATCAACAAGGTGCCGGAGCGGCTCGGGCTGCTCGCCGGTGCGGTGCTCGGCCGGCCGGAGTCCGAGGAGGACTCCGAGTCCGAGTCGGCGCGCGCCGCCGAGGGCCGACGGTCGCGCCGCCGACCGTCTCCGCTGCCGGGTCCGGCCGATGGGGACGAGCCCGGCTACGAGATCGACACCCCGGCGGACGAGCACGTGCCGCTGCCGCGCAAGCCGAAGGGCAGGGTACCGGCCGCCCGGAAGGCACCGGAGCCGCCGGAGCACTCCCCGGCACCGACCCGGGCGGAGCAGTTGGCGATCACCGGGCTGGCCGGCGACTACACCCTGCCGCCGGCCAACCTGCTGCGTCCCGGCGGTGCACCGAAGACCCGCAGCCGGGCCAACGACGAGGTGATCGCCGCGCTGACGGGGGTCTTCGACCAGTTCGACGTGGACGCGGCGGTGACCGGCTTCACCCGGGGCCCGACCGTCACCCGGTACGAGGTCGAACTCGGGCACGGCGTGAAGGTCGAGCGGATCACCCAGCTCTCCCGCAACATCGCGTACGCGGTCAAGTCCCCGGACGTGCGGATCCTCAGCCCGATTCCCGGCAAGAGCGCGGTCGGGGTGGAGATCCCGAACAGCGACCGGGAGGACGTGGCGCTCGGCGACGTGCTCCGGTCCAGGGCGGCGGCGAGTGACCACCACCCGATGCTGGTGGCGCTCGGCAAGGACATCGAGGGCGGCTTCGTGGTGGCCAACCTCGCCAAGATGCCGCACATCCTCATCGCCGGCGCCACCGGCGCCGGCAAGTCGAGTTGTCTGAACAGCCTGCTCGTCTCGATCCTGACCCGGGCCACCCCGGACGAGGTGCGGCTGCTGCTGATCGACCCGAAGCGGGTCGAGATGACCAACTACGAGGGGATCCCGCACCTGGTCACCCCGATCGTGACCAACCCGAAGAAGGCGGCGGACTCGCTGGACTGGGTGGTCCGCGAGATGGACATGCGCTACGACGACCTGGCCGCCGCCGGGGTACGCCACATCGACGACTACAACCGCAAGGTCCGGGCCGGCCAGATCAAGCCGCCACCGGGCAGCGAGCGGGAGATCCGACCGTACCCGTACCTGCTGGTGATCGTGGACGAGCTGGCCGACCTGATGATGGTGGCGCCGCGCGACGTGGAGGACTCGGTCGTCCGGATCACCCAGCTCGCCCGGGCCGCCGGCATCCACCTGGTGCTGGCCACCCAGCGCCCGTCGGTCGACGTGGTGACCGGCCTGATCAAGGCGAACGTGCCGTCCCGGCTCGCCTTCGCCACCTCGTCGCTGGCCGACTCCCGGGTCATCCTCGACCAGCCGGGCGCGGAGAAGCTGATCGGCCGCGGCGACGGCCTGTTCCTCCCGATGGGCGCCTCCAAGCCGGTACGCATCCAGGGCGCCTGGGTCACCGAGAACGAAATCAACGACATCGTCAAGTTCTGCAAGGAGCAGCGGGAACCGGAGTTCCGGCCCGACGTGCTCGCTCCGGTCCAGGACACCAAGAAGAAGGTCGACGAGGACATCGGCGACGACCTCGACCTGCTCGTGCAGGCGATCGAACTGGTGGTCACCTCGCAGTTCGGCTCGACCTCGATGCTCCAGCGCAAGCTGCGGGTCGGCTTCGCCAAGGCGGGCCGGCTGATGGACCTGATGGAGACCCGGGGCATCGTCGGGCCGTCCGAGGGCTCGAAGGCCCGGGACGTGCTGGTCAAGCCGGACGAGTTGGAGGAGGCGCTGGCGGCGCTCCGCCCGGACGACTGAGTGTGGACATGGCGGGTGACGGTGAGCATGGCGACGCCGCCGGAGCCGGCGCTGCGCACCGGTGGTTGACCTGAACCACGGTTGAAGTATCAGAATCCGCTGATGACCCAGTTCATCACCGACGCCGAGGTGGCGGCCCGGCTGGACCCGGCAACGGCGGTACGGGCGATCCGGGACGCGCTGCTGGCGGCACACCGGGGCCGGCTCGTCGCCCCGCCCCGGGTGGCCGCGCCGCTGGCCGGTGGCCGGCTGGTCTTCACCGCCGGGCAGCTCACCGGCGAGTGGTACGGCTTCCGCTCCTACGACACCTTCGGGCATGCCGAGGGCGAACAGGTGGTGGCCCTGCACGACGCCGGTACCGGGCGGGTCCGGGCGATCGCGGTCGGCGAGGAGATCGGCTCCCGGCGTACCGGGGCGCTCGGCGGGGTGGCGGTGGACGCGCTCGCCCGGTCGGACGCGGCCACGCTCGGAGTGGTCGGTGCCGGTGGCCAGGCGTGGGCGCAGGTCTGGGCGATCGCGGCGGTACGCCGGCTGCGCGAGGTCACCGTCTTCTGCCGTACCCCGGCCGGGCGGGAGAAGTTCGCCGCCCGGGTCCGGGCCGAGCTGGATATCCCGGCCCGGGCGGTCCGCACCGCCCCGGAGGCGGTACGCGACCGCGACGTGGTGGTGCTCGCCACCACCAGCCCCACACCGGTGATCTCGGCCGCCGACCTGAGCCCCGGCAGTCACCTGAGCACCATCGGCCACAAGCAGGTGGGCCGGGCGGAGTTCGGCCCCGACCTGCTGGAGCGGGCGGATCTGCTGGTCACCGACTCGCTGGCCCAGGCCGGCGCGTACGACCCGCCGATGCTCGGCACCGTCGGGGCGTACGCCGGGCGGTTGCGGGCGCTGGGCGCGGTGCTGGCCGGCGTGGTCCCCGGCCGGACCACGGCGGACCAGGTGACCGTCTTCTGCTCGGTCGGCCTGGCCGGCAGCGAGGCGTTCCTGCTCGACCGGCTGACCCGGCCGGAGGCCGCGCCGGCCGCCTCGGCGCCGCCGGCTCGGGGTGCCGGTCCGGGGTGACGCGCCCGGCACGGGGGCGGCCGCCGTGGCCGGGCCGTCCAGCCGTCCCGGTAGGCTCGGATGGTGTCTGCCGCTTCCCCCTCCTCGACCCCGGACCGCCGGGTCGCGCTGCTCACCCTCGGCTGTGCCCGTAACGAGGTCGACTCGGAGGAGTTGGCCGCCCGGCTGCACGCCGACGGCTGGCAGGTGACCACCGACGGCGAGGGCGCCGACGTGGTGCTCGTCAACACCTGCGGCTTCGTGGAGAAGGCCAAGCAGGACTCGATCCAGACGCTGCTCGCCGCCGCCGACACCGGGGCCAAGGTCGTGGCGGCGGGCTGCATGGCCGAGCGGTACGGCCGGGAGCTCGCCGACGGCATGCCCGAGGCCGGCGCGGTGCTCAGCTTCGACGACTATCCCGACATCTCGGCCCGGCTCGACGACGTGCTGGCCGGCAAGCAGCTCCCCGCGCACACCCCCCGGGACCGGCGCGAGCTGCTGCCGCTGACCCCGGTGGCCCGGCACGGCGGCGCGGTCGTGGTGCCGGGGCACGGCGGGACGGCCACCCGGCCGGCCGGCGGCACGCTGGTGGCCGACGAGCACACTCCGGCGCACCTGCGCCCGGTGCTGCGGCACCGGCTCGACTCCGGCCCGGTCGCCTCGCTGAAGCTGGCCAGTGGCTGCGACCGGCGCTGTGCGTTCTGCGCCATCCCGACGTTCCGCGGCGCCTTCGTCTCGCGTACCCCGGACGAGTTGCTCGCCGAGGCGGAGTGGCTGGCCCGCTCGGGCGTCCGGGAGCTGGTGCTGGTCAGCGAGAACTCCACCTCGTACGGCAAGGATCTCGGCGACCCCCGGCTGCTGGAGAAGCTGCTGCCGCAGCTCGCCGCGGTCGACGGCATCGTCCGGGTCCGGGCCAGCTATCTGCAACCGGCCGAGACCCGCCCCGGCCTGGTCGAGGTGATCGCCACCACACCGGGCGTCGCGCCCTACTTCGACCTCTCGTTCCAGCACTCCAGCGAGGCGGTGTTGCGCCGGATGCGCCGGTTCGGCTCGACCGACCGGTTCCTCGAACTGCTCGGGTCGGTGCGGGAGTTCGCCCCCGACGCCGGAGCCCGGAGCAACGTGATCGTCGGCTTCCCCGGCGAGACCCGGGCGGACGTGAAGGAGCTGGAGCGCTTCCTCACCGCCGCCCGGCTGGACGCGATCGGCGTCTTCGACTACAGCGACGAGGACGGCACCGAGGCCGCCGGCCTGCCCGGGAAGGTCTCGCCGGCCACGGTCAAGCGCCGTTACGACCGGCTCTCCGCG
The DNA here is from genome assembly GCF_033446045.1 of Plantactinospora sp. KLBMP9567. Taxonomy (NCBI): domain Bacteria; kingdom Bacillati; phylum Actinomycetota; class Actinomycetes; order Micromonosporales; family Micromonosporaceae; genus Plantactinospora; species Plantactinospora sp. KLBMP9567. Next base: position 205,188 of record NZ_JAWQRR010000010.1, on the reverse strand, counting down.
CTCGCCGACGAGCTCTGCTCACAGCGCGCCGAGGAGCGGCTCGGCGCCGCCGTCGAGGTGCTGGTCGACTCGGTGGACGGCGGTGTGGTGGAGGGCCGGGCGGCCCACCAGGCGCCGGAGGTGGACGGCTCGACCACCCTGGTCGCCCCGGTCGGCGGCGGGGTCGACCTGGCCGCGTTACGCCCGGGCGACCTGGTCCGGGCCAGGGTCACCGGCACCGAGGGCGTGGACCTGGTGGCCGTACCGGAGGAGATGGTGTCGGCGGCGCCGCGTGGGGCGGGGTGACCGGGGTGGCAGCGACGGTCCCGTCGGGGGCGTACCGCCGCCGGTGCGTCGGCGTCGGTGGCGGGACGCCGTCGTGACCGAGGCGGCGGATCCGGTACCGGGCCCGCCGGTGCCGCCCGGCACGGTCGGATCCGGGGCGGGCCGGGGTGGCGGGGGTGGCGGGGGTGCCGAGCCGGGCCGGGCGGCGGCGGCCGTCGATCCGGCACCCTCCGGTCGGGTCGGTCCGGTCCCGGTGGTCAACGCCGCCAATGGGCTCACCGCGCTCCGGCTGGCGCTGGTACCGGTCTTCGTCGGGCTGGTGATCAGTTCCGGGATGGTGCACGCCGGCTGGCGGGTGGCCGCCTGCCTGACCTTCGCCGTCGCCTCGGCGACGGATCTGGTCGACGGCTGGATCGCCCGGCGCTGGGCGCTGGTCACCTCGTTCGGCAAGGTGGCCGACCCGATCGCCGACAAGGCGCTGACCGGCACCGCTCTGGTCTTATTGTCCTGGTATGACCGTATCCCCTGGTGGATCACCGTACTCATCCTGGTCCGCGAGTTCGGCATCACGCTGATGCGGTTCTGGGTGATCAGGTACGGCGTGATCGCGGCCAGCCGGGGCGGCAAGGCCAAGACCGCCGTCCAGATCCTGGCCATCGTCTGGTATCTCTGGCCGGTGCCGGAGAGCGTGACCTGGGTCGGGCCCTGGATCCTCGGCGTCGCCGTGGTGGTGACCGTGGTGACCGGGCTCGACTACGTGGTCCGGGCGCTGCGGCTGCGCCGCGCCGCGCCCTGACGGCGTGCCGGACACGCATCCGCTCGACCGGCCACGAACAGATCGACGGGCCACAGATCGACCCGCAACAGACAGCGTCTGACCGGAGGAGGATCGGATGGACGACCCGGCACGGGCGGCCGACAACGGAGCCGCGGCGGTCGTACACGCGCTCGTCGACCGGGGCGCCACCCTGGCGGTGGTGGAGTCGCTCACCGGTGGCCTGCTGGCCGCCACGATCGTCGACATCGCCGGAGTCAGCAGCGTGTTCCGGGGCGGCCTGGTGACGTACGCGACCGAGTTGAAATCGTCGCTGGTGGGCGTACCGGCCGAGCTGCTCGCCGAGCGGGGCGCGGTCGACCCGGACGTGGCGGTGGCGCTGGCCGAGGGGGGCCGGGCGCGCTGCGGCGCTGACTGGTGCCTCGCCACCACCGGGGTTGCCGGCCCGGAGCCGCAGGACGGCAAGCCGGTCGGGCTCGTCTTCGTGGCGGCGGCCGGACCCTCCGGCACCGTGGTACGCCGACTCGACATCGACGGCAACCGGCTGCGGATCCGGATCGGCGCGGTGAGCGGTGCCCTGCACCTGCTCGCCGAGCGGCTGCACGCCGAGACTGACGAGAGCCCGGTCGACGGCGGGCGCTGATTTCCACTCGTCCGCCAGTTTCCACTCGTCCGCCAGCGGGGTGACCCGGGCGGATGGCCCGGGGCGGCACCCGAGCGGTACCGGAGCCGGGCGTCGCCACCAGCACCGATTCCTCTTTCCGGGCCGGCCGGCTCCGGTGCGGGCGTGCCGGCGGGTGGGCGGGCGGGGAGGAGCGGACTGGCGGGGCGGGATGTCGTCGGCGGCCGCACCGGGTACGGTTGCGGGAAGGCTCGGGCAGTCGACGTCGCGGTCACCGCCGCAACGCGGCCAGATTGAACCCGCCGCAACGCGGCCAGATCGAAGCTGCCGCAACGCGGCCAGATCAATCGGCCGCAGCGCGGTCGGATCGATGCCGCAATGTTGCGGCGAGGTCGATTTCGCCGTATCGCGGCGGGGTCGAGGTGACGGCGCCGGTCCGACGTCCGGGAGGGTCTGAGCCCGCGACACGGGAGGTGCGATGGTCCTGCTACGCCGGGTGATCGGTGATGCGCTACGGGCGCGTCGGCAGGGGCAGCACCGGACCCTGCGCGAGGTCTCCTCCGCCGCCAACGTCAGCCTGGGCTACCTCTCGGAGATCGAGCGGGGCCAGAAGGAAGCGTCGAGCGAACTGCTGGCCGCCATCTGCGACGCGCTGGGTGCCCGGCTCTCCGAACTGCTCCGCGACATCAGTGACACCGTCGAGGTGGCCGAGGGGCTGCCGGGGGTACTGGTGCCGGTCCAGGAGAGCCCGGTCTCCGGCCGGGACGGGGCGAGGCGCCCGGAGTCCGGCGGATCGGCCGAGCAGGCCGGGCGGGCCGGGCCGGCCTACCCGGAACCGGCCCGGCAGTCCGGCACGGCCGAGCCGGCTGGCCAGCCGGCCGCCGCCGAGCCCGTACGCCAGCCCCGCACCGCCGAGCCGGCCCGGCAGGCCGCGGCGGCCGAACCGGCCCGCACCGAGCCCGCCGCACAGTCGGCACGGGTCGACGCGTCCCTGGCCGGACCGGCGCTGGCCGACCGGGCACTGCGTACCCTCGCCGAGGGCGGCGTGCACCAGATCGGCGCCGAGCCGGTACGGCAAATCGCGTCCGATGGCACCGTTTCCGTGACGGTACGGCAGGAATCGCCGCTCAAGGCGACCCTGCGGACCACCCGTCGGATCCGCCCGACCACCAACCCCGAGCGGGACGTCGTCTGCGTCGGCTGATTCCACCCGACCGAGCGCCGGGCCCGCCCGGGCTTTCCGTCCCGTCCGGCTGACCGGCCCGCGCGTCGGCTGACCGGTCCGTCAGGGTGCACGGCGCCGCTGAAGGTGTGGCTCGCCGGGGCCTACCGCGTTACGGTGGCCCCTAGCGGCATATCCGGTGGATATCCCCCTGAGGTCGTATGCCGGGGTGGCGCGATCCTGGGACGATGGAGATCCTGTCGCGCGGGCGCCTTTCCTGGGCCAGCAGACACGGCCACCGGACTGATGACACTGAGGGGATACCGGGAGATGGCGAACCCGTTCGTCAAGGGCTGGCGCTACATGATGGCGCTGTTCGGCACCAAGATCGATGAGTACGCCGATCCCAAGGTGCAGATCCAGCAGGCCATCGAGGAGGCGCAGCGCCAGCACCAGGCGCTGGTCCAGCAGGCCGCAGCGGTCATCGGCAACCAGCGTCAGCTGGAGATGCGGCTGTCCCGGCAGATGTCCGAGGTCGAGCGGTTGCAGGGGATGGCCCGCCAGGCGCTGGTGCTCGCCGACCGGGCCCGGGCCGCCGGTGACGAGACCGAGGCGACGAAATACGAGCAGAGTGCGCAGACCGTCGCCACCCAGCTCGTCGCCGCCGAGCAGTCGACCGAGGATCTCAAGAGCCTGCACGACCAGGCGATCGGTGCCGCCGCCCAGGCGCGCCGTGCGGTCGAGAACAACTCGATGATCCTCCAGCAGAAGCTGGCCGAGCGGGCCAAGCTGCTCAGCCAGCTTGAGCAGGCCAAGATGCAGGAGAGCGTGGCCAAGTCGCTGGAGTCGATGTCGGCGCTCGCCGCGCCGGGCAACACCCCCTCGCTCGACGAGGTGCGGGACCGGATCGAACGGCGCTATGCCAACGCGATGGGCCGGGCCGAGCTGGCCGGCAACTCCGTCGAGGGCCGGATGCTGGAGATCCAGAAGTCCACCCTCGACCTGGCCGGCGCGTCTCGGCTGGAGCAGATCCGGTCGAGCATGGCCGGCGAGAAGCTGGCCGGCGGGACCACCACCCCGGCGGTCGAGCCGGCGGCTCCGGCAGCTGACCCGGCCGGGGTGGCCCGGCTGGACGAGATCCGGGCCAGCATGGGCCGGGACAAGCAGGCCGGCGGCAGCAGCGCCGCCGGCTGAGCCGGCGCGATCCGGCGAACGCGGGATGCCGCCGGCTCCGGCCGGCGACCATAGGGGGAGCGGAGCCGTCGGCCGGACCGGCGGCCGTCGGGGAGTGAGGTCGAGATGGCGGATCTGCGAACCCGCCACCTGCGCCGGCTGCGGAGCCTGCGCCGGTCGGTGCGGCGGTGGAGCGTGCTCGCGGGCGGCCTCGGTGGGGCGGCGGCGATCCTCACCCCCTACCAGGGGCTGGGACTGCCGGACGCGGCCTGGGCGGCGGCGGCCGGTGGTTCGGTGATGCTGGCCGTCTGGCGCTGGGCAGACCTCCGCGCGCTGGCCGCGCAGCCGGTGCCCCCGGCACCCGAGCCGGTGAGCCCGGAACAGGTCCGCGCCCGGCTGGTCGCCGCGGTCGAGCGGCTGCCCGCCGGGCGTCAGGCCCTCGCCGAGGTACGCCGGCAGCGCGCCCGGGTCGCCCTGCGCGGCTCGTCCGCGGCCGAGCCGTGGGCCCGGCTGGATCAGGCAGCCACGACGATGGCCGGTCTCGCCGGCCGGCTGACCGGTCCCGCCGGCCCGGCCGTGCTGGAGGCGACGGTGGCGGAGGAGTCGCTCCGGGACCTCGCCGAACGGGTGGCCAGTGTGGACCGGGCGGTACGGGTGGCTCCGGCCGAGACCCGGGCCGAGCTGGATGCCGCGCACCGGCACCTGACCGCGCAGCTCGACAGCGGTGTGTCGGCGTACGAGCGGCTGGTGGCGGCGGCGGCGCGTTTCGTGGCCGAGGACGGTCGCGAGTACGACGACAACTCCTCGGTGACCCGGCTCACCGAGGCGACCGACCTGCTCCGGGGCGTGGCCGGTGGCCTGGCGGAGCTGCGCTCCCGTACCGGCCCGACCCAGGCGATGTCCTGACGGCGCCGGGTCGTACCACCGGGCCTATGACCGTCAGGCCGGCGTACGGATCGAGACCGCGCGGCTGACCACGGAGGTGCCGGCGGCGTTGCCGGCCTGGATGCGGTAGTGGTAGACGGTGTCGCGGGCCAGCCCGGTGTCGGTGAACGAGCGGGCCGCGCCCGGTACCGGCAACGTCGCCACCCCGGTGGTGAAGCCGGAGTCGGTGGCCCGGTGCAGCCTGAATCCGCCGACCACGCTGGTCAGCGGGACGGCCCAGCTCAGCACCACGCTGACCCCGCCCGGACCGCCGGCCACACCGTCGAGCGTTACCGCGAGGTCGGTCGGGGTCGCCGGCACCGCCGGGGTGACCACGGTGGAGACGTTCGACCACGGTGACGTGGCACCGAGATAGCAGGTGCGGACCCGGTAGTAGTAGGTGGTGTCCGGGGCCACCCGTGGGTCCGGGCAGCTTCCGGTGACCGGGACGGTGCTGGTGACCAGCCCGCTGGTGAAGGTCGGATTGGTGGCCCGTTGCAGGTCCACCGTGGTGGCGAAGGACCGGTTCACCCAGCCGCGGTTGACCCGCAGCGGCGGCCCGCTCGCCACCGTGGCGACCAGCCCGGTCGGCGGCCGTAGCTGCACCATCGTGCTGGCCGGGTTCGAGTACGCCGAGTGGGCGACGCTGTTCTCCGTCCGGACCCGGTAGTAGTAGGTGAGCCCGGGGACGACGGTCGAGTCGACGTACCGGTTGTCGCCGGCCGGGACGGCGAAGATGCGCGAGTCCCGGGTGAAACCGGCGTCGGTGGCCCGCTGCACCAGGCTGCCGGTGGCCGGCGGCGCTGCCGTACCGGTGCCGGCCGGCGACCGGGAGTTGTCCGTCCAGGCCAGCACGATCGCCGGGAGCACGGTCGCGGAGCCGGGTTCCGGCCTGGCGGCGAGCCCGGTCGGCGCGGCCGGCGAGAACCGCAGCACCATCGGCCGGGCCATCTGGGCATCGGCGTGGCCGAGTAGCTGGCAGTGCCAGACGTACTCCCAACCGAAGTTGTGCACCCGGTTGGTCACCGCGGCCGGCTCGCCGGTCTCCGAGTTGACCTGGGTGTATCCGTCCGACGTCCCGGCCGGTCGGGTGGGGTCGTGCAGCCGGGTGCTGTCCGGGACGGTGAACGGCAGCGGCTCGGGCAGCGTCGGCCGGATCGCCACCACCGTCGCCTCGAACGGGTTCATCCGGACGGTGTCCTTCCAGCCGACCTCGTTCGGCTCCGGTGGCTTGATCGCCCCGTCCCGGCCGACCCGGTTGACGAGCTGGACGTTGACATGGTGGAAGTGGATGGACTGGGTGTCCATCCCGTTGTGGGTGATCTTCCAGAGCTGGGTGTTGTCGCCGGGGGAGCCGACCGGGGCGGCCGGGTCGGAGGGGAGCAGCACCTCGGTCGGCGGGTCGATCCGGGTCAGCGGGATGGTGGTCTGGATCAGCGAGCTGGTCTTCGGCAGCTCGGTGCCGAGTAGGAAGTTCATCCGACCGTACTCGGGGTCGAAGTCGGCCACGATCGCCTTGGGCCGCAGCGGCAGGGTCACCGGCGTGCCCCCGCAGTACGGGGTGAAGGTGACCGAGGTGTCGTCGATCGGGACGTACGTGTTCCGGGGCGTGGCGGTGTCGAACGCGGCGTCGTACGCCTTCTGCGGCACGATCGGCGGGGGCTGGCTCTGCCCGTACGCCCGGGGGAGCGCGACCCGGAGCCGGTCGGTGTCGAACGGCGGAGCCGGCGTGCCGACCACCTGGATCTGCATCAGGGTTCGGGTGTTCGGGCCGTAACCGGGGCGGGTGGTCGGCGGCCCGCCCGACGAGGTCCGGTCCGGGGCGCCGGTGTAGTGGTCGTTGCGGGGGTCGAAGCCGGGCATCGGCGCTGGACAGTCGTTGTAGAGAATCAGGTTCGACCCGGGCGGCACGGACGAGAAGTCGACGACCACGTCGGCGCGTTCGCCGGGGGCGAGCAGCAGGGCGTGCTCGGTCACGTTGAGCACCGTCACGTCCCGCCGGTTGTACTGGTAGTTGATCGGCTGGCTGGGCAGCACCGCCACCGCCGGCAGCAGCCCGCCCTCGGAGCCGATCTGGATCCAGTCCGGTCCGGCCGCGTTCGGGTCCGGCACCCCGCCGCACCGGCCGTCGGTCGGCCAGCTCGGCGGGAAGTCCGGGTTCGGCCGGGCCGCCACCATCGGCACTTCGCCGGCGTCGCCGTCCCGCAGCGTGCCGTCCGGATGCCACATCGGGGCGTCCGAGGCCGCATAGTGGAGCTGGAGGTTCAGGCTGCGGTCGTTGCAGGCGTTGAGGATCCGGAACCGGTACGCCGCCGGCCGCAGCCGCAGGTAGGGATAGGCGGCACCGTTGACCAGCGGGGTGTCCAGGAACGCGTCCGGCACTGCCGACGGGGTGGGGGTGCCCGGCTGGACCGGCGGTTCCCACGGCCGGGTGGCCGGGTCGTAGTACGGGTTCGGTGCCGCCCCGTGGGTGATCCCGGTGAACGGCGGCCAGAACCAGGGCCCGTAGTCCCACCGGCCCATCGGGTTCGTCCCCGACTCGTTGTAGGGATTCTGGCTCGGCATGTAGACGTGCGGGAACCAGAGGCTGCCCGGGCCGCCCCAGCGGGCCACGTCCCAGGTCGGGTCCTCGGCGGCGAGCTGGGTCTCGTCCGGTACGAAGGTCTTGTCCTGGAGCACCAGTACGATTTCCTCGGCCGGCAGCACGCCGTCGTCGACGAGTTGACGCTGCACCGGATCGTCCAGCCGGTAGAGGCCGACCTGTCCGGAATAGACGGTGAGCCGGGCGATCCCCTCCGCCTGGTCGTGGAACCAGAGCAGCCGACCGCTCTGCTGGTTGGGGTAGTAGGCGGTGGTGGCCCCGGCGCCGGGGTCGGGCATGTCCGGCACGCTGGCGTAGCCGGCGCCGCGCGGGTACGAGGTCGACTCGCCGGCCGGGGTCGTCCACTGCGCCGGGCCGCCGTTGCTGATCCACGGGGTACGCCCGCCGTGCAGGTGCACCGCGGACCGGTTCTGCGGATAGCGCTCGGTGTCGCCGAGCGGACCCGTACCGGCGCCCGGCAGGGTCGGATCCACCGGCAGGAAGAGTGCGCCGGCCTCGCCGACCGGCAGCCGGTTGACGTACTTGACCCGGACCGGACGGTCCCGCTGCGCCAGGATCAGCGGCCCGAGATGGTACGGCCGGACCGGCGGGGCCACGGTGTTGTGCCCGGTGTCGTCGGTCCCGTTGTTGAGCTGCCGGTAGCCGCGCAGCCGGGTCGGCGGCAGGTCGGGGTGCAGTCGCTGGTGGTACTCCTGCACGCCGATCTCGTAGTAGTCGCAGCCCGGATAGGTGGTGGTGTCCGGCACCGCGACCGGGATCAGGTTGCCCAACTCGTTGGGGGTGTCGCCGGGCCGGGGCAGCGAGGTGACGAACTTCCGGATCCCGGTGCCCGGCGCCACCCGCCCGTCGGCCCCACAGACCGGCAGCGGACTGTACGCGAAGTTCGGCACGAAGCCGAAGTAGTCCGGTGGGGCGGTCGGGTCGAGGGCGGCCGCCGGGAGCGGATCGGTGCCGGTCCGGGCAGCCGGCACCACCGTACCCGCCCGGCCGGTGCCGGTCTCCCCGCTGTTCCCGCCCTGCCGCCTGGCCTGCTCCGCCCGGGCCGCCCGGCTTGCCGCGAACCTCCTGAACATGACCGCACCCCTTCCCCGGGAAGATCAGCTCGACCGGATCGCTCCGTCCGCCAGCGCCCGAGTTCCGCGACCGGTCCGACCCGACCTGCCGAGAGAGCTGCTGACGATCCGTAAGCAGTCAACCGCGTACGGCCAGTGTTGGATACGGTCGCCAGCCCGGTGAGAGTGCCTCGACTTCGGATTGGCACACGACGGCGTCGTCCGGCCATCGCCGCTCGCCGTCGACCGGGGTTACCCGCTGCGCGGGATGGCCGGGCCGGGCCGGCGCCGGCCGGGCTCGGGCTGGCAGACCGGGCACCAGTAGGTGACCCGCTCGTCCTGCTCCCGCTTCCGGATCGTCGAGCCGCACCGGCGGCACGGCTCGGCCCGGCGGCCGTAGACGTAGCTGGTCCGGCCCCGGTGCAGCGACCCGGTGGTGCTCTGCGTCCACCGCCCCCGGTTCGCCATCAGCAGCCGGTGCGCCAGCGCCACCAGGCCCGGCAGGTCCGGCACCTCCCGGACCGGCGTCCACGGCGAGACACCGCGCAGGAACAGCAGCTCGGACTTGTAGAGGTTGCCGATGCCGGCGAGATTGGTCTGGTCGAGCAGCGCCTCGGCGATGCTCCGGGCCGGCTGGGCGGCGAGCCGGCGTACCGCCTCGGCCGGGTCCCAGTCCTCCCCGAGGAGGTCGGGCCCGAGATGCCCGATCAGCGACGGTTCCTCGGCGGTCGGGACCAGGGCGAGATCGTGCAGGTGATAGCCGACCGCCACCGCGTCGGCGGTACGCAGCACCACCCGGATGGTGTGCGCGGGGCGGGCCGCCCAGCGCTCCCCCGGGGCGTACGCCCGCCAGGCTCCGTCCATCCGCAGGTGGGAGTGGAGGGTGAGCCGCGCCTCGTCGTCCCGGCCGAGCAGCCGCAGCAGCAGGTGCTTGCCCCGGGCGGCGGACTCCAGCACGGTCGCGCCGGTCAGGTCGGCGGTGGCGAGTCGCGGCACCCGGAAGTCGGTGGCGGTCAGCCGGTCACCGGCCAGGGCACGGTGCAGCGCACGGGCGGTGTTCCACACGGTGTCGCCTTCGGGCACCCGTCCATCCTCCTCCAGCCGTACGCCCGCCGGCCGCGCACGCGCCGATCTCCGCCGCAGGTCGTGAGCTGGTCGGTCGCGCTCGACTGCCGCCGGTCGGCGGGAATCGGTGCGGCGCCGTCCGGCGCCAGTGCGGATGGAAGGAGGCGTTCCCGGTGGAGATGTGGCTGCGGGTGGCCAGTGGTCGACGGTTGGACTACAGCATCCGCCGGCCGGTCGACCGGAAGGGTCCGGACAACCGGGCCGCCGCCTGCGACTGGTCATCCCCGGAGGCCTGGTCCGGCGACTACCGGCGAGCGGTGAAGTACGGCGCCCGGGTCCGCGCAGCGTTCAACCGGCGCGACTCTCGGCTGTCGGGTTGGCGCGAGTTCCTCGGCCAGACCGACACCGACAACCTGGTCGCCGGCCTGGCCGGATCTCGTCGAGGTGCTCGTCGCCCCGATCATCCCGGCCGCGATCAGCCTGGTCGCCGCGTACGTGGCGAAGCACTCGCCCGCCCGGACCTGCCGACCAGCCATCGGTAGCAGCACCAGCAAGGCCGGTAGCTCAACGAGGAGAGCGTCGCCACGAGACATGTGGCGGAGGTAGCCGGTGCAAGGCCGGCCCGGGTGAACGACCAGCGGCCCGCTCTCCTACGGGAGGGCGGGCCGCTTCGTCGTTAGACATGGATACGACAGGAGGTGTCCGCTGCCTCGCTCGTTGTACTACGGTCCACGACCATGATTCCGCCCCTCGACCCGCAGAGCGGGTTCCTGCCGCCAGGTAGGTACCCCCGGGGGCCGATGTCTACGACCGGTTTGTCAAGTCCGAGATTGGAGTTCATGTGGAAGGACCCCGGGTCAGGGGGTGGCGGATGCCCGGCGCTGTACCGCACCGACGGCGGCTACGTGGTTCAGGGGGTCAAGCTCGATGACGCCACCCGCGCCCAACTCCGCGACCTCGCCGGGAACGAGGATGGCGTGTTCGTGCCTGCGGCTGTCCTCGATCGGCTCCGGAAGCTGGACTGAGCATGCCCACCCTGCTCACTGATGTCGAGTTCGCCGAGCACCTGCGGACTTTCACACGTACCGCCCGCAGGTTGGAGTTACAGCCGGTCTACCTTGAACCGGAGGAGGAAGCGACGGTGGCGAAGTTCGTCGACGGGCAGCCCGAACCGCCAACCGAGGTGCCAGGGCTACGCTCGTGGTTCGAGCAGATCGCCGAGCTGACGGTGGCACGTCGAGCGGGTGCGTGTCCATGAGGACACGCCCACCGACTACCAGCGGTGGGAGCGGTGGGCCGGCCAGTGGAACACAGCGGCCGGTGAGACGATCCGGTACATGACTCGGAGTCAGGCGCACGCCATCGGCCTGCTTCCAGCCGCCGGGGACGTCGACTGGTGGCTTCTGGACTCCGAGCTGCTGATCATGATGATGTTCGACGGTGACGGCCATCGGACCCGCAACGAGTTGGTAGCCGACCCTCTGATCGTGGCGCAGGCGCAGGCGTGGTGGGATCTGGCGGTTCGGCACGGCACCCCGGACCCAGCCCCGAGCGCCGCTGCTTGAGGAGTCAGGTGAACCCGATCGAAGAGTGGCTGACCCAGCCTGATGGGCGGGCGGCCCGCCTGCGTGCCCTGCGTACGCGGGCGGGCCTGTCCGGCAAGGAACTGGCGGAGCGTGCCGGGTGGCAGCCGTCGAAGGTGTCCCGCATCGAGAACGGAAAGCAGATGCCGACGGCGATGGACGTCGCTGCCTGGGCTTCGGCCTGCAACGCCGACGGCGAAGCGGATGACCTCATCCGCCTGCTCGGCGAAGCGCAAACCGCCCGCCACGACTGGAAGCGTCGGATGCGGCGCGGTCAGGTCGCCGTGCAGGCCAGCTACAACGAACTCGTCCGGAACGCCCGGCTGGTCAGGCACTTCGAGACCGTCTACATGCCAGGGCTGCTCCAGACCGCCGAGTACGCCCGCCGCGTGCTCAGCGAAATGGTCGACCTGCACGATCTCGCCGTCGCCGACGTCGACGAGGCCGTGGCAGCCAGGATGCAGCGCCAGGCGTACCTGTACGACACCACGAAGCAGTTCGAGTTCCTGCCGGCCGAGCCCGTGCTTCGGTGGTTGCTCTGCCCGCCGGACGTCATGCGCGGACAGCTCGACCGGCTTCAAACGGTCGTCGGGTTGCCCAACATCCGGTTCGGCATCGTCCCGATGGGTGTGCCGCTGACCACCGCACCCCAGCACGCCGTCCAGTTGTATGACGACCTGGCGATCGTCGACACGTTCCTCGGTGAGATCACCTATCGCGGCGATGACGCCGACGCGCACGCCAGGGTGGTTGATCGACTGTGGGAGCAGGCGGCGGTCGGCGAGGACGCGCGACGTCTGATCGTCCGGGCAGCCAGCGACATCACCCACGCCACGTAGGTCTCGGTCGCGATGGAGACCCTCCGTCGGGTGGACGGCAGCCCGGTGGCGGAGCCGCGTCCTACCGCCGCCCACCCAGGGTCAGGGCAACTCCTCGGGACGGGGCTGGCGGACCGCGTCCTGGTAACGCGGGTGGCTCGCGCCGTAGATGGCGTAGTTGAGCCGGGCGTCTGACAGGCTCAGCTCACCGTTGGGGCCGCCCCGGGCGGTGCCGGCATTCTGGTCGGTGGAACCGTCGTCGGTCCAGAAGCAGATCGGACAGGTGCCGCCGCCGGTCCGGTGCGCGCAGCATGGGCAGGCGGCAACATCGATCGTTTGTTTCCCCACGCGGTAAGCATTTCACAGCAGCCCGGCGCGGGCACAGTAGACAGTTTTGTCATCCTTTTCGGCTCCACCGGCCGATTCCCGGTGCCGTCCGGTGGCTCGACGCGGGCGGTGCGTGGGCCGGGTCGGCGCCGGTACGCCGGGTCGGCGCGGCCCTCACTCCAGCCGCAGTACGTCGCCCGGGGCGACGCGGAGGAGTTCGTCGGCGCGGCCCCCGTTGACCGCGACCGCCAGGTGGTCGGCCGAGTCCGGATAGACCACGATCTCACCGGCGGCGGCGTCGCCGAAGGTGCCGCCCCGGACCGCCCGCCGCGCGCCGATCCGGACCACCGGACCGAGGTGCCGCAGCGCGGCGCCGGGGGCGGCGAGTTGCACGTTGCCGAAGTGGTCGACGGTCAGCACCTCGGCCTCCACCCAGCCCTCACCCCTGCGCACGACCGGCTCGGCCAGCCGTACCAGGGTCGCCGGGTCGACGGCCGGGCCGGCGTCGGTCAGGGGTGCGCCGAGCGCGAACCGGGCGGCGGCCGGGGCGAAGACGTCCCGGCCGTGGAACGTGCGGGACGGGTCGGGGAACCATTCCGCGCTGGTCAGCTCCACCGCCTCGGTGATGCCGCCGAGCACGCTCGCGGCCCGGGGGAGCAGCCCGTTGTCCGGCCCGACCAGCAGGCCGCCGGGGGTACCCAACGCGACGCCGCGCCGCGCGGTACCCACGCCCGGGTCGACCACCGCCACGTGCACGGCCGGCGGCAGGTGTCCGACGGTCTGGGCCAGTACCGTGGCGCCCCGGACGACGTCTCCGGGCGGGACCAGATGGCTGACGTCGATCACCCGGACGGCCGGGGCGATCCGGGCGACCACCCCGTGACAGGCGGCCACGAACCCGTCGGAGAGGCCGTAGTCGGTGGTCAGGCTGAGCCATGCGTAACCGGGCACAGCCGGAAGGGTAGCCCGGCGCGGCGCCCCGGCCAGCTCAGGCCGGTGGAGCCGGACCGAGCGGGGCGAGGAAGTCGCGCTGCGCGGTAGAGAGAGCCTCGGCCTCGCGGACCATACCGGCGTACGGGGTGTGCCCGGCGCTCAGCAGAAACCGCGCACGCGGCCCGGCGAGCGCGTTGTAGACCGCGAACTGCCCCGGCGGCGGCACGGCTGGATCGGCGAGCGCCAGTCCCACGTGGGTGGGGATGCGCAGGAACATCGCGGCGGTCGCGGCGTCGAAGTACCGCAGCACCTCGTGGACCTCCGGATGGGCGCGGGCGTGCTCCCGGACCGCCTCGCCGCTTCCGGTACAGGGCATGGTCAGCCGCAGCGGGTGGTTGCCGAAACTCGGCACCACCAGGCACGCGCTGGTGATCCGGTCGTCCCACGGCAGGGCGAGCGCGCCGATGCCACCGCCGAAGCTGGTCCCCAGGTAGTCGACCCGGGCAGCCGCCTCCGGTACGAGCCGGCACAGCGCACTGACCGCGGCCCAGACGTCCGCCGCGCAGCCACCGTGCACGTAGGTGCCCCGGTCGGCGATGCCGTGCAGGACGTGCCGCCGCGCCGTGTCGGGGATGCCCGGCACGAGACCGCGGGTCGGCAGCCCGCGCGAACCGAAGTACAGCGCCGCGGCCCGTTCGACCGGCACGGCGGCGTCGGGTGTCGCCCGACCGCCGTACCCGTGCCCGACCACCAGGCCACGTTCCACGCGCCCGTCGGCCGGCAGGCGCAGCCAGCCGCCGAGCCGGATCCCGCCCAGCGAGGTGAACTCCACGTCGTACGTCGAGCCGCCGGGCCGGCTCGACTCCGGGTGGCCGCTCGGTCGCGCCACGGGTGCCGGGTCGACCTGGCGGGCCCGCTGGTGCAGACCGGTCCAGAAGTCCGCGAAGTCGTCGGGCGGCGGCGGCACGCCGACCTGCGACAACATCGGGAGCGTGTAGCCGTACGTCGGGTCCCCAATCACGGCGGTCAGTGACCGAGCCGGTCGAGGATCCGTGCCGCGACGTCGCGGGTGTTTCCGGCAGGCTCGGCGGAGTAGCCGCCCAGGGAGTTCCGCCAGGATTCCTCGTGCGCGACGATGCGCGCCCGCAGGACGTCGACGTCCGGCTCCCGTCCGGTCCGTGCCGCCTCGGCCAGCCAGGCGCCCCACAACTCCCAGCGGGGCAGGTAGTAGTCCCGGACGAGGCCGGACCAGTGGCGCCCGGAGTAGTCGTGCAGCCCGCTCGACTGGTGTCCCCAGACCGAGACGAGGCTGCGGGCGTCCCGCTCCATCACGTCGGCCTCGGCCGGCGACCCGCCCCAGGCGCGGGCGGCGGCGATCCAGTGCCCGACCCGGGACTCCACCCGGGTACCGGCGAGTTCGTCGAGGTCGAGCAGATCGCTCCGGAACCGGGCGAGATGCGCCAGGATCGCCGTCGGATCCCGGTCGGCGAAGGCCGCCACGATGCCGCGGATGTGTACCCGGGCGCCCTGCGCCAGCACGTGGCCGACCAGCTCGGCGACGTCGCGTTCCAGCGGATCCCGGACGGTCACCTCGGTGGCCCGCCGCAGCAGCAGTCGCGCGGCGTGGGCGATCCGTGGCAGGGCGCCGAGCACCATCGGATCGTTCTCCGCGTCGATGTTCGCCGACGGCCGCAGCGCCTCCGCGTCGATGTTCGCCGGCCGCTGTGCTGGCTCGGCGTCCTGCGGGACGAACTCGCCGGCGAGGCGCTGCGCCGCGAAAGGCGTGCCGGCCGACCAGGGGCGGGCGATGACGGGCGACGGGATGGAGCGGGTACGTCCCGGCCCGTACAGCGTGTCCGCCAGGATCCGCCACGCCCGTACGACGTCGTCGTGCGCGGTCGCGTACCGCTGCCGGGCGAACGAGTCGAGCCACTCGGAAACCGGCGGTACGCCCCAGGCAAGGTCGGCGGCCAACTCGTAGAAGACGGTGTTGTTCTCGATCGCCTCCGGGGCCAGCCCGATGCCGACCAGCCCGGACGGCCGGAGTTGTCGCAGCTCGTCGATGTCACGGGTCAGTCCGCGCAGGTCGCCGAAGAGCGCGAAACGGCCGCCGAAGTTGTGGATCGCGCACCAGACCCAGCGCCGCCCGAACATGCCGTCACGGCGCCACATCGGTGCGTACTCGCCCCAGAGGTCGAGCAGGAGCAGCCGCTCGGTCGGTACCTCGGAGAGGAACGCGTGTACCCGGTCCGGCGTCCAGAACTCGCGCTGGTAGTGGAACGGCCAGCCGGCCAGCACCCAGACCGCCTCGGGATCGCGCTCCGCCATCGTCCGGTGGACCGCCCGACCCACCGACGCCAGATAGCCGGGCTCCCCGCTCGGCGGCACGGACTCGACGAACGGGTCGACGGCGTAATGGTGGTCGGTGCCGAAGAGCTCGCGTTGGATGCCGAGGAACTCGGCGGCGAGCCGCTCGAACAGCGGGCTGTCCGGCCCGAGGATCGGGGTGCGCCAGCCCTGCCATTCGAGTTCCCCGGCCGAGGCGTCGGCGAGTTCCGGCGGCACGTGCCCGCCGAACATCGGCAGCACCGGCGTCATCCCCAGCGCCCGCTCCCGGTCGAGGATCCGGCGCGCCAACTCGACGTGCCGGTCGATCCAGGTCGCCGGCAGCGGTCCGCCGAACGAGTTGGTGTTCCCCATCCAGGTCCACGGGAAGTGTGCCGCGCTGCCGATCCACGCCTCGATCCGGGCCGGATCGAGCCCGGCCCGCCGGTACAACTCCGCCAGCACCGCCTCGTGCCCGACCTGCATGAGCGGATGTGTGACGCCGTGCAGCGCCATCCAGTCGATCTCCCGCTCCCAGCGGTCCCAGTCCCAGAACGCCGTCGAATAGCCGTAGGTCACGGCGTTGAGGTGGTAGCGGATCGGGAACGGGGTGCTCAGCCGGGTCGAGGGGGCCGCCGGCCAGGAGGTCGGCGGTGGGTCGAGGCGTGGGCTGTCCCAGGTCACCTGGCGGCCGGCGTACGCCTTCAGGTACTGCCCGAAGGCGGAGGCCGCGGCGACCGGGTCCGAACCGCGCAGGGTGAGTACGCCGTCCCGGCACTCGTACCCGGCGACCGTCGTGCCGTCGGCGGCGGCCGGGACCCGTTCCACCCGTACGCCCTCGGCACTGCCGGCCACCCGTACCACCAGGTCGCGGAGGAGATCCTGCATCGCCTACAGCTCCTCCACGGTGCGGTTGCGCCGCGACCGTTCGGCGGCGAAGGCGACGAGGTGACTCTCCAGGCTCTCCGCCAGCGAGCTCGGGGCGTCCCCGACCTCGTCGCCGTGCAGCCGGCGGCGGACCCGCTGCACGAAGTCGCTCATCAGCCCGGAGTCTCCGCCACCGTGCCCGGTGAAGGCTTCGGTGACCTCCTCGGTGACCCCGTGGGCGCCGGCGCCGACCTCCAGCGTCGGGTTGGCCCGTCGCCCGTCCACCTGGGGTGGCGTCTCCAGGAACGGAGCGACTTCGATCCGCCCGGAGCCCATGTCGGCGGTGATCTGCCCGTGGCTGCCCATCAGCACCAGGGTGCGGGTGTTCTGGGCGGTGAACGCGGAGACCACCAGCGAGGCCGTGACGCCGTTGCCGAACAGCAGCGTCGACGTCTGGTGGTCGACGACGTCGTTGTCCATCCGGTAGACGCACCGCCCGTAGTCGGTCGTCCGCAGGGCGTGGCGTCGCCCGGCGACGCTGGTGTCGTTCGTGATGACCGTGACCGGCGGCCCGTTGACGGTGGCGAGCTGGTCGACGTAGAGCCGTTCCGCGTTGTACGGGCAGGTGTCGGCTGCGGCACAGCCGTCGATGCAGCGCTCCGTCGATCCCTTCGGCGCGTGCTCGGCCCGGAAGTGGCGACGTTCACCGAACGACGCGACCGCTACGCACGGCGCGCCGACCAGCCACCGGAGGATGTCGATGTCGTGGCACGCCTTCGCCAGCAGCATCGGGCTGGACCGGTCGGCGCGGTGCCAGTTGCCGCGTACGTAGCTGTGTGCGAAGTGCCAGTAGGCGACGTTCTCGATGTGGGAGATGCCCTGTAGCTGGCCGATGCGTCCCTCGTCGAGCAGGCGGCGAAGAGTACGGAAGAACGGGGTGTAGCGGAGCACGTGGGCGACGGTGACCGTGCCGCTGCTGTGCCGGGCCGCGGCCGTGATCCGCTGTACCTCCTCCGGCGTCGGTGCGATCGGCTTCTCCAGCAGGACGTGCCGTCCCAGCTCAAGGGCGCGGAGTGTGGGCTCCACGTGGTCGCGGTCCGGTGTCGCGACGATGACCCCGTCCCACGGTCCGGGCGCCGCGAGCGCCTGCCGCCAGTCGGTGAACCGTCGGGAGTGCGGCACGGCGTGCGTGTCGCCCAGCCGGTCGCGTCGCTCCCGGTCGGGGTCGGCGACCGCGACGACCTGGGCCTCGGTGGGGTGCTCCAGGCACCACCGGGCGTACGCGTGCGCGCCCCGCCCTCCCGCACCGAGTACGAGCAGTCGTAACGGACGCGTTCCCGACGACACCCGGCCTGTCACGTCGATCATCCTTTCCGAGGTCACCGGTATCCTTTCCGGGCTCACCGGCATCTTTCCCGGGCTCACCGGTATCCTTTCCGGGCTCACCGGCGTCCTTTCCGGGCTCACCGGTCCGCACCCGAGGTGAGACCGGTGACGATGTAGCGCTGGGCGAGGAAGAAGATGGCGATGACCGGCACGGTCACCGCGATGGAGCCGGCCAGGAGCACGGTCACCGGCACCTGGAAGTCGGTGAGCTGGGAGAGGCCGAGGGGCGCGGTCCACAGCGAACGGTCCTGGACGAGGAAGAGCAGGGCGTAGAAGTACTCGTTCCACGCGATCATGAAGACGTAGATGGCCGTTGCCACGACGCCGGGCAGGGCGATCGGCAACACCACCTTCCGCAGCATCGTCGGCAGCGAGCACCCGTCGAGCAGGGCCGCCTCCTCGACGCTCTCCGGCAGGGCGAGGAAGTAGTTGCGCATCATGTACAGCGCGACCGGGACGGTGGCGGCGACGTAGACGATGAGCAGCCCGACGAGCGACCTGGTCAACCCCAGCCGGCTCAGGATCACGAACTTCGGGACCGCGAGCACGATGCCCGGGAAGAGGTAGACGCCGAGGATGATCGCGCTGGTGACGCGGCGGCCACGGTAGCGGAGCCGGGCGACGGCGTACGCCCCGAAGACGCACGCGACGATCGACACCACGACGGTGCCGACGGCGACCAGCAGGGAGTTGAGCACGAACCGGCCCAGCCCGAATCCTCCGGCGGACTCGTCCTTCATCGCCGTGACGTAACTGGACAGGTCGATCTCGCTCAGCCCGGGAACGATGTCGAGCGGGTCCAGCAGGGCGGCGGAGTACGGGCGCAGCGACAGCAGTACCCCGTAGAGCACCGGTCCGACGCTGCAGGCGAGGGCGACCACGATGAAGGTCCAACGCAGGACGGTGGCCGGGCGTGACGGCCGCATCGCTGAACTCACCGGGAACCTCCTCGGTTCGTGGCCGTGGTGCAGAACCGCCTCGCGTCGCTGGCGTTCACACCGGCTCCCTGCGTCGGGACAGCAGCACGTAGCCGGCGAGCAGCACGCTCAGGATCAGCGACATCAGCAGCCCGTACGCCGCGGCGCTGCCGATGTCGGCCCTGGTGATCAACTCCGTGTAGACCTTGATCGCCATGACCTGGGTGCCGCCGGCACCCTCGGTCAACAGGTAGACGTCGTTGAAGTTCTGGAACGACCAGATGAAGCGCAGCAGCAGCAGGAGCAGGATGACCCCCCGCAGTTGGGGCAGGACGAGGTGGCGCAGGTTCTGCCCGCCGGAGGCCCCGTCCAGCGCCCCGGCCTCCTCGATCTCGCCCGGCACGCTCTGCAACCGGGCGGTGATGAACAGGAAGGCGAGCGGGAAGGACTTCCAGATCTCGAAACAGATGACGACGAGCAGCGACACCGGTACCGGTACCCCGGCCAGCTCCGCCGACGTGGTGCTGAGGAAGCCGATCGGGTTCTGCCAGCCGAGGTACTCCTGGCCCACCGCATTGACGATGCCGTACTGCGGGTTGAGCATGGTGCGCCAGATCATCGCCGCCGCGATGACCGGCAGCACGTACGGGATCAGCAGCAGCGCCCGGACCAGCCCGCGCCCCCGGAACGGGCGCCGCAGGGCCAGGGCGAGGGCCAGGCCGACCCCGATGGATCCGACGGTGGTCAGGGCGGCGTAGGCGATCGTGGTCCAGAGCGCGTCCCAGAATGCCTCCGACGCCGCCGCGTCCCTGAAGTTGTCGAAACTCCATTCGATGGTGGACGGCGACAACCTCGGGATGTCGATCAGCCGCGTGTCCGAGAGGGCGAAGACCACGACCAGGACGAACGGGAGCAGCACGACCAGGGTGACCAGCAGCAGCGACGGGGCGGTGAGGAACTGGCCGTTGAGGTTCTCCCGTTGGGAGCGGCTGAGCCGCTCCCAACGGGCGGTCCAAGCTGTCGTCGTCTTCACAGCTCGGCTTGAACCTTCTTGACCTCCTCGGCCATCGCCTTGGTCACCTCGGCCGGCGGCGTTCCGCCGTAGAGCCGCTCCAGGAACTGCGCGAGAGTGCCCTCCGCGGTGACCGCGCCGGCCAGGGGCGAGTCCTTGGTGCCCATGCCCCACAGCCGGACCGCGTTCATACCGTCCCGGATCGCGGTGACCATCTCCGGGCCGTACAGCTCGGCCACGGACTGCGTCCGCTGCGGGCCGATCCCGAGCTTGCCCCACGCGTCGAGGTAGGCGTTCGGGTCGGCGGCGGTCCCGTTACGCAGCGGGATCCGTCCCTCGGTCGCCGAGCCGAGCGTGTCGGCGTACCCCTCCTCCAGCACGAACTTGACGTACTGCTGCGCCTCCGCCGTGTGGGCGCCCTCCGGAATGCCGTAGCCGAGGGTCGCACCGTACTGGGCCGGGTGGTTGCGGTCGAGCACCGTGATGAAGCCGGAGTTCTTCGCGAGGAACGCCGGGTCGTTCTTGCACTGCGGGCAGGTCGCCGGGTTCGCCGGGTCCAGGCCGGCCAGCTCGTCGAGGATGTGGGTCGAGAAGAGCAGCATCGAGGCGCGCCCGGCGAGGTACGCCGCCCGCGCGCTGGTCACGTCGAAGTCCCCCTGCACGCTGGAGTCCCGCAGCGTCTTGAAGAGTTCGGCCGCCCGGGTGCACTCGGCCGAGTCGATCGTGACCGTGCCGTCGCGGACGAGCTCGCAGCCGGCACTCTGGAACATCGAGTAGATCGCCTCGGTGCCCGAGGCGGTGCCGGTCTGGGTGCCGAGGGCGATGCCGGTCACCCCGGTCCCCTTCATCGTGGTGGCGGCCTGCGCCACCTCCGCCAGGTTGGTGGGCACCTGGACCCCGGCGGCCTGGAAGAGGTCCTTGCGGTAGACGAGCAGGTGCACCCAGCCGTCGCTCGGCACGGCGCCGACCTCGCCGTCGAGACCGAAGGCGGTCAGGGCGTTCTGGTTGAAGGTGCCGGCACCGAGGTCGTCGACGACCTGCTGCGCCGCCTTCGTGTCCAGCAGCCCCTGGGAGCGCCAGGCGGACGTCGAGGCGGCGCTGTGCAGGATCACGTCGGGTACGTCGCCGGAGGCGGCGCCGGTCACCAGGGACTGCCGCTGGTCGGCTTCGGCCAGCGGCACGACCTGCACGGCGATGCCGGTCTTCTCGGTGAACCGGGCCGCCACCTTCTGCTGTGCCGCGACTCGTTCCGGGGTCGTCTGCGGCGTCCAGACGGTGATGTCGTTGCGGTCGCCCGCATCCGACTCGTCGGAGTCGCCGCAGCCGGCGAGTAACGTGAGCGCGGCCGCGGCGGCGACCGCCGCCGCGTACCCGCGCCTGATCCGCTGGGTCATATGTCATCTCCTCGATCTGCGTTGGGGGGATCGGAGCCGGGTCGGCGGCAGAGCACGGCCCGGTCAGGAGCGCTCGATGGCGCGGTGGATGGTGTGCCCCTGGGAGCTCGTCGGGGGCCGGACGCCGAGCAGGGCGCTGACGGTGGCGGCCACGTCGACCAGGCCGACGTCGCGCAGCGGGACACCGGCCCGGATCCCGGCACCGGAGAGCACCAGTGGCACGTACGCCTCGGCGAGGCCGCCGTGCGAGCCGCGGGGCTTGCCGTCGGTGAGCGTGGAGAGGTGGTACGGCTCGATCGGCTCGACGACGAGGTCACCGAGCTTGTCACTGGCCTTCATCCGGCGCAGGTCCCGCTCGTCGTAGACGGCCGCGATCCCAGGGACGGAACGGATGATCCTGGCGATGTTCCGGGCGTGCGCCGGCGTGTCCGCCCGGCCCCGGAGGGTGATGTCGGCGGTACGCGGCGCCGCCACGACGACGATCTCGCTCGCCGGGTCCGGTACGCCGCCGGAGGAGGAGATGACCTCGACCGTCAGGCCCGTCCCGGCGAGCTGGTCGACCACCTCGGGCAGCAGCGGGATGGTCCAGTCCCGGGCGCCGTGGTCGGCGGTGACGACGAAGGCCGTCTCGTCCAGGATGCCCGCCTCCCGGGCGGCCTCCCGGACCCGCCCGATCTGGGCGTCCACCCGGGCCAGCGCGGCCGGCAGGCCGGCGGCGGAGAACCCGTCGCCGTGCAGCACCGCGTCGACATCGTCGCAGTAGACGGTGATCAGGTCCGGGATCCGCGCCGGGGCGACCATCGTGCCCCCGGAGTCGACCGGCTCCCCGCGCAGCAGCGCGATCGCCTGGTCGGCACGAGTCTGGCAGTTTCCGCCCGGCTGGGTGTAGAGGGCGGCGGGGTCGCCGAAGACGGCGCCGTAGTTCTGCACGACGTACCACTGGAGGTAGGCGGCGGTGCGGTCCTGGCGCCGCAGCGACTGGGCGATCGTCTCGACGCCGGGCTCGATGTGACGCTCCTGCGAGACGCCCCGACCGGTCTCCGGGCTGTAGTAGTAGCCGGTGTTGCGGTGGGTGATCGGGTACGTGCCGGTCGCCGTCGTCGCCCGCGACGAGTTCGAGTACGACGAGAAGGAGCCGTCGGCGACGCCGTACGAGCCTTCCTCGATCAGCGCCCGAAGGTTCGGCAGATCCGCCACACCGGCGTACTGGCCGTAGACGAAACGTGGGTCGAATCCATCGAAGTCAAACAAAATTACATGCTGGGCGGGTCGCGCCAGGGGCGTCGACGAGGACGAGACCGGAGATGCCGGTGTCGGGCCGGCCGGTACCGCGACGGCTGCGAGCAGCGCGACCGTGGCCGCCGCGACCGCCCGGATCGCGTACCGTCGCTTGCCAGGAAGCGCCATTCGCTGTCTCCTCACCGGAAGAAGGTGAGCGCGAGTCTGCGGAGCCGCGAGGTAGAGTGTCAACTTTTGAACGGCGAATGCAAGACTTCAGCATGTCATCGCGTCAAAGTGATGGGTATGGGGCTTTGTTGGACGCACTCGATCGCCGGATCATCGGTGCCCTGCTCGCACATCCGCGGGCCACCCACGCGCAGATCGGCGAGGCGGTCTTCACCTCGGAGGCGACCGTCTCCCGTCGGCTGCCGCGACTCATGCGCAGCGGGGCCGTCCGGGTGATCGGGGTGATAGACAGCGAGACGACCCGTCGGGCGCGATCACTCTTCGTCCGGCTGCGCTGCCGACCGGGCACCGCCAGCCGGTCGGCCGAGCACCTGGCCCAATGGTCGGAGAGCGGATCGGTCAAGCTGGTCACCGGCAGCGTCGAGTGCGTGGCCGAGGTCTCCTACACCTCGAACGAGCACCTGCGCCAGCTCATGTTCGACCAACTGCCCGGCCTGGACGGGATCCTGGCGGTCTGGAGTAACCAGGTGATCCGCAGGTTCTCCACGCCGCACGGCTGGAGCCCGAGCCTGCTCCCTCCCGACGTCGTCGACCGGCTGCGCGACCAGCGGATGGACCAGTGGAACGAGCAGGTGCCGACCGTACCCCCGCCACGGCTGAGCCCACTCGACGAGACGATCGTCGCCGCTCTGACCCGGGACGGCCGCCAGGGCTGGCAGCAGTTGGCCGAGCGGTGCGGCGCGAGCCCGGTCACGGTACGGCGGCGCGCCGAGGCGATGATGACCGCCGGCTTTCTGCGGATGCGGACACTCGTCGAGCCCGGCGTGGTCGGGCTCCCGGTGAACGCCTTCGTCTCGCTCAACGTGAATCCCACCCAGCTCGGGCAGGTGGGCGAAGTCCTCGCCGCGCACCCCGCCGTACTCATGATCGCCGCGACGACCGGAGACCGGAACCTCTGCGGTGAGATCGCGCTGGCCAGCGACAGCGCCCTCTACGACTTCCTCTCCGAGACGATCGGCCAGCTACCCGGCCTCCAGCACGCCGATGTCGCGGTCGCGCTCCGTTCCGTCAAACGGGCCGGGATGGTGCTGCCGGCACCAGGACCTGAGCAGGGCCAGGCCGGGACCTGAGCACGGCTGCGCCCCAGGCCTGCCGAGCCGGTGACCGGCGCGGATGCAAGGACCCGACACCCCGCCGGCCATGTTTGACGGTTTCCTGCGAGATCATCGCCGATTCACCCGGAAGACCTTGATCGAAAACTTGGGCCCGTGCCAGGCTCACCGGCACTCCAGACGAAGTCGGCCGGAAGGAACGGACCGTGTCATCGATGCCTGCCCGGGACCATGACCACCTCCGGCTGGACCGCCGCCGGATCCTCCGGCTGGGCGCCGGTACGGCCGCCGCGGTGGCCGCCGGCGCGGCGGCCGGCGGATCGCCCGCCCTCGGCGGGCCGACCGCCGCCGGCCGGCCCTGGCCGGGCGGCCCCGCCCCGTCCGGGTTCGCGCTGCTCGGTGACACGCAGATCGACGTGGACCTCCCCGAGCGGACCGAGATCGTGAGCTGGGTGTACCAGCACATCGCCGCGGCGAACCCGCCGATCGTCTGCCACGTCGGCGATATCGTCGAGCACGGCTCGGTGGCCGAGTACGACACCTACCTGTCCACCATCCCGGCGGCGTTGCGACCCCGGATCCGGCACGTTCCCGGCAACCACGACTGGCGGTGGGACAGCACCGCCGGGGCGCGCTACGGCGCGCTGTTCGGGCCGAGCCGGTACTCCTTCGACCACGCCGGCCTGCACTTCGTCGCGCTGGACCCCAGCCACCTGCTCCAGGAGCCGGGCGGCTTCGGCGAGCCCGGCATCGACTGGCTGACCCGGGACCTGAACCGGGTCCCGGCCGGCGTGCCGATCGTGCTGCTCTGCCACTTCCCGTTCGGCGGTGACAACTACTACGTCAACGACCAGGAACGGCTGCTGGGGCTCCTGGACCGCTACAACGTACGGGCCGTGTTCGCCGGGCACGTGCACGCCGAACAGGTCCAGCGGTTCAACGGGCTGACCCAGTTCGCGGTCGACGACACCCGCGGGGCGCCGATCTACTACTGGGTGGAGCGTACGTCCGGACGGGCCGGTTCGGTGCTGCGGATCACGGCCGTGCAGCGGGCCGCAGACGGCAGCGCCGAGACCCGGCCGGTGCTGGAGATCCCCCTCGACGGTCCACGGACCGCCCTCGCGCAGCGGCCCCAGGCGCTCTCGCTCACCCCGGCCGCCTCCACCCTGGCGGTCTCGGTGCGGCTCTCTCCGCGCGCCGAGGCGGCCAGCGTGCAGGCTCAGCTCTACCCGCAGCACACGTACGGCCTCAAGGACGCCGGCCAGTGGCGGGACCTCGCCGCCGACACCTCTGGTCGCCGCTTCAGCACCGGCCTGGACATCACCACGCTGCCGCCCGGCGAGCACCGCATGACCGTACGGGTCACCGACCCCGGCGGCGCCTGGTACGAGCAGACCCGGACGTTCGCCCTCCCCGACCCCCGGCGACGGCTGCGCTGGCGCGAACAACTCGGTGCCCCGGTGCAGGCCGGCCTGGCCGCCCGGGACGGCCTGCTGGTCGCCACCACCACCGACGGCACCGTACTCGGCGCCCGGCCCACCCGCAACGGACTACGCCAGAGCTGGCGGACCAGGCTCGGCCCGGTGCACGGCCGGCCGGCGTTCGCCCCCGACGGCCGGACCGTCTACGTGCCGTCGGACGACCAGCACCTCTACGCCCTCGACCCGGCCACCGGGCGGCGCAGGTTCGCCTACCGGGCCGGCGCCCCGGTGCTGGGCAGCCCGCTGGTGACCAGGGTGGCCGGCCGTACCCTGGTCGTCTTCGCCGCCGGCGAGACCCGGCAGGCGATCGACGCGCGCACCGGCGCCCGGGTGTGGAACGTGCCCGGGTCGGGCATGTTCGCCGGGCGCGCGGCCAGCGACGGCATCCGGGTCTACGCCGGTGCCGGGGACGGCAACGTCTACGCCCACGACGCCCGCACCGGCGCCGTCCGGTGGTCGTTCTCCACCAACTCCCGGACCACCGCCTACAGCCGGCTCATCTACGGCCCGTGGGCGGACAACCTCGAGGTACTCCCGAACGGCCTGGTCCTGGTCTCCACCGTGGCCAACGCGTTCGCGTTGGATCCCGCCACCGGGCAGCAGCGCTGGTCGGTGACCGGCTCCTACGTCTACGCCCCCAAGCTGCTGCTCGACGACGGCGACGTGCTGATGTTCGACGACGGGGGGCGTACCGCGGCCCGGGTCGACCCGGACACCGGAGAGGCCCGGTGGACCACCGGACTCGGTGCGCGTCCGGTCAGCACCGGCGCGGCGATCCACCGCTCCGTCGCGTGGACCCCGACCACCACCGGCCTGCTGGTCGCGCTCGACCTGGGCACCGGGTCGGTCCGGACCCGCCTGCAGCTCACCACCACCGGGTACTGCTACAGCCCGCCGGTCGTCGTGGGCGACCTGCTCCTGGTCGGCGACCAGGACGGGCTGCTGCACGGCATCGACGTGAGCTGACGGCTGGCCGTGCTGCGGCGGCGGGAGGTGCCGGACCGGTTCCGCATGACCGGAGCCCGGACCGGTTCCGCCGGCCCGGCGCCCGGGTCCGAAGTCGCACCGGGTGCTGCTCCGCCGCCCGTCACCTGGCAAGGTGACCACATGCGCCTGGTTATCTTCACCGAACCCCAGCAGGGTGCCAGCTATCAGGACCTGCTGCGGATCGCCCGGCACACCGAGGAGTGCGGGTTCGACGGTTTCTTCCGCTCCGACCACTACCTCACGATGGGCGGCACCGGGCTGCCCGGCCCGACCGACGCCTGGCTGACCCTGGCCGCCCTGGCGGTGCAGACCTCCCGGATCCGGCTCGGCACGCTGGTCACCTCGGCGACCTTCCGGCTGCCGGGACCGCTGGCGATCAGCGCTGCCCAGGTCGACGAGATGAGCGGCGGCCGGGTCGAGCTGGGTCTCGGCACCGGTTGGTTCGAGGCCGAGCACGAGGCGTACGGGATCCCGTTCCCGCCGCCCGGTGAGCGGTTCGACCGGCTCACCGAGCAACTCGAGGTGGTCACCGGGCTGTGGGGTACGCCGGTCGGCGGCACCTTCGACTACTCCGGGACGTACTACCGGCTCGCCGGCTCACCGGCGCTGCCGAAGCCGGTGCAGACGCCGAGCCTGCCGGTGATCGTCGGCGGCAAGGGGCTACGGCGTACCCCGATGCTGGCTGCCCGGTTCGCCGACGAGTTCAACGTGCCGTTCAGCTCCGCCGCCGAGGTGGCCCGCAGCTACGCGGCGGTGGCCGAGGCCGGCGAGCGGAGTGGTCGGGTCGCCGCCGGCCGCGCCCCACTGGTGCTCTCCGCCGCGCTGGCCGTGCTCTGCGGCCGGAACGACGCCGAGGTGCGGCGCCGGGCCGAGGCGATCGGTCGCGACCCGGAGGAGATGCGGACCGGATACGGCGTCGCCGGTACCCCGGAGCAGGTCGTCGAGCAGATCCAGGCGTACGCCAAGCACGGCGCCAGCCGGATCTTCCTTCAGGTGCTCGACATCGCCGACCTGGACCACCTCGACCTGATCGCCGCCGAGGTGGCACCGCGACTCTGACCCGGACGGGGCCGCCCGGTCGCCGTGGGACCGGGCCCTGCTACGACGGTTGCGACGAAAGGACCCTCCCCGGGCGCCTCGTCGCCGGGCGCGGTTCAGGCGGCGTCGTCGGCGCGGCCGAGTCGCCAGTAGCCCATGAAGGCGACCGCCTCGCGGTCCAGGCCGCGTTCGGTGACCAGGTGCCGGCGCAGCGCCCGGATCACTGCGGACTCGCCGGCCAGCCAGGCGTAGTGGCCCTCGCTGGAGAGCCCGACCGGCACCTCCCAGAGTTCCTCGTCCGGATTGCCGGCCGCCTCGGCTTGACATGCCGCCTCGGCCTCCGGGGCCAGCGCGGCGGTTCCGGTGCCGGGCCGGGCCGGGAGCAGCCGTTCGGCCGCCGCCCGGACCGCCGGGATCAGCAGGTCGCCGTGCCGGGCGCCGGAGCGGGGCAGCCAGGTCACCGTGATTCCCGGCGGGGCCGCCAGCTCCAGCACGTCGGCCGGGAGCGGCACCTCGAGCAGCGCCTCGCCCCGACTGCCGGCCGGCAGCCGTTCCAGGGTCGCGGCGATCGCCGGCACCGCCGTCTCGTCCCCGGCCAGCAGCAGGGTGCGGTTGGCCAGCGCCGGTTGAAACTCCCGACCGCCGTGGTCGCCGAGGTAGCCGTGGTCCGGCCCCATGATGACGATCCGGTCACCCGGTGCGGCGGCCAGTGCCCAGCGGGCCGCCGGTCCGTGTGCGCCGTACGGGCCGCCGTCGGGGTGCAGCACGATGTCGACATCGACTTCGCGGGCCGCCCGGCGTACCGCCCTGGTGGTGTAGGTGCGGAACGGATTGCGCAGCTCGGTGGGGAGGGCCCGCCAGCGCGGGTACCAGTCGGTGCCGGCCGGCAGGTGGCGGAAGCCGTGCGCCGGGATCGGGAAGACGAGTTTGATCCGCTGGTCGTAGCCGGGGTCGGCGAAGGTGTCGAAGTCGTCGCCGGTGAAGGTGACCCGGAGGAAGGACGGGCTCAGCCGGTGCAGCCGGACGACCTCGGCCGGGAAGAGCCGCCACGGGGCGACGAGCGACGGGGCGGTGGAAAGCTCGGTCATCGGGCAACCTCTCGATACGCGCCGCCGCCAGACTCGGGAACGCGGCGTGTCGTTAGGTTAGCCTAACCTGGCCGCGTGGTCAGCGGACCCTCCGGCTCAGCCGCGCAGACGCAGCCCGCGCGGCGTGGCCCGGAAGCCGGCGGCGGTGAGTGCGTCACGCAGCGGCGAGGCGTGCACCGAACCACCGTCGGCGCGTTCCACCGCCAGTGCACCGAGCGCGCCGGAGCCGACCGCGGCGCCGAGCGCTTGGGCTGCGGCGGTCAGCGCCTCGCCATCGTCGGTGAACGAGAGCAGGGTCCGGCCGCCGCGCTCCACATAGAGCACGAGTGCGCCGCCGACCAGCACCACCAGGGCACCCGCTTTACGCCCGGCCCGGTGCCCGGCTGCGCCCGGTACACCGGAGACCCGCTGCCGCCCGGTCGCCGTACCGGCGGAACCGCCGTCGGGTTCGACCGTGCCGTCCCCGGAGTCGACCACCCGGGTCGGCCAGGGCAGCGCGGCGCCGTACGGGTTGGCCGGGTCGGTGGCGGCCAGCACCCGGGCCCCGCCGGCCCGCCGGCGCAACTCCTCCGGCTCGGCGAGCGCCCGCAGCCGGTCCACCGCCCCGGGTACCGCGAACTGTGCCGCACCGAGACCCTCGACGAAGTAGCCACGGCGGGCCGCCCCGCGCTCCTCCAGCGCGGAGAGCACCGGATAGACCGCGGCGAAGCCGCCGGACACTCCCTCGGCGACCACCGCTCCCCGGGTCACCACCCCGTGCCGTTCGAGCAGCAGGTCGGCGAGCGCGGCGGCCCGTCGGGTCGGGTCGGTGTCCCGCCCGGGAAGCCGGGACCAGCGCCCGGCGACCGTCGGTGGCCCGCCCCTGGCCGGCAGTGCGGGGCGGCCCGGCCGCCGGTAGCGGGTCCGGGGCGCGCCGGTACGCGGCCGGTGCGCACCCCCGGCACCGAGTACGGCGCGCAGCGGTGTCAGGGTGTCGTTGGTCAGCCAGCCGGCCCAGACCAGCTCCCACACCACCCCGACCAGCGTCGCGTCCTCGACCGGGCCGGCACCGGAGTCGGCGGCCCGCTGGTCGGTGGTGACCCGTTCGGCCAGCGACCGGAAGAACAGCGCCTGCCCGTCGCCGAGCGCCGCCAACACCGCCTCGTGCAGCGGGGTCAGGGCCAGCGCCTCGTCCGGCGGCGGCAGCAGCAGGGCGGCGCTGTCGGCGTACGCCAGGGTGACCCAGCCGTCGCCCCGACCGATCGCGCCGGAGCCCGCCCACACCACCTCGCCGCTGGCGCAGAGCTCGTCGAGGTAGGCCGGGGAGTAGTCGGCGACCCGGGCGGGCAGGACCAGGCTCTCCAGCGCGGACGCCGGCACCGCAACCCCCTGCAACTGCTCCACCACGGCGGCGACCGCCTCGACGCCCCGGGCGGCCGCACCGACCTGCTGCCACCGGGGCAGGAAGGTGGCCAGCGCCTGGGCCGGCACCGGCTCGATCTCCCGGCGCAGCGCGGCCAGGGAACGGCGGCGCAGCAGGCGGAGCACCTCGGCGTCGCACCACTCCGGACCGGCGCCGGTCGGCGAGAACTCGCCGGAGACCACCCGCCCGTCGGCGCCGAGCCGGCGCAGCGTCTGCTCCACCACGAAGACGCCGAGCCCGAACCGGGCCGCGCAGGTGCCCGCGGCGAAGGGGCCGTGCGTGCGGGCGTACCGGGCGACGAGATCGCCGAGCGGGTCGGCCACCGGTTCGAGGTACGCCTGCGCCACTCCCACCGGCAGGGCCACGCCCAGCGCGTCCCGGTAGCGGCCGGCGTCCTCGACGCCGATCCAGCGCTCCTGACCGGCGACCCGGATCCGGAGGATCCGCCGGGCCGCCGCCAGCCCGGTCAGCCACTCCGGTGCGACCCCGCGTTCGGCCAGCTCGGCGTCGGAGAGGTCGCCGAGCAGCCGGAGCAGCTCGACCGCGTCCTCGGCGTCCCGGGGCCGGCGCTGCTCGGTCAGCCAGCGCAACTGCCGCTCGGTCTCCGTCACCACCGTCGGGTCGAGCAGCTCCCGCAGGTCGACCCGGCCGAGCAGTTCGCCGAGCA
Source organism: Plantactinospora sp. KLBMP9567 (assembly GCF_033446045.1). NCBI lineage: Bacteria > Bacillati > Actinomycetota > Actinomycetes > Micromonosporales > Micromonosporaceae > Plantactinospora > Plantactinospora sp. KLBMP9567. Next base: position 174,805 of record NZ_JAWQRR010000010.1, on the reverse strand, counting down.
GCGCCGAGTCGAGCGCCAGCGCGGCGGCCCGCCGTTCGGCCAGCGGGGCGTCGCCCTCGTAGAGGAACGCGCCGACGTAGCCGAAGAGCAGCGAGCGGGCGAACGGCGACGGCCGGGACGTCTCCACCTCGACCAGCCGGACCTTGCGGGCGGCCACCTCCCGCATCAGCGACACCAGGCCGGGCAGGTCGAAGACGTCCTGAAGGCACTCCCGGGCCGCCTCCAGGGTGATCGGGAAGTCGGCGTACTCCCGGGCGACGTCGAGCAGCTGGGCGGCGCGTTGGCGCTGCTGCCAGAGCGGCTGGCGGCGGCGCGGGTCACGGCGGGGCAGCAGCAGGGCGCGGGCGGCACACTCCCGGAACCGCGCGGCGAACAGGGCGGACCCGCCCACCGACTCCTCCACCAGGGCGGCGATCTCGTCGGGGTCGAAGGCGACCAGCTCGGCGCCGGGCGGATCGTCGGCGGTGTCGGGCAGCCGCACGACGATGCCGTCGTCGGAGGGGACCACCTGGGCGTCGACACCGTGGCGTTCGGCGAGCCGGCGGGCGATGGCCAGCGCCCACGGCCCGTTGACCCGGGCGCCGAGCACGCAGTGCACGGCCAGCCGCCAGTCGCCCAACTCGTCGCGGAAGCGCTCGACCAGTATCGTCCGGTCGTCCGGCACCGACCGGGTGGCGGCCTGCTGCTCGCGCAGGTACGCCACCAGGTTGCCGGCGGCCCAGTCGTCCAACCCGCCGGAGCGCAGCGCGGCGCGAGCGGCGTCGTCGTCGGCCCGGACCAGCCCGCGCAGCCGGTTGCCGAGCGCCCGACCCAGCTCGACCGGGCGGCCGAGCTGGTCGCCCTTCCAGAACGGCATCCGGGCCGCCTGGCCCGGCGCGGGCGAGACCAGCACCCGGTCCGGGGTGATGTCCTCGATCCGCCAGGACGACGAGCCGAGCAGGAAGACATCGCCGATCCGGGACTCGTAGACCATCTCCTCGTCCAGCTCACCCACCCTGGCCGCGCGTTCGGCGCCGGCCAGGAAAACCCCGAACAGCCCCCGGTCGGGGATGGTGCCGCCGCTGGTCACCGCCAGCCGTTGCGCGCCGGGTCGGCCGGTGAGCAGGTCGGCGACCCGGTCCCAGACCAGTCGGGGGCGCAGCTCGGCGAAGGCGGTGGACGGGTAGCGCCCGGAGAGCATGTCGAGCACCGCGTGCAGGGCCGAGTCGGGCAGTTCGGCGAAGGGCGCGGCGCGACGGATCAGGGCGGTGAGGTCGGCGACCCGCCACTCGTCGAGGGCGACCATCGCGACGATCTGCTGGGCGAGCACGTCCAGCGGGTTGCGCGGATAGTGCAGCTCCTCGATGGCGCCGTCGGTCATCCGCTCCGCCACCACCGCACAGGAGAGCAGGTCGCCCCGGTGCTTGGGGAAGACCACGCCCCGGGAGACCGCGCCGACCTGGTGCCCGGCCCGGCCGACCCGTTGCAGGCCGGCCGCGACGCTCGGCGGGGCCTCGATCTGCACCACCAGGTCGACGGCGCCCATGTCGATGCCGAGCTCCAGGCTGGAGGTGGCGACCACCGCAGGCAACTGGCCGGACTTGAGCGCCTCCTCGATGTGCCGGCGCTCCTCCCGGGAGACGCTGCCGTGGTGCGCCCGGGCGATCACCGGCGCCGCCCCGGTCGCCGCCCCCGACTGCGCCATGATCTCCGCCGGCAGCCGGGGCGGTGCCGCCGGCCGGATCGGCCCGGGCCGGTCGCCCCCGGCCCGGCCGGTGGAGGGCGGCCGGTCGTCCCCTGGCCACCCCGGGGAGGGCGGGCGGCCGTTCGCGGCCCCGTCTGTCGGGTCGGGGGCCGACTCGGACTCGTCGGCGGCCAGCTCGTTGAGCCGGGCGCAGAGCCGCTCGGCGCTGCGCCGGGAGTTGGTGAAGACGATGGTCGACCGGTGCGACCGGACCAGGTCGTAGACCCGTTCCTCGACCGCGGGCCAGATCGACGCGCGGCGCGGGGTGCCGAACCCGTCCTCCGGCGCCTCCTGCTCGTCCAGCCGGGTCATGTCCTCGACCGGCACCTGCACGCTGACCTCGATGGTCTTCGCGGTCTCGGGCTGCACCACGGTGACCGGCCGGGCGCCGCCGAGGAACCGTGCGGTGGCGTCGATCGGGCGCACCGTGGCGGAGAGCCCGATCCGCTGCGCCGGGGCGGGCAGCAGGGCGTCCAGCCGCTCCAGGGAGAGGGCCAGGTGGGCGCCGCGCTTGGTGCCGGCGACCGCGTGCACCTCGTCGACGATCACGGTCTGCACGCCGCGCAGCGAGTCCCGGGCGGCGGAGGTGAGCAGCAGGAAGAGCGATTCCGGCGTGGTGATCAGGATGTCCGGCGGGGTACGCGCGAACGCCCGCCGCTCGTCGGCCGGGGTGTCCCCGGTCCGCATCCCGACGGTGATCTCGGGCGGCGGGATGCCCAGCCGGGCCGCCGCCTGCCGCATGCCGGTGAGCGGGGCGCGCAGGTTGCGCTCGACGTCGACGGCGAGCGCCTTCAGCGGGCTGACGTAGACCACCCGGCAACGGTGCCGGGGGTCGGCCGGGGCCGGTTCGCGGGCCAGCCGGTCCAGCGACCAGAGGAACGCGGCGAGGGTCTTGCCGGAGCCGGTCGGTGCGACCACCAGGGCGTTGCGGCCGGCGCCGACCGCACGCCACGCCCCGGACTGGGCGTCGGTGGGCGCGGCGAACGCGGCGCCGAACCACTCCCGGGTCGCCGCGCCGAACGTCGCCAGCACATCACTCACCGACCCATCGTGCCCGGTCGGTCCGACAGGTTCACCGGAACGGTTGTCCGCATGCCCGGTTGATCGTTGTTTTCGCCTGAGATGAGGGCTAAGTCTCACTTAACTGCTTGCGAATGAAGCGCGACCTACAGTAACTTCTCCGAAACCCAAGCTCGGCGCAAGGGGGTACGGATGACCGGCGTTCCGCGCGACGTCCCCGCCGCCACGGACGTCCTGACCCGTCGGGTCGAGACCTACCTGACCGTGGCGCGGGCCGGTCTGCGCGGCGCCGACCTCGAACTCGCCGAGCGGCTCGTCGACTGTCTGCGCCAGTTGGTGGCGGCCACCGCCACCGCCAGCGCGGCGGACCGGGCCCGGGTCCGGGCGGCGGTGCACGCCCTGGTGCTACGCCGCGAGGCGCACGGCCGGGTGCTGCCCCGGCGCTCCCTCGCCGCCGCCCAGCAGGTGATCAATCAGGTCGTCCGGCAACTCGGCCGGGCCGACCTGGCGGTGCCGTCCACACCCGACGTCCCGGACGGCCCGGCCGCCGGCGCCCTCCTGGACGGCGGCCCGGCACCGGCCCTCCGCGACCAGGGTCCGGCGCACGGCCTCGACTCGCCGTGCGCTGTCGGGTAACACCCCCGACCCGTGCCCTCCGGCCCGCCCGGTAGCCCCGCTGGCGCGGCCCGCCCGGTAGCCCCGCTGGCGCGGCCCGCCCGGTAGCCCCGCACACCGCCGGCCCGGACCGCCGGGTGACTCTTCGGACTGCTCGGTGCTCTTCGGACCGCCGGCCGCGCCGCACAGCGGCTCGAACCGGCGGGGCGGTTCCTCGCGCCACCGACGGCGGCGCGGCGCCACCCGCCGACCCGGGACCGCCGCCGGACCGGCCGGCCGCATGATTGCCCATCTCACGCCCCACTCGGGTGGTTTCGGGCAATTCCGCGTGTCGGGCCGGACTCTGGCGTGTGATCTGTCTGAGTCCACGTCCTCGGGCCGGGCCGTGCCGACACCTACCTGGAGTACGCATGCTGATGCTGCTGGCGCTGCACCTGGTGGCTGCGGCGCTGGCACCCGCGTTGGTGCACCGGTGGGGTCGCCGGGCCTTCCTGCCGTTGGCGGCCGCCCCGGCCAGCGCGTTCGGCTGGGCGCTCGGGTACGCCGGCACCGTCCGGGACGGCGGGGCGGTCGTCGAGGCGTACCCGTGGGTGCCGGAACTGGGTCTCGAACTGGCGCTGCGGGTCACCACCCTGTCCTGGCTGCTGGTGCTGCTGGTCGGCGGGATCGGCGCCCTGGTGCTGGTCTACTGCGTCCGTTACTTCGACGCCGACGAGCCCGGGCTCGGCCGGTTCGCCGCCGTCTTCGTCGGCTTCGCCGGAGCCATGCTCGGGGTGGTGGTCGCCGACGACCTGCTGCTGCTCTACGTCTGCTGGGAACTGACCAGCGTCTTCTCCTACCTGCTGATCGCGCACCACCCGGAGCAGCAGGCCAGCCGGCGGTCGGCGAACCAGGCGCTGCTGGTGACCACCCTGGGCGGCCTGGTCATGCTGGTCGGCTTCGTCATGCTCGGCCAGCACGCCGGTACGTACCGGTGGTCGGAAATCGCCGCCCGGCCGCCGCCCTCCGGCGGGTACCTCGGGATCGCGGTGGTGCTGATCCTGGTGGGCGCGCTCAGCAAGTCGGCGATCTTCCCGACCAGCTTCTGGCTGCCGGCGGCGATGGCCGCACCCACCCCGGTCAGCGCCTACCTGCACGCCGCCGCGATGGTGAAGGCCGGCGTCTACCTGGTCGCGCTGCTCGCCCCCGCGTACGCGCAGGTCGGTCCGTGGCGCCCGGTGATCTACGTGACCGGGATCGTCACCATGCTGGCCGGCGGCTGGGCCGCGCTGCGTCAGGTCGACCTGAAGCTGCTGCTGGCGTACGGCACGGTCAGCCAGCTCGGGCTGCTGGTCGTACTCGTCGGCGCCGGCACCCCGGATGCCGCGCTCGCCGGCGTGGCGATGCTGCTCGGGCACGCCCTGTTCAAGGCGGCCCTGTTCCTGGTGGTCGGGATCGTCGACCGGCGGGCCGGTACCCGGGACCTGACCGTGCTCTCCGGGCTGTACCGGCGGATGCCGCTGGTCTGCGCGACCGCCGTACTCGCCGCCGCCTCGATGGCCGGGGTACCGCCGCTGATCGGGTTCGTCGCCAAGGAGGCGGTCCTCGGGGCGTTCGTCGGCGACCTGCCGCTGCTCGCCGCGCTGCTGCTCGGCGCCGTACTGACCACGGCGTACAGCGCCCGATTCGTCTGGGGGGCGTTCGCCGGCCGCCCACCGTCCGGGGAGGCGACCGCGACCCGCCCGGTCGAGACCGCCCTGCTCGCTCCGGCGGCTCTGCTCGCTGTCGCCGGGCTGGTGCTGGGGGTACTGGCCGGGCCCGTCGGCGATGCGCTCGCCGGCTATCCCCGTTCGTTCGGGGCGATCGCGCACCAGCTCACGTTCGTGCCGGCGCCGGGGCCGGTCCTGGGCATGTCGCTGCTGGCCCTCGCCGGCGGCCTGTTGGTCAACGCGTCGCGCAGCGCGGTCGGCGCGGTGCAGGCCCGGGTGCGGGCACCGTTCGACGGGGACACCGCCTACCAGGTGCTGAGCCGGGGGTTCGACCGGGTGGCCGTGGCGGTCACCGGTGCGACGCAGCGGGGTTCGCTGCCGCAGTACCTCGGCATCATCCTGCTGGCCCTGGTGCTCGTGCTGGGCGGCGCGCTGCTGCGCGGCCCGTGGCCGGACCGGGTCGGCTCCCCGGACCATCCGTTGCAGGCCGTCGTCGGGGTGGTGCTCGGGGTCGCCGCGGTGCTCACCGTCCGGGCCCGGCGCCGGCTCACCGCGGTGATCCTGGCCGGCGTCACCGGCTACTGCACGGCCATGTTGTTCGTGCTGCACGGGGCGCCCGACCTGGCGTTGGCCCAGTTCCTGGCGGAGACCGTCACCATCGTGATCTTCGTGTTGGTGCTGCGCCGGCTGCCGGCCCGGTTCTCGGTGCGGCCGCTGCGGCGCAGCCGGTGGACCCGGCTCGCCGTCGGCGTGGCGGTCGGGGCCGTGGTCACCGCGATGGCGGTGACCGCGACCGGGGCGCGGCGGGCGCCGCCGGTCTCGGCCGAGTTTCCCGGACCGGCGCTCTCCTTCGGGTACGGCCGTAACGTCGTCAACGTCACCCTGGTGGACATCCGGGCCTGGGACACCATGGGCGAGATCGCCGTCCTGGTGGTGGCGGCGACCGGGGTGGCCAGCCTGATCTTCCAGCGTCGACGCGGTCCGGACCGGCCCCGCCGGCACGATCTGGCGCCGCCCGGAGCCGAGCGGGTCTGGCTGCGGGCCGGGCCGACGCTGCGGACCCGGCACCGTTCGATCGTCTTCGAGGTGGTCGTCCGGCTGATCTTCCACACCGTCGTGCTCTTCTCCATCTTCCTGCTCTTCTCCGGCCACAACGCCCCCGGCGGCGGCTTCGTCGGCGGCCTGGTGGCCGGGCTCGCGCTGGCGGTCCGCTATCTCGCCGGTGGCCGGCACGAACTCGACCAGGCAGCCCCGGTCGACGCCGGGGTGCTGCTCGGGGTCGGTCTCCTCGTGGCGGTCGGCACCGGTCTGCTGGCCATGTCGACAGGTGGGGAGCTGCTGCGCAGCACGCTGCTGGAGCCGGAGCTGCCGCTCGTCGGCGACCTGCACCTGGTCACCTCGATCTTCTTCGACATCGGCGTCTACCTGGTGGTGGTCGGCCTGGTGCTGGACATCCTGCGCAGCCTCGGCGCCGAGGTGGACCGGCAGATCGAGGTGGAGGACGAGCCGGGCACCGGGCTGCGTACCGACCGGCCGGCGGGACCGGCGCGGCAGGCGGCGGCGGGCGCGGGGGCGCCGGAGGCTCCGGGCGGTACGGACTCCGGGTCGGCCGGTACGGACGGCCGTCGATGACCCCGAACCTGGTGCTGGCGCTGGTCGTCGGGGTGCTGTTCGGCAGCGGGGTGGTGCTGCTGCTGGAGCGCAGCCTCAGCCGGGTGCTGATCGGCGTCATCCTGCTGACCAACGGCACCAACCTGCTGCTCCTGCTTGGCGGCCGGTCCGGTGGGGCGCCCATCCTCGGGGTCACGCCGGACGCGGAGATGAGCGACCCGCTGGCCCAGGCCATGGTGCTGACCGCCATCGTGATCACCCTGGGCCTGACCGCGTTCATGCTGGCGATGGCGTACCGGAGCTGGCAGTTGACCGGGCACGACGAGGTACGCGACGACCCGGAGGACCGCCGGATCGTGCGCCGTGCCGAGCGGCACGAACTCGCCGGTCCGGACGACAACGTCGGGGAGGCGCCGCGGGCCCCGGCCGGCCGGGTGCTGGGTGGCACCGATCCGGAACAGGTCGACCCGGAGCCGCCGCCCCGCCGGCCCGACGACGGGACAGGCCGGGCATGAGGTACCTCGTGCCGCTGCCGGTGGTCGTACCGCTGTTCGGCGCGGCGCTGACCCTGGTGCTGGCCCGCCGGCCGATCGCCCAGCGGGCGATCAGCGTCACCGCCCTGGTGATCACCGCGATCGTCGCGGGCATGCTGCTCTGGCGCGCGCACTGGCACGGCCCGCTGGTGGTGCACGTCGGCGGCTGGCCCGCCCCGCTCGGCATCGTCCTGATCGCCGACCAGTTGGCCGCGCTGATGCTGGTGGTCTCGGCGGCGGTGACGCTCTGCGTGCTGCTCTACTCGATCGGCGAGGACCGGGCCGATCCCGGCGTGCACGCCCCGGTGGTGATCTACCACCCCACCTATCTGGTGATGACGGCCGGGGTGACCAACGCCTTCCTCGCCGGTGACCTGTTCAACCTCTTCGTCGGCTTCGAGATCGTGCTTTCCGCCAGCTACGTGCTGCTCACCCTCGGCGGCACCGAGGAGCGCATCCGGGCCGGCACCACGTACGTCGTGGTCAGCCTGGTGTCGTCGCTGATCTTCCTCACCGCGATCGGCCTGGTGTACGCCGCCACCGGCACGTTGAACCTCGCCCAGTTGATGGGCCGGCTCGACGCGCTCCCGACCGACCTGCGGGTGGCGCTGCACGGCGTACTGCTGCTCGCCTTCGCCATCAAGGCGGCGGTCTTCCCGCTGGCGGCCTGGCTGCCGGACAGCTATCCGACCGCTCCGGCCCCGGTCACGGCGGTCTTCGCCGGCCTGCTGACCAAGGTCGGCATCTACGCGATCATCCGGACCGAGACGCTGCTCTTCCCCGAGAACCGCCTCGGCGGCCTGCTGCTGGTGCTGGCCCTGCTGACCATGGTGGTCGGCATCCTGGGCGCGGTCGCGCAGTCCGACATCAAGCGGCTGCTGTCGTTCACCCTGATCAGTCACATCGGATATCTGCTCTTCGGGGTGGCGCTGTCCTCGGGACCGGGTCTGGCCGCCGCGATCTTCTACGTGGTGCACCACATCACCGTGCAGACCACCCTGTTCCTGGCGGCCGGGCTGGTCGAGCGGCGGGCCGGCAGCACCAACCTGGACCGGATCGGCGGGCTGGCCCGGGTTGCCCCGCTGCTCGGGGTGCTGTTCCTGGTGCCGGCGCTGAACCTCTCCGGCATCCCGCCGTTCTCCGGATTCCTCGGCAAGCTGGGGCTGATCCAGGCCGGGGTGTCGGCCGGCGGGGTGCTGCCCTGGCTGCTGGTGGTCGCCAGCACCCTGACCAGCCTGCTCACCCTCTACGCGACGACGAGGGTGTGGAGTCTGGCGTTCTGGCGCCCGCCCCGGCTGGTCGAGACCGAGGCGTCGGCCCGGCTGCCCCGGCTGATGGTCGGCGCCACCACCGTACTGGTGCTGCTCGGGGTGGGGCTGACGGTGGCGGCCGGCCCGCTCTTCGGCGTCAGCGCCGAGGCCGCCGACGACCTGCGGCAACGCGTCCCGTACGTGCGGGCGGTCTTCCCCGGCGGCCCGCCGTGACCGGCGGCGCCCGGGCGGCCGCACCGGACCCGTCGCGCCGGGCCGTACCGGGCCGGCTGGCGCTGTGGCGCAGACTTCCGGAGCGGCGGCGCTGGCGGGCGCTGTGGCGCCGGCTCCCGGAGCGGCGGCGCTGGCGGGATCACCTGATCACGGTCGGCTGGCTGGTCACGGTCTGGAGTCTGCTCTGGGGCGAGTTCACCGTCGGTAACCTGGTCGGCGGCGTGCTGGTGGCCGTGGTGATCCTGGTCTTCCTGCCGCTGCCCCGGGTCACCTTCGGGGGCCGGCTCCGGCCGCTGGCGGTGGCCGAGTTCGTCGGGCGGTTCGTCGCCGAACTCGTGGTCGCCAGCGTGCACGTCGGCTGGGTCGCGCTGCGCCCCGGGCAGCCCCGGAACGCTATCGTCGCGGTCCGGCTGCGGGTGCGTACCGACCTCAACCTGGCACTGACCGCCGAGGTGCTGTCGCTGGTCCCCGGCACGCTGATCGTGGAGGCGGACCGGGAGAGCGGAACGCTCTACGCGCACGTGCTGGACGTACGCGGCGCCGAGGACCTGGTCCGGAGCCGGGAACGCATCCTGGCCCTGGAGGCTCGCCTCGTCCGCGCCATCGGTTCCGAAACGGAACTGCGGCTGCTCTCGCCGTCCGCTGGAGACACCGAACCGGGAGGACCACCGTGACCGTTGTCGTCGTTGTCGCCGCCGTCCTGCTCTCGACCGCAGCGGCGTTGGCCCTGGTCCGCGTCGTACGCGGCCCGGCGCTGTTGGACCGGGTGGTCGCCGCCGAGGTGCTGATCTCGATCATGATCGGTGCGCTCGGCGTCGAGGCGGCCGTCACCCGGCATGCCACCACGCTGCCGATTCTGATCGTGCTCAGCACACTGGGCTTCGTCGGCTCGGTGGCCCTGGTGCGCTTCGCCGCCGGGGAGGAGGCGTGACCGGCGAGGTGGTGCTCGACGTGCTGGTCGGGATCTTCCTGGTCGCCGGGGGGCTGCTGAGCCTGGTCGCCGGGATCGGGCTGGTCCGCTTCCCGGACGTGCTCAGCCGGATGCACGCGGCGACCAAACCGCAGGTGCTCGGCGTACTGCTGATCCTGCTGGCGCTGGCGGTGAGCCTGCGCAACGGCGCCGACCTGGCCACGCTGGTGCTGATCGGCGGGTTCCAGCTCACCACCGCCCCGCTCGCGGCCCAGATGATCGGTCGGGCCGCGTACCGCACCGGGCGGGTACACCGGGAGTCGCTCAACGTCGACGAGCTGGCCGACCGCGACTCCACCGGTTCGGGTCCTGCTGACTGAGCAGTCCCGCCGGCCGAGCTGCCATCGTACGTCCGGTCGGTGTCCGTCCTGCCTGGCGTGCCACCGCTCGGCCCGGGAGACGACGAAAAACCCCGCCTCTATGCTGGGCCGATGGTGTCGGTCAGGCAGATCCAAGTCACCTTCGACTGCGCAGAACCTGAGCGGGTCGCTCGTTTCTGGTGCGAGGTGTTGGGGTACGTCGTACCGCCGCCACCGGAGGGGTTCGCTACCTGGGACGATTTCGACCGCACACTGCCGGCTGAGCATCGGGGTGCGGCGTTCGCATGCACTGATCCCTCAGGTGTGGGCCCGCGACTGTTCTTCCAGCGCGTCCCGGAAGGCAAGGTCGTCAAGAATCGGCTGCATCTTGACGTGCGGGTCGGCACCGGGCTCGTGGGTGAAGAGCGCCTGGCCGCGCTTGAGGCCGAATGTGCACGACTGGTCGCGCTCGGCGCGGTACGCGTGCGACTACTGCCTGCCGACGGCGACAACGAGTCGTGCCTCGTGATGCAGGACATCGAGGGCAACGAGTTCTGTCTCGACTGAGTGGCCGCGAACGTGGCAGCTTCCCGAGTCGACTGGTCGCCATCACGAGGGTCGCCGTCCGCGGCGCGCCAACAGTCTTGCTCCGGAATTACCCCTCGGTGTCCACGAGCACGCAGCCGCCGACGCGAGGTTACCCCCGTCACGCCCCGGCGTGTCATCCTGACCGGATGCGAGTCGTTTCGATTCACACGTATCCGGTGAAGGGGTGCCGCCGGATGGACCGCGACACGGCGCGGGTCGAGCCGTGGGGCCTGGACGGCGACCGGCGCTGGCTGATCGTGGACGAACACGGGCTCGGCCTGACCCAGCGCCAGCATCGGGAACTGGTGACGATGCGGGCGGTGTCCCGGCCGGGCGGGCTGACCCTGGAGGCGCCGGGGCTGGCCCCGCTCGATCTGGCCGAACCGACCGGCGGCGAGGCGATCCAGGTCCGGGTGTACCGGGGACGGCCGCCCGCACCGGTACGCGCCGTCGGCCCCGAGGCGGACGAGTGGCTCAACCGGCTGTTGGGGCGCACCGCCCGGCTGGTCTGGCTCGGTGATCCCACCAACAACCTCGTTCCCTGGCCGGTGCCGGCCGGGGTCGGCGCCGAGCTGAGCTTCGCCGACGGCACTCCGCTGCTGTTGGCCAACACCGCGTCGCTGGACGCGTTCAACGACTGGCTGCTGGAGTCGGGCAGCACCGAGGGGCCGCTGCCGATGATCCAGTTCCGCCCCAACCTGGTGGTCAGCGGTGCCGCGCCGTGGGCCGAGGGCGAGTGGGTCGGCCGGCGGATCAGGATCGGCGGGGCCGTGTTCCACGGCGCCGCCGAGTGTGGCCGCTGTCTGATCGCGACGATCGACCAGGAGACCGGAAAGCGGGGGCGGGAGCCGCTGTGGATGCTCGCCGCACGGCGGAACATCGGCCGGAAGCTCCTCTTCGGTCTCCAGATGACGGTGCGGGTCGAACCGGGCGGGCCTTCCCACGAAGGTCGTACGGTCAGCGTCGGTGACACCGTGGAGGTGCTGGACTGACTGTGAGCATGGCGGGCGCCAGGTGGTCAGGGATCGGCGGGGAAGGCCATCGTGCCGGTCAACCCGACCGTGCCGGGCAGCCGGGTGTCCTGACGCAGGAACTGCACCACGACCGGGACCGGCGAGCGGACGACGCAGCCGAACCGCCGGCTCAGTACGATCGCCTCGGGGTCGACCAGGTCGTTGAGGCGTATGTGCCGGATCCGGCGGGCGTCCACCCTGACCGGGTACGGGCCGACCGGTTCCCGGTCCTCGTAGTAGACGGTGATCTCCAGTTCGGCCGGCTCGTCACCGGTGTTCAGCACGGACAACTGGTCGAAGCTGGTGAACTCCGGTTCCTCTCCGTTGCTGGGAAAGGGGATCCGGCCGTCGGGGACTACCCAGACCCGTCCGCCGAGCCCGGCCATCAGCCGTCCCTCAGCAGCCGGGCGAGGTCCGGGGTCAGGAACACCTCGTCCGGGTCGAGCCGGCGGCGGAGGTCCTGGAACCTGTCCCACTGTGGATAGACGCCGCGCAGCTCCCGGGCGGTCAGCGAGTGCTTCTTGCCCCAGTGCGGTCGGCCGTCGTGCTGCCGGAACACCGCCTCCACGTCGCCGAAGTACTCGTCGTGCGGCAGGGAGTTGTTCTGGAGGCAGGCGATCGTCGTGGTGGCCCGGCCGTACGCCGGGCTGAGCCAGACGTCGTCCTCGGCGCAGGTGCGTACCAGGACCCGCCAGGCCACCCCGATGCGGTGCCGGTCCAGGATCCGGCGCCGGATCTCGGTGAAGCAGGCGTGGAAGGCCTCCGACGGGATGGCGTACTCGATCTCGTCGAAGCGCAGTTCGCGGTGCCGGGGGATGGTCCGGTGGCTCGGGCCGGACTCGATGGTCCGGGGTTCGCCGACGGGGATGAGTTCCGGCTCCTCGCCGCGTCGGTTGAGGGTGCGGATCTGGGTGGTGTCGGTGCGTGGATACCAGTAGAAGTCCATGTTCCGGTTCTGCCGCTGCAACTGGTGCAGGTGGTCGAGCGTCCAGGCGATCGACGAGCACCAGTTGCGCCGCCGCAGGTGGTAGGTGGGGGTGAGTTTCAGCGTCATCGTGGTCACCACGCCGAGCGCGCCGAGGGAGAGTCGGGCCGCGGGCAGCAGGTCGCTGTTCTGCTGCCCGGAGATCTCCAGCAGCTCGCCGGTGCCGGTCACCAGCCGGACTCCGGCCACCTGGGTGGAGAGGTTGCCGAAGCTCAGGCCGGTGCCGTGCGTACCGGTGGCGGTGGCACCGGCGATGGACTGCACGTCGACGTCACCCAGGTTGTCCATGGCGAGCCCGGCCTCGTAGAGCGCGTCGCCCAGTTCACCGAGCGGCACCCCGGCGCCGACCGTCGCCAGCAGCGCGTCGTCGTGCCGGCGCACGGTCCGGGGCAGCCCGGCCAGGCTGACGAGTACGCCGTCGGTCCGGACCAGTGGACTGGAGGAGTGGCCGGAGCCGACCGGCCGGAGCTTGGTCGAGGTCGCCCGGGCCCGTTCGACCAGTGCCCGGACGGCGTCCTCGCTCTCCGGCGTGGCGTACTCGCGCGGGGTGAACCGGAGGCTCCCCGACCAGTTGCGCCACTCCCGTCCCAACATGGCCTCCCTTCCCGGCTGCGGCCAGCAACCGCACGGTGCGGTCCCAGACCGGGCGGGACGGATCGGGACACGCGTCTCTACCCGGTCGGCGGTCCCGGAAACGGCCGGTCGGGACCGCTGGTGGTTGTCCGGGCGCTGTTCTCCGGGGCTCGGTAGGATGGTCTGGTGATCGACTCAACTGTCCAGGAGGGCAGCTGTAGCCAGCCGGGTCGGACCCGGCATCTCCCGCACCAGCCGCGACGACGGGGAGCGCTGAGCACCCCGTGTTGATCGCGCTAGGTCTCGTCCTGATCATCCTGCTCACCGTGGCGACCGGATATTTCGTCGCCCAGGAATTCGGTTACGTCGCCGTAGACCGGGGCAAACTGCGCCAACTCGCCGAGGATGGCGACGTCGCGGCGCAACGCGCCCTCACGGTCACCGGACGGCTCTCCTTCATGCTCTCCGGAGCCCAACTCGGGATCACCGTCACCGCTCTGCTCGTCGGTTACGTCGCCGAGCCGTACCTCGGCGACGGCTTGGCCGACCTGCTCGGCGTGGCGGGCGTCTCGGCCGCGGTCAGCACGCCGGTCGCGGTCGCGCTGGCCCTGGTGATCGCCACCGTCGTGCAGATGGTCTTCGGTGAGCTCGCCCCGAAGAACCTCGCCATCGTCCGGGCGGAGGCGCTGGCCCGGGCCCTGAGCCGCTCCACGCTGATCTACCTGGCCGTCGCCGGGCCGCTGATCCGGCTCTTCGACGCCGCCGCCACCCGGCTGCTGCGCCGGATCGGCATCGAACCGGTGGAGGAGTTGCCCAGCGGGGCGACGCCGGAGGACCTGGAACAGATCATCGCCGAGTCGCGCGAGGAGGGGCACCTCGACGCCGAGATGTCCACCCTGCTCGACCGGGGCCTCGACTTCCGGCAGCTCACCGCCGCCGAGGCGATGGTGCCCCGGGTCGACGTGCACACCGTACGGGCCGACGAGCCGCTCAGCCGGCTGGTCGAGCTGCTCGACACCGGGCACTCGCGCTTCCCGGTCCGCGGCGCCGAGGGAGTGGACGACGTCGTCGGGGTGGTCGGCATCGCCGACGTACTCGGGGTGCCGCCGGCGCGGCGCGCGAGCACCCCGGTCGAGGCGGTTGCCGTACCCCCGTTGCTGGTGCCGGCGACGCTGCCGCTACCGACGGTGCTGGACCGGCTCCGGGCCGGGCACCGCCAGCTCGCCTGCGTGGTGGACGAGTACGGCGGCTTCGCCGGGGTGATCACGCTGGAGGACATCGCCGAGGAACTGGTCGGCCCGATCCGGGACGAGGACGACCCGCCCGAGCGGGCCCCGGTCCGGCAGGCCGACGGATCCTGGGTGGTGCCGGCCCGCTGGCGGATCGACGAGGTCGCCGACAGCACCGGGATCACCCTGCCCGAGGCACCCGAATACGACACCCTCTCCGGTCTGGTGATGCGGGAGCTGGGCCGGATACCGGAGGTCGGCGACCGGTTGGAGATCAGGCTCTCCGCCGAAGGCGAGCCGGACCAGGAGGCGACGCTGCCCCGGGCCCACGTCGAGGTGCTGGCGGTCGACCGGCACGTCGCCGACTCGGTCCGGCTCCGGGTGCTGGTGCCGCAGGGCGAGACGGAGCGCACCCCGTGAGCACCACGTGGGCGTTGCTGATCTCCCTGTTGCTGCTCGCGCTGAACGGCTTCTTCGTGGCCGCCGAGTTCGCCCTGCTGGCCTCGAAGCGCTACCGGCTGGAGCAGGCCGCCGCCTCCGGTGGCCGGGCCGCCCGGGCGGCGCTGGACGGGGTACGCGAGCTGACCCTGATGCTGGCCGGTGCCCAGCTCGGGATCACCGTCTGCACGTTGGGGCTGGGTGCCCTCGCCGAACCGGCGATCGAGGACCTGTTCAGCCCGCTGCTGCACGCGGTCGGCCTGCCCGACACGGCGAGCCACGCGATCGCGCTGGTCTTCGCGCTCGCCCTGGTCACCTTCCTGCACCTGGTGGTCGGCGAGATGGCTCCGAAGTCGTGGGCGATCACCGACCCGGAGCGCTCCGCCGTACTGCTCGCGCTGCCGTTCCGGGCGTTCGCCCGGGTGGCCCGGCCGGTGCTCTCCGCGCTGAACGGGCTCGCCAACGTGACACTGCGGCTGGCCCGGGTACGCCCGGAGGAGCAGTTGGCGGTGGCGCACGGGCCGGAGGAGCTACGGATGCTGCTCCAGCAGTCGCGCGAGCACGGCCTGCTCGCCGCCGACCAGCACGAGATGCTGACCAGCATGCTCCAACTCCAGGGCACCACCGTCGCCCAGGTGATGGAGCCGGTCGAGACGATCGTCTCGGTACGCCCCGACGACTCCGCGGAGCGGATCGAGGAGGTGTGCCGGTCCAGCGGCCGGTCCCGGCTGGCCGTCTTCGAGGCGCCGGGTGAGGTGGCCGGGCTGGTGCACGTCCGGGAGGCGGTCCGGGCCACCACCGCCGGGCGGGCGGCGACGGCGCGGGAGTTGATGACCGTGCCGTTCACCCTGGACGCGACCGCGACGGTCACCGAGGCGGTGGCCGCGATGCGGGCCGAGCAGGTGCAGCTGGCGCTGGTCAGCAACGGTGCCGGTGCCAGCCGGCCGATCGGCTTCGTCGCCCTGGAGGACCTGCTGGAAGAGGTCATCGGGGAGTTCGACGACGAGACCGACCCGATCCCACGGGGCCGCCGGCTGCGCTGAGCGTCCGCCGTGCCCGCCTGGCAGCCGAGTTTCCGGGGCAGGTGCGGCGGAGCGGCCGGGTGGGGGCCCGGCCGGGCGGACACGGGAGGGGGGCGACGGTGGGATTCGGGGGACTCCTGCCGGGTGCGGGTCTGACCGTGCGGACCGTGCTGACCAATCCGAGTACCCGGCCGGGGCTGTCGCTGCCCGGCCGGGTCACCGTCACCGCCGGCCGGTCGCCGGTGACGGTCGATCGGGTGACCCTCGGCCTGGTCACCCGGGTCGAGCCGGCCGGCGGCGAGCTGGAGTACCAGCCGGTGGAGTTCCACCGGGTAGCCGCCGCCGGGGCGTTCGTGCTGGCTCCGGAGGAGCGCCGGATCCTCGACTTCGGCGTGCCGGTGCCCTGGGAGACGCCGGTGACGGTGGTCGACGGCCGCTGCCTGCTCAACCTGCGGATGGGGCTGCGGGCCGAGGTCGCGGTCAGCGCGCTGCTCGACCGGGGCGATCTGCGCCCGGTGTACGTGCACCCGCTCCCCGCCCAGGCCGGCGTGCTCGCCGCACTGGGCGAGCTGGGTTTCGAGCTGCGCCAGGTCGGACTGCTCGCGGAACGGTTGCCGGGCATCGACCAGAGGCTGCCGTTCCACCAGAAGATCGCGTACTGGGCGGCACCGCTGTACGGCGGCCCGTTCAGCGAGCTGGAGGTCTCGTTCTTCACCGACCCGTACCGGGTGGAGGTGCTCTTCGCGCTGGACCGCCGGGTGGCGCTGGCCGGTGCCGGACACGTCAGCTTCAGCCGGTTCCGGGTGGACCACCGGGGTGCGGCGGAACTCGACTGGACCACCGTGGTGGACAGTTGGCTCCGGTACGCCGTACAGCGGCACTCGGCCACCGCCGCCGGCTACCAGGTCCGCACGGAACGCCGTCCGTCGCCGCCGCCTCGCCCGACCGACCCCGACCAGTCGCATCCCGGCCCGTCCGGCACCGACACCCGGGACAGCGAGCCGCCGGGCCGGGAGCCCAGTGGGGCCGCACCGGCCGCCGGCCACGATCCGGTCCGGGGACTGCGCCCGATCGGCGGCGGTGAGGGTGGGATCGGCGGCGGCGCGGGCGGGGGTGGCGGTGGCGGTGGCGGTGGCGGTGGAACCTGAGGGTGTCGGATGGGTCCGGTCGACCGGGGGTGGTCAGCCGGCGCTGGCGGTGGCGAGCTTGACGCCGAAGCCGAGGAAGAGCGCGCCGATCCCGGTGGTCACCCCGGCGGCCAGCCGCCGGCGGCGGCGGAACTGCACGGCCAGGAAGGTGCCGGTGAAGATCAGCACGGTCAGGTAGAGCGCGCTGGTGACCTGGGCGATCGCGCCGAGCAGCAGGAACGACAGCGCCGGGTAGGGATAGGCCGGGTCGACGAACTGGATGAAGAAGGAGATGAAGAAGAGGATCGCCTTCGGGTTCAGCAGGCTGATCACCGCCGCCCGCCGGAACGGCCGGTCGGCCGCCGCCGGCCGGGTGTCGACCAGCGGCGCCACCGCCGGGTCGTTCCGGGTACGCCAGCGCCGCCACGCCCCGCGCAGCATCATCAGCCCGACATAGCCGAGGTAGGCCGCGCCGGCGTACTTGATCACCATGAAGATCGGCGGGTACGCCTTGAGCACCGAGGCCACCCCGGCGGCGGATAGCACCATCAGCACCGCGTCGCCGAGGAAGACCCCGGCGGCGGCCCGGTAGCCGGCGCGTACCCCGGTCTTGGCGGCGGTGGTGAGCACGTAGAGCGAGTTCGGCCCGGGCAGCAGGATGATGGCGACCGTGCCCAGCACGTACGTCCAGATGTCGGTGATCCCCAGCACGCCGGTCATCATCGCCCCGCCGGGACCCCCGGGCGAAGCATTTCCTGGAGCCTGACCTGTGCTTTCGGCCACTCGTCGGCGAACATCACGTACTGCACGGTGTCCCGCCACGAGCCGTCCGGCCGGATCCGGTGCCGGCGGAGCACCGCCTCCCGGGTGGCGCCGAGCCGCTCGATGGCGCGCTGCGACCGCTCGTTGCGGATGTCGGTGTGCCAGACCACCCGCTCCGCGCCCAACTCCTCGAAGGCCCTGGTCAGCAGCAGCAGCTTCGCCTCGGTGTTCACCCCGGTACGCCACCAGCGCCGGCCCAGCCAGGTGTGTCCGATCGCGACGCGGCGGTGCACCGGGTCGATCTCGTAGTAGGAGGTGGTCCCGACCACCTCGCCGGTGACCGCGTCGAGCTGCACCCACGGCACCCGCTCGCCCTGCCAGTGCGCGTCGAGCGCGGTCCGGACGATCTCGGCCATCCCGGCCGGGTCCTGCGGCTGGGCGGCGCCGAGATGGGGCCAGACCTCCGGGTCGCGGGTGGCCGCGTAGAGGGCGTCGACGTGCGACTCGGCCAGCGGGGCGAGCCGGACGTGCGCGCCGGCCATCTCCACCGGGGTGTGCCAGGGGGAGCGGTCGGCCCGCAGGTACGCCGGCAGCGGGGCGGTCACCCCGGCATCGGGCTCGGGCCGCCGGGCGACGGTACGCAGCGGCAGCACTCCGGCCCAGTGCGGCAGGGCGTGGTCGGCGGGCTCCTCGCGTACGCCCCCGGTGCGGGTGCGGACCGAGACCTCGCGCAACGGCAGGGCCAGCAGGGCGGTCTCGGCCAGCTCCCGGCGGTTCGGCGGCCGGCTGTCGGCGCTGCGGCCCCGGCCGACCTTCTCGACCAGCGCGGTCAGCACCCTCCGCTTCTCCGTCTCGTCGGCGACCAGGTGCGCGGTGCCGTGTGCGACCAGCGAGCGGTAGTTGGCGCTGTGGTGGAACTGGGACCGGGCGTAGACCAGCCCGTCCAACTGGGTCACCGCGACGCAGACCGGCAGCCCGGCGTCGGAGCGGGCGGCCAGCAGCGGCCGGCTGCCGGTCGAGCCGTGCAGGTAGAGCGTGTCGCCGATCCGGACGTGCAGGGTGGGCAGGATCCGGGGCTCACCGTCCACGGTGAACCCGAGGTGGCAGTGGTACGCCTCGTCGAGCAGGTCGTGCGCGGCGGAGCGCTGGTAGGTCATCTTCGACCGGTCGCGGGTGGCGGTGCTCCGCCGGGTCTGCGGGTAGCTCTCCGGTGCGCCGTCCGGATGCGTCTGCGTCGGGGTCTGCTCGGCCATCTCGCGTCCGCCCTTTTGTGATAGTACAATCCTCAAACTGTGACAGCACATTATCAGCTCGCCGGTACGACGGCAGCCGAGATATCGGCCAGCGTGGAGGCGGGCGTCCGGACCGGGGAGCTGCCGGCCGGTGCCGCGCTGCCCGCCGTCCGGGCCCTGGCCGGGCGGCTCGGGGTCAGCCCGGCGACGGTCGCCAAGGCGTACCAGGGACTGCGCCAACGCGGCGTGGTGGAGACCGCCGGCCGCAACGGCACCCGGGTCCGCCCGAAGCCACCGGTCACCGGCCGCCGCGCCGCACTGCGGCTGCCCGCGCCGCCCGGTGCGCTCGACCTCTCGGTCGGCGAGCCCGACCCCGGGCTGCTCCCGCCGATCGGCCCGCACCTGGCCGCGCTGGCCGAGACCGCCGGTGCCTCGGTCAACTACCGGGACGGCGGCGTCCTCCCGGAACTCGTCGAGGCGGCCCGGGAGCGGCTGACCGCCGACGGGGTGCCGGCCGAGGCGGTGACGGTGACCGGTGGCGCGTCGGACGGCATCGAACGGCTGCTGGTCAGCAACCTGAGCCCGGGCGACGCGGTCGCGGTCGAGGATCCCGGCTGGGCCAACACCATCGACCTGGTCGCCACGCTCGGGCTGCGCGCGGTGCCGATGCCGGTCGACGACGCCGGACCCACCCCGGCCGGTCTGCGCGGCGCGCTGGCCGCCGGAGCCCGGGCGGTGCTGGTGACCAGCCGGGCACAGAATCCGACCGGGGCGGTGGTGACCGCCGACCGGGCGGTGGCGCTGCGGGCGGTGCTGGCCGACCGCCCCGACGTCCTGCTGGTCGAGGACGACCACGCCGCCGAGCTCGCCGTCGAGCCGCTGCACAGCCTGGCCGGCGCCACCCGGAGCTGGGCCTTCGTCCGTTCGACCAGCAAGCCGTACGGGCCGGATCTGCGGCTGGCCGTGCTCGCCGGGGACGAGGTGACCGTGGCCCGGGTGGCCGGCCGGTTGCGGGTCTGCTCCGGCTGGGTCTCCACCCTGCTGCAACGGCTCACCCTCGCGCTGTGGCGGGACCCGGCGGTCGCCGAGCGGATCGCACTGGCCCGGGCGAGCTACGCCGAGCGGGTCGCCGCGTTGCGCGGCGCACTCGCCGAGCGCGGGCTGGCCGGGCACGGCCGTACCGGGATCAACGTCTGGTTGCCGGTGCCCGACGAGACCCGGGCGGTCGCGGTGCTCCGGGACGCCGGCTACGTGGTGGCGCCCGGCTCACTGTTCCGGTTGGCCAGCGGGCCGGGAATCCGGATCACGGTCAGCCCACTCGCCGAGGCCGACATCGCGCCGCTGGCCGACGCGGTGGCCCGGGCCGCCGCCCCCGCCACTCCGCTCACCCTGAGTGCCTGATCCAGGCGTACCCGGGACCACCGCCCGCTTCGCTTCGCCGTCGTCGGGATCACCGAGATCCTTGGTGATCTGTGCTCAGCGGCCGATGGTATGTCGCCGAGAATCTTGGTGGCTCGCCACGCCGACCACCCTGAGTGCGTGATCCGGGGGGTACGGGGTAGAAAATGCGCTATGCCTGAGACCGAGACCGCCCCCGGAGCGCAGGAGTTCATCCCACCCGGCGCCGACAGCCTGGCCGAGCTGCGCGACGCGGCCGGCGGCTGCCGGGGCTGCGAGCTGTACCGAGACGCCACCCAGACGGTCTTCGGCCGGGGCGACGAGCACGCCCGGGTCGTCTTCGTCGGTGAGCAGCCCGGCGACATGGAGGACCAGAAGGGGCTGCCGTTCGTCGGCCCGGCCGGACACCTGCTGCGGCGTGCCGTGGACGAGGCCGGCATCGACCCGGCGCAGCTCTACATCACCAACGCGGTCAAGCACTTCCGGTTCGAGATGCGCGGCAGGCGCCGGCTGCACAAGACCCCGGACCGGGTGCACATCGTCGCCTGCCGGCCCTGGCTGGTCGCCGAGTTCGCCCGGCTGCACCCCGAGGTCGTGGTGGTACTCGGCGCGACGGCGGCCAAGGCGCTGCTCGGCCCCTCGTTCCGGGTCACCCAGTCCCGGGGCGTACTGCTGCCCTGGCCGGAGTCGGCGCAGCGGCCGCAGGACTTCGCCACGGTGCCGGTCGGGCCGACCGGGGAACGCGAGTCGGTCGCGCCGACCCGGCTGGTCGCCACCATCCACCCCTCCGCGGTGCTCCGCGCCGACGACCGGGACGCCGCGTACGCCGGCCTGGTCGCCGACCTGTTGGTGGTGGCCGGGGCGCTGGCCTGAGCGCCGTACCAGGAGCCGGATCGGGTTCCTTGGGTCCGGGGCGACGCCGGGGCAGACTGACCGGCATGGAACAGCACCTCTACGAGCCCGTGCACGACGAGTTCCGCGAGCTGTGCCGGGCGTTCCTGGCCCGCGAGGCGGTGCCGTACCACGACCGGTGGGAGGCCGACGGCATCGTGGACCGGGAGGTGTGGCGCCGGGCCGGTGCCGCCGGACTGCTCGGCATGGACATCCCCGAGGAGTACGGCGGCGGTGGCCAGCGCGACTTCCGGTTCAACGCCGTACTCGTCGAGGAGGTCGTCGCCAGCGGCTGTTCCGGGCTCGGGTTCGGGCTGCACAACGACGTGGTCGCGCCGTACCTGAGCGAGCTGGCCACCGGCGACCAGCGGGCGCGCTGGCTGCCCGGCTTCTGCTCCGGCGACATCGTCACCGCGATCGCGATGAGCGAGCCGGGCGCCGGCTCCGACCTGGCCGGGATCCGCACCACCGCCACCCGGGACGGCGACGACTACGTGCTGACCGGACAGAAGACGTTCATCACCAACGGCGAGCTGGCCGACCTGGTCGTGGTGGTGGCGAAGACCGCGCCGGAGCGGGGCGCGCACGGGGTGAGCCTGCTGGTGGTCGAGCGCGGCACACCCGGGTTCAGCCGGGGACGCCGGCTGGCCAAGGTCGGGCTGAAGGCCAACGACACCGCCGAACTCTTCTTCGACGAGTGCCGGGTGCCGGCGACCAACCTGCTCGGTACGGAGAACAGGGGCTTCTACCACCTGATGGCGAACCTCCCCCGGGAGCGGCTCGGCATCGCGGTCGCCGCGGTCGCCGCCGCCGAGCGGCTGCTCACGGTAACCCTCGGGCACGCCCGGTCCCGTGAGGCGTTCGGCCAGCCGATCGGGGCGTTCCAGCACAACCGCTTCCTCCTCGCCGAGCTGGACACCGAGGTCACCATCGCCCGTACCTTCCTGAACCACTGCGTCGCCGAGTTCAACGCCGGCCGGCTGTCCGCAGTGGACGCCGCGAAGGTCAAGTGGTGGACCACCGAGCTGCAGAACCGGGTCGCCGACCGTTGCGTCCAGTTGCACGGCGGCTACGGCTACATGCTGGAGTACCCGGTCGCCCGGGCCTGGCTGGACGGCCGGGTGCAGACCATCTACGGCGGCACCACCGAGATCATGAAGGAGATCATCGGGCGCGACCTGGGGCTGTGACGGGCCTGGGTCCGCACTACGCCGTCGGCGAATCGGGGTTGAACGTGCCCGGCGGCCGTGCTTCGATCCGCAGGTAAGGATGGCCCTCGCCTACCGCTCCTTGCGGCGGGCGATCTGCGCCTCCCGCCCCGGCGGCGGGTCCGAACGGGGACGGGAGCGGCTGGCATGACGGCGGAACTGACCACCGGAGTCGACGGCCGACCCGTCGGGGCGGCGCCACTCGACGTCGCCCGGGTCCAGCGGCGCACGTTGCTGCTGCTCTGCCTCACCCAGATCATCGGCGGCACCGGGATGACCATCGGGATGTCCGTCGGCGTACTGCTCGGCGCCCGGCTCGGTGGCACCGCGATCTCCGGTCTGGTGCAGAGCGCCTCGGTGGTCGGCGGCGCACTGCTCGCCGTGCCGGTGAGCCGGATCATGCGGACCGGTGGTCGGCGGCCGGGGCTGGCCGTCGCGTACCTGGTCGGCGCGGTGGGTGGGGCCCTGATCGTGCTGGCGGCGGTCGCCGACTGGGTACCGCTGCTCTTTCTCGGTGCGCTCCTCTTCGGCGGCGGGACGACCGCCGGGCTCCAGGCCCGGTACGCCGCCGTCGACCTGGCCGAGCCGGCCCGCCGGGGCCGGCACCTGTCGATCGCCGTCTGGGCCACCACCATCGGTGCGGTGACGGCCCCCAACCTCGCGGCGCCGGCCGACCGGGCGCTGGCCTGGACCGGGGTACCCCCGCTGGCCGGCCCGTTCGTCTTCAGCGTGCTCGCCTTCGTGCTCGCCGCCGGGGTACTCCTGGTGTTCCTCCGGCCCGACCCGCTGCTGACCGCGCGCCGGCTCGCGGCCGCCGGTGCCGACGCCGCACCGGCCACCGACGCACCGGCCACCGACGCACCCGGCACCGGCGCTCCGGCCCGGCGGGACGACGGCCTGCGCGCCGCCTTCCGGGTGGTCCGCGACCTGCCGGCCGCCCGGCTCGGCATCTCCGCCGTCGCGATGGGGCACCTGGTGATGGTCGGGGTGATGGTGATGACCCCGGTACGCCTCGGCGAGTGGCACTCCGAAGCCCACCTGCTGCGGGTGGTCGGCCTGGTGCTCAGCCTGCACATCGCCGGGATGTTCGCGCTCGCCCCGGTGGTCGGCTGGCTCACCGACCGGCTCGGTCGGCGGGCCGTGATCCTCGGCGGGCTCGGCCTGCTCCTCGCCGCCTGCGCGGTCGCCGGGACCGCCGGGCACGACACCGTACGGATCTCGATCGGGCTCACCCTGCTCGGCCTCGGCTGGTCCGGCACCATGGTGGCCGGCTCGACCCTGCTGTCGGAGTCGGTGCCGGTCGAGGTACGCCCTGCGGTGCAGGGGCTCTCCGACCTGACCATGGGGCTGGCCGGGGCGCTCGCCGGGGCGCTGAGCGGGTTTGTCATCCAGGTCGCCGGCTATCCCGTGCTCAACCTGCTGGCGGCGGTCGCCGTGGTGCCGCTGCTGGCGCTAGCGTTGCGGGCGGCGCCGCCGCGGATGCGGGCCGGGGTCTGAGACCGGGCGGGGGTGCCCGGAGCGGAAGGGGACTGGTTCGGTGCGGTTGACAGACTTCTGGGCGCGGTTGGAGCAGACGTTCGGCCCGGCGTACGCCGGTAGCCTCGCCGCCGACCAGGTGCTGCCGCAGTTGGGGGGCCGGACCATCCGGCAGGCCCTGGAGGCCGGCGAGGAGACCGTGGTGGTGTGGCGCGCGGTCTGCGCGGCGTACCCCGATCGGGTGCCGGCTCGGCTACGCTGACCCGTCGATCGACGTACATCTCAAAGTGATCGATTAGGCACTTACGGTAGTTTGGCGTGTCGTGTGCCGAGTCGTACACCTGTTCGGCTATTGTCCACAGCGGGGCGCCCGTCCACAGGTCGCGGCCAGCCGGCTGTTTTCTGTCGGACCGAGCGCCTAGCGTGTGCGCGTGACGAAAAGCTCAGCGAAGATGCCGGCGAAGGCAGGGGTGGCAACCATGGCGGCAGGACCTGACCGGGAGAAGGCACTCGACCTTGCTCTCGCTCAGATCGACAAGCAGTTCGGCAAGGGCTCGGTGATGCGGCTGGGGGAGCGGCCGGTCATCCAGACCGCCGTGATCCCGACCAGTTCCATCGCGCTCGACGTGGCACTCGGCGTGGGCGGTCTGCCGCGCGGCCGGGTCGTCGAGATCTACGGCCCGGAGAGCAGCGGTAAGACGACCGTCGCGCTGCACGCGGTGGCCAACGCGCAGAAGGCCGGCGGCATCGCCGCGTTCATCGACGCCGAGCACGCCCTCGACCCGGAATACGCGAAGGCGCTGGGCGTGGACACCGACGCGATGCTGGTCTCCCAACCCGACACCGGTGAGCAGGCGCTGGAAATCGCCGACATGCTGATCCGGTCCGGTGCGCTCGACATCATCGTGATCGACTCGGTCGCCGCGCTGGTGCCGCGTGCCGAGATCGAGGGCGAGATGGGCGACAGTCACGTCGGTCTCCAGGCCCGGCTGATGAGCCAGGCGCTGCGGAAGATCACCGGTGTGCTCAGCAACACCGGCACCACCGCGATCTTCATCAACCAGCTCCGGGAAAAGATCGGCGTGATGTTCGGCTGCATGTCGTACTCGACGAGGGTCACCCTCGCGGACGGCACGCAGGAGAAGATCGGCAAGATCGTAAACCAGCGTATGGACGTCGAGGTGCTCTCGTACAACCCGGAGACCGACCGGGTCGAGCCCAAGAAGATCGTCAACTGGTTCAACAACGGCCCGGCCGAGGAGTTTCTCCAGTTCACGGTCGCCAAATCCGGTGGCAACGGGCGCGCGCAGTTCGCCGCCACTGCCAACCACCTCGTCCGGACTCCGGGCGGCTGGCGCGAGGCCGGCGAACTGATCGCCGGAGACCGGGTGATGCTGACCGAGCAGCGCCGGCTCAGCGAACAGCAGTGGCAGGTGGTGCTCGGCTCGTTGATGGGTGACGGCAACCTCTCGGCCAACCGGCGGGACCGGTCCGGAGCGCGGTTCCGGCTCGGTCACGGAGCCGAGCAGACCGGCTATCTCGACTGGAAGGTCTCGCTGCTCGGCAACATCCCGAACTCGCGCCGGACCGACGCCAGAGGGGCCGTCTTTGCGGACTTCACTCCGCTGCCCGAACTGGACGAGTTGCGTCGGGCGGTCTACCTCGGCGACGGGAAAAAGCACCTGAGCTGGGACTATCTCAAGGCACTGACGCCGTTGGCGTTCGCGGTGTGGTACATGGACGATGGCTGCTTCACACTGCGGTCCAAGGGGCTCCAGCAGCGTACCGAGGGTGGCTCAGGTCGGATCGAGATCTGTGTCGAGGCGATGGCCGAGGGCACCCGGGAAAGGCTGGTCGAACACCTGCGGGACGCGTACGAACTGGACGTGAAGTTGGTGAGCCGGGGTGCACGACAGATGGCGTTCATCCAGTTCACCACCGCTGCCTCGGCGAGGTTCCAGGAGATCGTCGCGCCGTACGTGCCGGCGGTGATGGAGTCCAAGCTGCTTCCGCGCTTCCGTGGCCGGTGCGTCGTCCAGCCGGCGTTCGTGCCGGCGGAACTGACGCCGGTGCCGGCGCGGATCATCGACGTGCGGGTCAAGTCGAAGACTCGGTCGATGAACCGGTTCGACATCGAGGTTGAGGGGAACCACAACTACTTCGTCGATGGCGTGATGGTGCACAACAGCCCCGAGACGACCACCGGTGGTCGGGCGCTGAAGTTCTACGCCTCGGTCCGGCTCGACGTGCGACGCATCGAGAGCCTCAAGGACGGCACCGACGTGGTCGGCAACCGCACCAGGGTCAAGGTGGTGAAGAACAAGGTCGCGGCGCCGTTCAAGCAGGCCGAGTTCGACATCATGTACGGCAAGGGCATCTCCCGGGAGGGCTCGCTGATCGACGTCGGCGTGGAGCAGTCGATCATCCGTAAGTCCGGCGCCTGGTACACCTACGACGGTGACCAGCTCGGCCAGGGCAAGGAGAAGGCCCGCGAGTTCCTCCGGGAGAACCCGGACGTGGCGGCCGAGATCGAGAAGAAGATCCTCGAAAAGCTCGGTGTAGGGGTGGCGGCCGGCACGGATGCGGCCGGCGGGCCGGAACTGCCGCCGGTGGACTTCTGACGCCTCGACTGAGTCCACATCGACGTGGCAGGACGACGTGGTGCCCGTACGGGCCGGGGGTGGGATGCCGCCCCGTCGGCCCGTACGGGCGGCAGTGGCACCGGCCGTTCGCGCCGGGGTCGGTCAGGTGGCTCGGCCACCCCGTCCGGGCGATGGCCGGCGGAGGCGGGACCGGGCGACGCGGCAGCGGACGAGTCATCGGCGCCGGGCGCTCCGCGTGACGAGGCGGAGCAGGCCCGGGAGATCTGCCTGCGCCAGCTCGCCGTACGCCCACGCACCCGGGCCGAGCTGGCCACCGCACTGGCCCGGCGAGGCATCTCCGAAGAGGTGGCCGCCGAAGTCCTCGATCGCTACGACGAGGTCGGCATCATCGACGACGCCGCCTTCGCCCGCGCCTGGGTGAGTAGCCGTCACCAGGGTCGAGGGCTGGCCCGTCGGGCGCTCGCCAACGAGCTGCGCCAGCGCGGCGTGGACGCCGACATCGCGACCGAGGCGCTCGGCGAGCTGGACGAGACGACCGAGGCCGAGACCGCCCGGCACCTGGTCGACCGGAAACTCCGTAGCGCCACCGGCTCGCCGGAGGCGGTCTTCCGGCGGCTGGTGGGGATGCTGGCCCGGAAGGGTTATCCGCCCGGGGTGGCGATCCGGGCGGTCAAGGACGCACTGGCCGAGCGGGACGCCGAGGCAGCCGAGTTCGCCGACCAGATCGACGCGGACGCGCTCGCCGAAGCCGGCACGGAACCCGACCGCGACGCTCTCTAGCGCGCTCGGCGCTGCGGGCCAGGCGGGACCGTCTCTGGGTGAGGACGCCCCGCGATGCCGACCTGGGAGCGCTTCCGTTCCGGTCGCTGCACCGCCTCGCCGGGCCCTCAGGCGGAAGTCGGATTCCGGACTCGCCCCCTTATGCCCACCCTCATATCAGCTTGCCGTGAGCGTGCCGTCGCCGTACGTCAGACGCCTGGCCGGATCATGAGTTTCTTGACCGAATGCCCCATCGCGACCTAGCCTCGCCTTAGACGAGTTTTCCCGACCATCGCAGGCTAAGCGCACAACATAGATCGCGTAACAGTACGGCATCACTTCAGGCCAGTTCATCGGCCAGATATTCGGTTACCGGACGGGCCGGTCCGGTAACCGCAGCACCAGCAGCACCCGGTCGTCGGCGGTGTCCCCGGGGGGCACTGCCCGGTGGCCGTACCCTCGGCCAGCCGCCTCGGTCGGGCGTCGTGACAGCCGCAGGGCACGCCCCACCCACGGGCGTGGCACCTCCGGCGCTTGACGGCACAGGGGAGGCGGCCATGACCGAGCGGGCCAGGATCGGTAGCGGGTTCAGTCACGCCGGGGCTCCGGCATGAACGAGCGACCCGAGCGAATCAGCCAGTCCAGTGCGGATGTGCCTCGTGCCGGCACGCAGCGACGCGGAGCGCCGGCATGAGCGGCCTCGAATGGGTCCTGCTGGCCGCCATCGTCGGGCTGGCCGCGCTGGTGCTCGTCGCGATCAGCCTGGGCGCCCGGGCGCTGCGTCGGATCGGGACCGCGGCCGCCACGCCGCCGCCGGACGATCCCGCCTTCGTCGCCGAGAAGGACCGGCAGGAGCAGTCGCTGGCGGCGCTGCGCACCGCCGCCGACGAGGCGTCGTCGAGCGTCGACACCGCCAGGTCGGCCGCCGCCGCGGCCCGGGCCGACGCCGCCGCCGCCAAGGCCGAGGCAAGCGCCGCCCGCGCCGAGGCGCAGCGGGTACTGGACGCCGCCCGGGCCGAGGCCGACACCGTACTGGACCGGGCGCACCGGCAGGCCGAGGCGGACGCCGAGCAGGTACGCGCGGCGGCCCGGCGCAGCGGCGAGCGGGAGATCTCGCTGCTCGCCTCCACCACCCGGGAACAGGCGGCCGAGGTGGAACGGCGAGCCCAGCGGATGGACGAGCGGGAGCGGCTGCACACCGAGGAGGTGGAGCGGCTCGCCGAACGGGAGCGCCGGCTGACCGCCACGGCCGCCGAGCTGGCGGCCCGGAAGGCGGCGCTGGTCGCTCGGGAGACGGCGCTGGCCGAGGCGGAGGAGCTGCGGAAGCGGGAGCTGGAGCGGGTCGCCGGGCTGACCGCCGACGCGGCCCGGGCCGAGCTGGTGGAGGCGATCGAGGGCCAGGCGAAGCGGGAGGCGGCCATCCTGGTCCGGGACATCGAGGCCGACGCCCGGAACACCGCCGAGCAGCGGGCCCGGCACATCGTGGTCGACGCCATCCAGCGGGTGGCCAGCGAGCAGACCGCGGAGAGCGTGGTCAGCGTGCTGCACCTGCCTGGCGACGAGATGAAGGGCCGGATCATCGGCCGCGAGGGGCGCAACATCCGGGCCTTCGAGTCGGTCACCGGAGTCAACCTGATCATCGACGACACGCCGGAGGCGGTGCTGCTCTCCTGCTTCGACCCGGTACGCCGGGAGATCGGCCGGTTGACCCTGGAGAAGCTGGTACTCGACGGCCGGATCCACCCGCACCGCATAGAGGAGGTCTTCGAGACCGCCAAGCACGAGGTGGAGCGGCTCTGCCAGCGGGCCGCCGAGGACGCCCTGGTCGAGGTGGGCATCACCGAGATACACCCGGAGATGGTCAGCCTGCTGGGTCGGCTGCGCTACCGGACGTCGTACGGGCAGAACGTGCTCAAGCACCTGGTGGAGACGGCGCACATCGCCGGGATCATGGCCGCCGAACTGCGGCTGGACGTGCCGCTGATCAAGCGGTCAGCGTTCCTGCACGACATCGGCAAGGCGCTCACCCACGAGGTGGAGGGCAGCCACGCGCTGATCGGCGCCGACCTGGCCCGCAAGTACGGCGAGTCCGAGGAGGTGGTGCACGCGATCGAGGCGCACCACAACGAGGTGCCGCCGCAGACCATCGAGGCGGTGCTGACCCAGGCGTCCGACGCCTGCTCCGGCGGGCGACCGGGCGCGCGCCGGGAGAGCCTGGAGGCGTACGTCAAGCGGCTGGAGCGGATCGAGGAGATCGCTGCCGGCAAGTCGGGCGTGGAGAAGGTCTTCGCGATGCAGGCGGGTCGGGAAATCCGGGTGATGGTCAAGCCGGACGACGTCGACGAGATCGGCGCGGCGGTGCTGGCCCGAGACGTGGCGAAGCAGATCGAGGAGGAGCTGACCTATCCGGGTCAGATCCGGGTGACCGTCGTACGCGAGTCCAGGGTCACCGAGATCGCCCGCTGACGCCCGCGCCGAGCCCGTTCGACGTCCGGCCCGCCGGCACCTCGGGGCGTGCACCCTGCGGGTCCTGGCGTCGGTAGCAGACACGGACAGAGAGACTGTCGAGCTGCCCCGCCTGTGCACCGGCCGACAGGACCTGCCGTCGCTGGCAGGCACGGGCGGGCTCCTGGCATCGGTGGCTGGCACGGACAGACGGAAACGCCGGCCACCACCTCTCGGTCGCGGCCGGCGTTCTCGTGTCGGTCGGCCTCCACCCTCGATGCGGCGGCGGAACCGGCGGGCTGATAGTAGGTAGCTACGCGCTGCCCGTGTCCGCCCCGACACCCACGGTGGCTCCGCCGGGACCGGCCTGCGGCATGATCGACGGCGGCGCGGCCTGGTTCGGCAGCCCACGGGTCTTGCGGGCCCGAGCCATCCGGCGCTGCGCGTACTCGGCGAGCTTCGACAGCAGGTAGTTGATCAGGATGTAGATGGCGCCGACCACGGTGTACACCTGGATCGGGTTCTCCAGGTTGTCGATGATGAACCGGCTGACCCGGAGCACTTCCTCGTAGCTGATGATGAAGCCGAGCGAGGTGTCCTTGAGGACCACGATGAGCTGGCTGATCAGGGCCGGCAGCATGATCCGGAACGCCTGGGGCAGCAGGATCATCCGGGTGGTCTGGAAGGAGCTGAACCCGATCGCGTGCGCCGCCTCCCGCTGGCCGCCGGGCAGGCCCTCCATGCCGGAGCGGAGGATCTCGGCGATGACCACGCCGTTGTAGATGGTGAGGCCGATGACCAGGTACCAGAGGATGTCGCCGAGGTCGACGCCCAGGTCGGGCAGGGCGCTGGCGACGAAGAAGATGGTGATCACGACCGGCAGGCCGCGGAAGATCTCCACGCAGAACCGGGTGACCGCGTTGAGCACCCAGCCGAGCCCGCGCAGCGTCCAGGCGGCCGGGCCGGGCAGCCCCACGAACCGCCGCTGCTTCAGCGTCTTGAGCTGCACCCGGAGCACGGCGAGCGCCGTGCCGAAGACGAGCGAGCTGACGATCGCCAGTCCGGCTGCGGTCAGGGTGGCGATGAAGCCGTCCCGCAGTCGCGCCCAGACCAGCGGGAACACCTCGTTGTTGGGGTCGATCAGCGGACCCCACTTCTCCATCGTGAACTGGCCGTTCTCGTCCAGCGGCCGGTAGATGAGGAAGTATCCGAGGACGGCGATGCCGACGGCCGCGAACAGGCTCACGATCAGGGTGACCCGGCGGGCCCGTGGCCCGGGGGCGTCGTAGAGCACCGTCTGCTGGTTGCTCATGCCTGCACTCCGCTTCGTTCCGTGCCGTCCTGAGGCACATCGGTGCTGAGTCCGACGATCCGCTCGCTGTGCTCGCTCATGCCGGCACCTTCCTCGTGCGGGTTACCCGCCACCCGACTGTCCAGCGCGTTCACCGGGCCGACACCGCCCGGCGCCGCTCGATCCGGTCGAGGAGGATGCCCAGCGGCACGGTCATCACCAGGAAGCCGATGGAGACTCCGACGAAGACCGGGATGATCGGCTCGCCGAGCGCGCTGGTCAGATTCTGTGCCGAGTTGGAGAGGTCGCCGACGACTCCGAAGAAACCGGCGAGCGCGGAATTCTTGATCATGGCGATGATCACCGAGCCGAGCGGTACGACCGCGGACTTCCACGCCTGCGGCAGCACGACATACCGCAGGTTCTGCCCGAAGGTGAGCCCGATCGCCCGGGCCGCCTCGGCCTGCCCCGGCGGTACGGCGTTGATGCCGCTGCGGATCGCCTCGCAGACGAAGGCGGCGGTGTAGACCGAGAGTGCGATGACGGCGAACCGGAAGTACGGCAGGTCGATGCCGAGCCGGGAGAAGAGGCTGGACAGCCCGGGGATGCGTAGGAAGTCGGCGTTCGAGCCGAGCGCCGGCAACCCGAAGGCGGCGAAGAACATCACGATGGTCAGCGGACTGTTCCGGAACACCGTCACGTACGCCGTGCCGATCCAGCGCAGTGGCGGCACCGGGGAGATCCGCATGACCGCGACCAGGGTGCCGAGCACCAGCGCCCCGATCGCGGACAGGATACAGAGCTGGAAGGTGAGCCAGAACCCTCCAACGAAGACGTCGAAGTGGTCGACGAGCACACTCACGGGCACGCCTCTCTCATGGTCACCTTCCAGCTCCTACCTAACTGCGTCTGTCGATGCCGGCGCTACTCAGTACCGGTCGACCGCCGGACCCTGCGGGACGGTCGGGTCGAACTTGCCCGCGGTGTCCTGCCAGGCCTTCGCGTACCGGCCGTCGGTGTAGATCTTCTCGAGGGTGGCGTTGATGAACTCGCGGAACGCGGTGTCGCCCTTCTTGACACCGATTCCGTACGGCTCCTCGGTGAACTTCTCGCCGGCGAGCTTGAACTTGCCCTCGCTCTTGGCCACGTAGCCGAGCAGGATGACGTTGTCGGTGGTGACGGCGTCGACCTGCTTGTTGGTCAGCGCGTCGACGCACTTCTGGTAGCCGTCGAAGAGCACCAGCTGGGCGCCGGGGCTGGCCGGGTTGGCCAGGTACTTCTTGATGTTGTCGGCCGGGGTCGAACCCTGCACCGAGCAGACCTTCTTGTCGCCGGCCTTGAACGAGTCCGGGCCGGTGATGGAGCTGTCGTCGGAGCGGACCATGATGTGCTGCCCGGCGACGTAGTACGGACCGGCGAAGTCGATCCGCTCCTTGCGCTTGTCGTTGATGGTGTAGGTCGCCACCACGATGTCGGCCTTGCCCTGCTCCAGGACCTCTTCCCGGACCGCGGACGGGCTCTCGATGAATTCGACCTTGTCCTCGGCGATACCCAGCTCACCGGCGATGATCTTGCCGATCTCGACGTCGAAGCCGGCCGGCTTGTTGTCGAGGCCCTTGAGGCCGAAGCCCGGCTGGTCGAACTTGGTGCCGATAATGATCTTCTGGGCCTTGTTCAGCCGCTCCATCGTCGTGCCGGCCTCGAAGGTCTTGCTCCCGGCACCGGTGCCCGCACCGTCTCCATCGTCACCGCCGCAGGCGGCCACGGTGAAGGCCAGTGCCGCGACCGCGGCCACCGCCGCCACTCGCGTGATGCGCATTGCTCTCTCCTTCTTCGACGGAGCGGCCAGACCCGGGGGCGGTCGCTCCACTGTGGATACCTAGTGGGTGAGGATTTTGGACAGGAAGTCCTTGGCCCGCTCGCTACGGGGATTGGCGAAGAACTCGTCCGGTGCGGCGTCCTCGACGAGCTGGCCGTCGGCCATGAAGATGACCCGGTTGGCGGCGTGCCGGGCGAAGCCCATCTCGTGGGTCACCACCACCATCGTCATGCCGTCCCGGGCCAGCGAGGTCATCACGTCCAGCACCTCGCCGACCATCTCCGGGTCGAGGGCGCTGGTGGGCTCGTCGAAGAGCATCGCCTTGGGCTGCATGGCCAGCGCGCGGGCGATCGCCGCCCGCTGTTGCTGTCCACCGGAGAGCTGTGCCGGATATTTCTCGGCCTGGTTCGCGATGCCGACCCGCTCCAGTAGCTGCATCGCCCGGTCCCGGGCGGAGGCCGCCTTCTCCTTGCGGACCTTGGTCGGGCCGAGGGTGACGTTCTCGAGGATCGTCTTGTGTGCGAAGAGGTTGAACGACTGGAAGACCATGCCGACCTCGCTGCGCAGCCGGGCCAGGGCCTTGCCCTCGGCCGGCAGCGGCTGGCCGTCGAAGATGATGGTGCCGGAGTTGATCGGCTCGAGCCGGTTGATCGCCCGGCAGAGCGTCGACTTGCCGGAGCCGGAGGGGCCGATCACCACGACGACCTCGCCACGGGCCACCGACAGGTCGACGTCCTGCAACACGTGCAGCGGGCCGAACCACTTGTTGACCCCGTCAAGCCTGATGAGCGGTCGGTCAGTCGTCGTCGCACCGGCCACTTCGCCCGCGTCGCTCCGCTCGGTCATGCCCCCACCTGTCTCGTCCATGATCTGTCGCACCAGATTCAGGCTGAATCGGTTACGCAACTCTAGGGGACCTGACGTGCTGGAATGTAATCGAGTTCATCACGGGGCGATAACAGCGACGACAAAGATCATGACTGTCCGCTAAGGTCTGTCAACTCTGAGTAGTGGCGTGCTGGTCGCCGTCGCGCTTCCCGAGGTGGGGCGCCGTCCGGAACCGGGCGACCGGTCCGTCGCCGGGAAAAAGCTGGCGGAGGCGTACGGGAATCGAACCCGCCCGACCGAGCTACTCGGTCGCATCGGTTTTGAAGACCGTGAGGACCACCAGGCACCTGCCCGCCTCCAGGTCGGACTATATCCGCGCCCGAACTGTCCGGTGCCCGACCCCGCTGAACCGAAGAGACCACGCTGGGTGAGCGTGTCCGGCGAGCTGCGCCGGAACGGGCTCCCGCTCCGACTACAATAGGTAGTCAAGGGTCGTCTATTTCGGCGGATATGGTCACAGACCGGTAACTTAGCCGCTCTTGATCCGGTGTGCCCGGCACCATCGTGGGTGAGGCCGTTACACCCAGACACGGGGTTCCCGGCCCGACGGGGGATGCCCGAGGCGAGACCGGCATCCAGCCACGAACGATTACGGCGAGGAGGCGGCAATGATCGAGCTGTGGAACTGGAGGACGGAGGGGCGCGTCGCCGCCTCGGAGATCCGCCTCGCGCTTGCCGACGCGCTCGACGTACCGGTGCTGCCGCTCGGCGGGGTCGACCCGGCCCGGGTACCGGCCGGCGCGCTGTTGGCCGACGTCTGGCACCGCCCCGGTGACTTCCCGACCTCCGTCGACTGCTACGGCGTGCCGGCCGAACTGCCGGAGGTGGGCGCCGTCGCGGCGTTCGCCCGCCGGCTGGGCCGGGCCTGCCTGCTGCCGGACGACACCCTGGACGCCGGGCGGCACCTGCTGGTCGCGGCGGACGGCACCATCCGGCCGGTGCACCACGACGTGCGCGACACCGAGGACGGCGAGATCCTCTCCGAGCAGCGGCTCTGCACCGTGCTCAGTCCGCGCTGCCGGGGCTGGTCGCCCTGTCAGCGGTCGCGCTGGGTCCCGGACTCGGTGATCCCGGCGCTCGCCGCCGCCTGACCGCCTGGCCGCTAGCCCGCGCCTGGCCGCTAGCCCGCGCCCGCGCCTGGCCGCTAGCCCGCGCCTGGCCGCTAGCCCGCGCTTGCCCGCTAGCCTGCCGCCTGCCCGCCCTTTGCCGGCTGGCCGGTGCCGGAGCCCTTCACCACGAGCTGGTCGAGCAGGGTCCGGGTCGCCTCGGCCACGGCGGCCACCGCGGCGTCGAAGGCCGCCGCGTTGTGCGCGGCCGGGGCGCGGAACCCGGAGATCTTGCGGACGTACTGCAACGCCGCCGCCTCGATGTCCGTCTCGGTGACGACCTCGGCGTACGGCTGGCGAAGGGTCTTGATGCTCCGGCACATGGCGCTACCTTCCGGTCGAGGGGGAGTGGACGTCCCGGGGGAACGGGCTTCCCGGGTCCTGCGGATACTCTGTCACTGTCATGACTACCGCAGCCCTCGGCAGCCCGCGTACCTATCAGGTGCGCACCTACGGCTGCCAGATGAACGTGCACGACTCCGAGCGGATCTCCGGACTGCTGGAGCAGGCCGGTTACGTTCGCGCGGCCGACTCCGACGATCCGGACGTCGTGGTCTTCAACACCTGTGCGGTACGCGAGAACGCCGACAACCGGCTCTACGGCAACCTCGGGCACCTCCGGCCGGCCAAGGACAAGCGCCCGGAGATGCAGATCGCGGTCGGCGGCTGCCTGGCCCAGAAAGACCGGGGCGAGATCGTCCGCCGGGCGCCCTGGGTGGACGTGGTCTTCGGCACCCACAACATCGGCGCGTTGCCGGTGCTGCTGGAGCGGGCCCGGCACAACGCCGCCGCCGAGGTGGAGATCCTGGAGTCGCTGGAGGTCTTCCCCTCCACGCTGCCGACCCGGCGCGAGTCGACCTACGCCGGCTGGGTGTCGATCTCGGTCGGCTGCAACAACACCTGCACCTTCTGCATCGTGCCGGCGCTGCGCGGCCGGGAGAAGGACCGCCGCCCCGGCGACATCCTGGCCGAGGTACGCGCCCTGGTCGCCGAGGGTGTGCTCGAGGTCACCCTGCTCGGCCAGAACGTCAACTCGTACGGCGTCGAGTTCGGTGACCGGCTCGCGTTCGGGAAGCTGCTCCGGGCCACCGGCGAGATCGACGGGCTGGAGCGGGTCCGGTTCACCAGCCCACACCCGAAGGACTTCACCGACGACGTGATCGCGGCGATGGCCGAGACCCCGAACGTGTGCCACTCGCTGCACATGCCGTTGCAGTCCGGCTCCGACGACGTGCTCCGGGCGATGCGCCGGTCGTACCGGGCCGAGCGCTATCTCGGGATCATCGAAAAGGTCCGGGCGGCGATGCCGGACGCGGCGATCACCACCGACATCATCGTGGGCTTCCCCGGCGAGACCGAGGCCGACTTCGCCCGCACCCTGGAGGTGGTCCGGGAGGCGCGGTTCTCCTCGGCGTTCACCTTCCAGTACTCGAAACGCCCCGGCACCCCGGCCGCCACCATGCCGGACCAACTGCCCAAGCAGGTGGTCCAGGAGCGCTACGACCGGCTAATCGCAGCGGTCGAGGAGATCACCTGGGCGGAGAACCGCAAGCTCGTCGGCACCCCGGTCGAGGTACTGGTGGCGGTCGGCGAGGGGCGCAAGGACGAGCGCACCGGACGGCTCTCCGGCCGGGCCCGGGACGGCCGGCTGGTGCACTTCGCCGTCGGCTCGTACGCGGGGAAGATCCGGCCCGGCGACATCGTGCACACCAGGGTCAGCTACGCCGCCCCGCACCACCTGAACGCCGACGGGGAGCCACTGGCCCACCGGCGTACCCGGGCCGGTGACGCGGCCGAGGCGGGGCGTGCGCCGCGTACCGGTGGGGTGTCGCTCGGGCTGCCCACCGTCGGCGTGCCGCCGCCGCTGCCCGCGCCCGCGGCGGCCTGCGACCGCTGAGGCGTACGGACGGGCCGGGGAAACCGGCCCGTCCTGCCACCCGGTCCGCTCAGAGGCCGATCCGGCCGGTGCCGGCACCGCTGGTCACGATCGACTTCACGCCGCTGGCGCTGTCGAGCTGGTACGAGTACGGGATGCCGGCGACGCTGCCGCCGGTCTGCCCGCTGCCGGAGTTGACGAAGTGGTTGTTCCGGGCGACCAGGCTGCCCGGACCCGAGTCGCCCTCACCGAGGTGGTACGGGTCGTCGGTGTTCTCGAAGTAGTTGCCCTCGACGAGTACGCCCGCCCCCTCGGTGGACGCGACGCCGTAGCCGCCGATGTTGTTGTAGTAGTTGTTGAAGACGTGCACCGGGTTGCCGAACCGGACCCGGGGGTGCCGCTGCTCCGAGCCGTCGAACCAGTTGTGGTGGTAGGTGACCCGCAGGTGGCCCTGATCCTGGCTGGCGTTGTCGTCGCTGTGGCCGAGCAGCATGGACTTGTCGTGGCCGTAGACGCGGTTCCAGGAGATGGTGACGAAGTCCGAGGCCCGCTTCACGTCGACGGCACCGTCGTACCCGTCGGTGAAGCTGTTGTGGTCGATCCAGATGTTGGTGGCCGACTCCTGGACGTTGATGGCGTCGTCGTCCCAGCCACGGAAGTTGATGTTGCGGATGATGACGTTGCGGTCTCCGTTGATGTTGAGTCCGCACCCGGAGATGGTGGCGTTGGCACCGACCCCGACGATGGTCTTGTTGGAGCGGACCCGGAGCATGCCGGAGCAGGAGATGGTGCCGGAGACCCGGATCACGGCGGCGCTGCTGGAACCGACCGCGCTGGTCAGGGCGGAGGCGCTGGTGACCGTGGTGGTGGCGGCGTTGCCGCCACCCGTGGTACCACCGTTCTGGGTGGCCCAGCCGACCAGCCCGGTCTGCGGCGGCAGCGTCGGTCCGGTCGTCGGCGGGGTCGTCGGGGTGGTCGGCCCCGGTGTGCCCGGGTTGGTGCCGCCGGTGCAGGTCACGTCGTTGACGCTGAAGCTGGTCGGCGCCGGGTTGCTCGACCCGGTGAAGGTGCCGTTGAACCCGAACGAGACGCTGGCGTTGGTGGCGACGCTGCCGTTGTAGCCGACGTTGGTCGCGGTAACCTGACTGCCGTTCTGCGACACGTTCGCGTTCCACGCCTGGGTCACCGTCTGCCCGCCGGAGTAGGTCCAGCGCAGCGTCCAGCCGTTCAGCGGGTCGCCGAGGTTGGTGATGGTGACGTTGCCGCCGAAGCCGCCCGGCCACTGCGAGGCGACCGAGTAGCTGACCTGACAGCCGACCGCGGCGTGTGCGGAGACCGCGGTGAGTACACCGGCTCCGGTGAGCGCGGCGGTGGTGGCGGCAGCGGTGAGAATCAGCGCCGTCCGGCGCTGTCGTGCGAGCATCGTGCTCTCCTTCTCGTTCGGACGCACGCGCGTACCGCCGGTCAGTTCGGGTGCCGTGCCCGGCGGCTCCCGTGACCGGCCGACCCGCGCCGCGGATCCAAGCCGTGTTTCAAGACGATGGCTCCCACACTCGCGCCCACCTTAGGCAAGCGCTTTCCTTCGAATGGAATCATGCTTTTCGATCCTTGTAAACGGCTGGTTCGCCCCGGTACACGGCTGGTTCGCCCCAGCGTCGCCCGTTGCGGCCGAACGAGCAGCGCCGCCCGGGGATGGCCGGCGGCGGATGTCGTCGCGGGGTGAGGCCGTCGGCGGTCGGCCGGTACGTGTCGAGAGTCGACGGCGGCCGGAGTGCCCCGGGCGGGCCTGGCCCGCCCGGGGATCGGCTCAGCTCGCCTGTTCGGCCAGCTCCAGGAACCGTCGCTTGGCGGCGAGGGCCTGCTCGGCCTCGCGGATCCGCTTCGCGTCGCCGGCCGTCCTGGCCCGGGCCAGCCGCTGCTCGGCCTCGGCGACCTGGTCGCGCATCTGGGCGAGCAGCGGGTTGGCTGACGGCTCGGTGCGCCGCCACGCCGAGTCCATCGCCTGGCGTACCTTCTCGTCCACCGCGCGCAGCCGGCGGTCCAGGTTGGCCGCCGCGTCCCGGGGCACCCGGCCCGCCTCGTGCCACTGCCCCTGGATCTCCCGCAGCTTCGCCTGCGCGCCGCGCGGGTCGCCGTCGACGTTGAGCGCCTCGGCCTCGGCGAGCAGGGCCTGCTTGCGCTCCAGGTTGCCGCGCTGCTCCGCGTCGCGGGCCGAGAAGACCTCGCTGCGCCGGGAGAAGAAGCCGTCCTGGGCGCCCCGGAACCGTTCCCAGAGCCGCTCCTCGGCCTCCTTCGAGGCGCGCGGCGCGGCCTTCCACTGTGCCATCAGTTCGCGCAGCCGGTTGGCGGTGGCGGCCCAGTCCGTCGAGTCGGCCAGCGACTCGGCCTCGGCGACCAGTTCCTCCTTGGCCGCCTGGGCCTGCTTGCGCTGGGCGTCCAGGGTGGCGAAATGCGCCCCGCGGCGCCGGGTGAAGCCGTCCCGGGCGGCGGCGAACCGCTTCCACAGCTCGCCGTCGGTCTTCTTGTCGACGCCGCGGATGGTCTTCCACTCGTCGAGGATCTCCTTGAGCCGGTCGCCCGCGGTCTTCCACCCGGTGGACTCCGCAGCCAGCTTCTCGGCCTCCTCGACCAGGGCCGTCTTCCGGGCCACCGCCTCGGCCCGGGCGGTCTCCCGGGCGGCCCGGGCCTCGCCGGCCTTGCTTTCGGCGAGCGTGGCCAGCCGGTCCAGCCGGGCGGCGAGCGCGTCGAGGTCGCCGACCACGTGCGCCTCGGCGAGCGATGCCCGCAACCTCCGGACGGTGGCGAGCGAACCCGACGGGTCCGCCGCCCCCGAATTGAGTCGGGCCTCGGTCAGGTCGACTTCGGTGACCAGGTCGGCGAAGCGGCGGGCGAAGTGGGCCAGACCTTCCTCCGGCGCACCGGCCTGCCAGGAACCGACCACACGCTCACCCTCGGCCGTCTTGACGTAGACGTTCCCGTCCGCATCCACCCGTCCAAAGGCAGTCCAGTCACTCATGAGCCCATCCTCGTTCTCCCGGCGCTGCCGGGGATGGGGGTCCCCGGCGGTCACCGCCACGGCGCAGCGAAGTATCTCCCGGCATTGTCACAGGTCCAACCCGGTCCGCGTCGAGCGCCTATCGTCGACCGTGACCATACGGTGTCCTTGACCGCACCCGAATCGTCTGGCCTTCGGGTGTAAGGTTCGCTGCCCGCTACGGTGGT
This sequence comes from Plantactinospora sp. KLBMP9567, assembly GCF_033446045.1. Lineage (NCBI taxonomy): Bacteria > Bacillati > Actinomycetota > Actinomycetes > Micromonosporales > Micromonosporaceae > Plantactinospora > Plantactinospora sp. KLBMP9567. The sequence continues at coordinate 134,911 of NZ_JAWQRR010000010.1, read as the reverse complement.
GGCGTGCCACTGGTCGCCGCCGCCGTCTGCCCACATCCCCCGATGATCGTTCCGGAACTCGCCGCGTCCGCGGCCGGTGAGCTGGATGATCTCCGTTCCGCCTGCGTCGAGGCGGTCGGTCGGCTACTGGCGACCGGGCCGGACGTCGTAGTCGTGGTGGGGGCGGCGGAACGAACCCTCGGGCACGGGCCGGACGACCGCGGCAGCCTCCGGCCGTACGGACTGGACCGGGTGCTGCGGCTGGGGCCGGACGGCAACCGCACCGGCCGGGCGGAACTGCCGCTCAGCCTGCTGGTCGGTGCCTGGCTGCTGGACCGGGCCGGTGCGGCCGGACCACACCGGGGGCAGAGCGTCGGCACCGACACCCCGGTGGACGAGTGCCAGCGGATCGGTGCCGAACTGGTCGAGGATCCGGCCGAGCGGATCGGGCTGCTGGTGATGGGGGACGGGTCGGCCTGCCGGGGCGAGCGGTCCCCCGGGTACGACGATCCGCGCGCCCGGCCCTACGACGACCGGGTCGCCGCGGCGCTCCGGGACGCCGACCGCTCCGCCCTGCTCGGGCTGGAGCCGGAGCTGTCCACCCGGCTGCTGGTCGCCGGCCGGGCGCCCTGGCAGGTGCTCGCCGGTGCGGCGGCCCGCAGCGGGGCGCCCTGGCGCGGCGACCTTACCTACTACGCGGCGCCCTACGGGGTCAGCTACTTCGTCGCCACCTGGACCCCGACGCGGCCGGACGGGTCGCCCGGATCCGGCGAGCGGGAGCCGCGGCCGAGGTCGGGCGAGCGGGAGCGGCTGTCGAGGTCCGGCGAGCCGGGCGGAGAGCCGGCGTGAGCGGGCGCGGCCGGATCGTCGCGGTCGTCGGCCCCACCGCCACCGGCAAGTCCGGGCTGAGCATCGAACTGGCCGAGGCCCTCGGCGGCGAGGTGGTCAACGCCGACTCGATGCAGCTCTATCGGGGGATGGACGTCGGAACCGCCAAGCTGACCCCGGCGGAGCGGGCCGGGGTACCGCACCACCTGCTGGACGTCTGGGCGGTGACCGAACCGGCGAGCGTGGCGGCGTACCAGGCGCTGGCCCGGGCGGCCGTCGACGACATCCTGGCCCGGGGACGGGTACCGCTGCTGGTCGGGGGCTCGGGGCTCTACGTCCGGGCGGTGCTCGACGAGTTCGAGTTCCCCGGCACGGATCCGCTGGTCCGGGCACGGCTGGAGGCGGAACTCGCCGAGTCGGGGCCGGCGCCGCTGTACGCCCGGCTGCGGGCCGCCGATCCGGCGGCGGCGGAGAACATCCTGCCCAGCAACGGGCGGCGGATCGTACGGGCGCTGGAGGTGATCGAGCTGACCGGCGCGCCGTTCACCGCCTCGCTGCCCCGGCCGACGCCGTACTACGCCGCCGTACAGCTCGGGGTGGACCGGGAAACGGCGGCGCTGGACGAGCGGATCGCCGTACGGGTGGACAAGATGTGGGCGGACGGCCTGGTCGCCGAGACCCGGGCGCTGGCGGAGCAGGGCCTGCGGGAGGGCCGTACCGCCAGCCGAGCGCTCGGCTACCAGCAGGTGCTCCGGCTGCTCGACGGCGAGATCTCCGAGCCCGAGGCGCGGGCCGACACGATCCAGGCGACCCGGCGGTTCGTCCGGCGGCAGCGCTCCTGGTTCCGTCGCGATTCCCGGATCCACTGGTTGGACGGGGCCCGGGACGATCTGGTGGAGGCGGCCCTCGCCCTGGTTCGCGACCCGTCGGCCGGCACCACCGACGCCACCTGGGCCGATTCGGCCCACACCACCCGGGCTGACCCGGGTGCCCCGGCCGACCGGCGTCGGGCCGCACGGGACGATGGGGCCGGTGGGGTCGGAGAGGTATGCGGTGCGAGTGATCCCGGGCCCGGGTGAGGGGGCCCGGCGGGACCGGCGGGCCCTCGGGGATGATGGAGGGGTGCGATTCAGCAAGGGCCACGGCACCGGTAACGACTTCGTGCTCCTGCCCGACCCAGACGGCCAGCTCGGCCTGACCCCGTCGATCGTGGCGGCGCTCTGCGACCGTCGGCGCGGCATCGGCGCGGACGGGGTGCTGCGGGTCGTCCGGGCGGCCAAGCACCCGGACGCGGTCGGCTACGCCGGCAGCGCCGAGTGGTTCATGGACTACTGGAACGCCGATGGCTCCATCGCGGAGATGTGCGGCAACGGGGTACGGGTGTTCACCAGATATCTGATCTCCAGCGGGCTGGCCGAGCCGGTCGACGGCGGCCTGCCGATCGCCACCCGGGCCGGAGTGGTCCGGGCCGAGGTGACGGCCGAGGAGATCGCGGTGGATCTCGGGCGGCCCCGGATCACCGGGGGAGCCGTGGCCACGCTCGGCGGGCTGACCCTGGCCGGTAGCGCGGTGGACTGCGGCAACCCGCACCTGGTCTGCGTACTGCCGGGCAGCATCGAGCTGACCGGGCTCGACCTCACCCGCTCACCGGGTTTCGACCCCGCGGCCTTTCCGGCCGGCGTGAACGTCGAGTTCGTCGCCCCCGCCGAGCCGGTCGACGGCGCCGATCTGCACGTGCGGATGCGGGTCTACGAGCGCGGCTCGGCGGAGACGCTCTCCTGCGGCTCCGGCGCCTGTGCGGTGGCGGCGGTGGCGTTGCGCGACGCCGGGCGTACCAGCGGGGCGGTCGCGGTGGACGTGCCCGGCGGCCGGCTCACGGTGACCCTGGACGACGAGAGCTGCTGGCTCGCCGGCCCGGCGGTGCTGGTCGCACACGGCGAGATCGACCTGGCCGCGATCACCGGCTGAGCTTCTTCTGCCCGGCCGTGATCCCGGCCCAGGTGACCCGGGTCGCGGTCCCGCTACGGGACCTTCGGTCCGGCCGGTCGCGCGGTCAGCTCGACAGCGGGCTGGCCGGGGCGGCGGCCTCGGCGGCGATCTCGGGCAGGTCGGCCGGCCCGGGATCCGCGGCCGGCGGGGGAGTGGGGTGTTGCGCGGCGGCCCGGACCGCGGCGGCCACCGCCGGTGCCACCCGGGGGTCGAAGACGCTCGGCACGATGACCGTCGGGTTGATCTTCTCTGCGCCCACCACGTCGGCGATGGCCCGGGCGGCCGCGATCGCCATCTCCTCGGTGAACTCCTCGGCGTGCGCGTCGAGCATGCCGCGGAAGACGCCCGGAAAGGCGAGCACGTTGTTGATCTGGTTGGGCTGGTCGGACCGGCCGGTGGCGACCACGGAGGCGTACTTGCGCGCCTCCCGGGGGTCCACCTCCGGGTCCGGGTTGGCCAGCGCGAAGACGATCGCGTCGGGGGCCATCGTGGCGATGTCGTCGCCGCTGAGCAGGTTGGGGGCGCTCACCCCGATGAAGACGTCCGCGCCGCGCAGGGCCGCCTTGAGGTCACCGGAGAAGGCGTCCCGGTTCGTGTTCTCGGCGAGCCACTGCCAGGCCGAGTTCAGCCCTTCCAGGCCGCGGTGCAGCGGCCCCTGGCGGTCGTACGCGATGATGTCGCCGACGCCCTGCCGCAGCAGCAGCTTCATGATCGCCGTACCGGCGGCGCCGGCGCCGGAGACGACCACCCGGACGTCGGCGAGCTTCTTGCCGACCACCCGCAGTGCGTTGGTGAGCGCGGCCAGCACCACGATCGCGGTGCCGTGCTGGTCGTCGTGGAAGACCGGGATGTCGAGCAGTTCGCGCAGCCGGTTCTCGATCTCGAAGCACCGTGGCGCGGCGATGTCCTCCAGGTTGATCCCGCCGTACTGCGGGGCGATCGCCCGGACGATCGAGACGATCTCGTCCGGGTCCTGGGTGTCCAGCACCACCGGCCAGGCGTCCACCCCGCCGAACCGCTTGAAGAGCGCGGCCTTGCCCTCCATCACCGGCAGCGCCGCCGCCGGACCGATGTTGCCCAGTCCGAGTACGGCAGAGCCGTCCGTCACCACCGCGACGGTGTTCCGCTTGATGGTCAGCCGCCGCGCGTCGGCGGGATTCTCCGCGATGGCCAGGCAGACCCGGGCCACCCCCGGGGTGTACGCCCGGGAGAGCTCGTCCCGGTTGCGCAGCGCCACCTTCGGGGAGACCTCGATCTTGCCGCCGAGGTGCAGCAGGAAGGTCCGGTCGGAGACCTTGCGCACGTCCACCCCGTCCAGCGCGGTCAGCGCCTTCACCACCTGGTCGGCGTGGGTCGCGTCGGCGGTGTCGCAGGTCAGGTCGACGACCACCGTGGTGGGGTCGGAGTCGACCACGTCGAGCGCGGTCACGATGGCGCCGGCCTCACCGACGCAGGTGGTCAGCCGGCCGATGGCCGAGGCGTCCGCCGTTACGCCGATCCGGATGGTGATCGAGAATCCGGCACTCGGCAGTCGGGTGATCGCCACGTGGTCCTCCGTCGTCTTCCCGCGGCTTCGTTGCCGCCGTCAGCATTCTCGCCTGCCGGCCCGGACCCGCCGTCGGCCGGGCCCGGCCTCCGTCGCCATCCGGCGACCCGCACCACCCTAGGCCGGGTCGACAACGTCGCCGACGCCGGCCCGGCCGGTCGACCCCACCGGCTCACCTTTCGCCGGAGACTCCGGTCCGCCGCCTGCGGCACCTCCATTCACGTCCGTCCGACGGACGCCAGGCCATCCCGGCGGCTGACCTCTGCCACCCGGTTCCGGGCCATGCCGTCGATGGCTCAGGCCGGCCCGGGGAATTTCCGGCTGCTGCCGGCCGTTGACCATCCTGGTAATTCCGGGCGAAACCATCCCGGTAGTCCCGGGCGAAGCAGAGGGACCGCTGCCGAACGGATGGTCCCGGCGAAGCGGGGAAGGCCGGTGCGGGGGTTCTGGCCGGACGGCCCCGCGCCGGGCGGTCGAAGGGGCGGCTGCGTCGATATCCAGGCGGTCGACGGGACGGCTGGGTCGATATATAGCGGGTGCGTCCGACGGGCGCGCGTGTCACGATTGATTGCCACTCGCGCGCCCAGGGTAACAATGCGACGACAAGCCGCAGAGCGCGCAGATGGCGCAACGGGCATCAGAAACACCCACCGGCCGGCACGCGTAGTCCGGACCGGTGGGGTCGGCGATAGACGACGAACACGAGATCAGGAGGAACGGCTTGCGAGACCAGGAAAGCTTCGTTCGGCTGGCGGACGAGGACCTTGACGCCATCGTCATCGATGGCGACGTCACCACCGGCGAGCTGGAACTGGAGGACCGCCAGGCGCTCCGCCGGGTCGCGGGCCTCTCCACCGAGCTGGCCGACGTCACCGAGGTCGAATACCGGCAGCTCCGGCTGGAGCGGGTGGTCCTGGTCGGCGTCTGGACGGACGGCACGGTGACCGACGCGGAGAACTCCCTCGCGGAGCTCGCCGCGCTGGCCGAGACGGCCGGTTCGCAGGTGCTCGAGGGCCTGATCCAGCGGCGCAGCCGGCCGGACCCGGCCACCTACATCGGTCGGGGCAAGGTCGACGACCTCGGCTCGGTGGTCATGGCCTCCGGCGCCGACACGGTGATCTGCGACGGTGAGCTGTCCCCGTCCCAGCTACGCAACCTGGAGCAGCGCACCAAGGTCAAGGTGGTCGACCGGACCGCGTTGATCCTGGACATCTTCGCCCAGCACGCCAAGAGCCGGGAGGGTAAGGCGCAGGTCGAGCTGGCCCAGCTCGAATACCTGCTGCCCCGGCTGCGCGGCTGGGGTGAGAGCCTGTCCCGCCAGGCCGGTGGTAGCGGCCGAGGCGGCGGTGCCGGCGGTGGCGTCGGGCTCCGCGGTCCCGGTGAAACCAAGCTGGAGACCGACCGGCGCAGGATCCGGATCCGGATCTCCCGGCTCCGCCGCGAGATCAAGAACATGCGGACCGCCCGGATCACCAAGCGGGCCCGCCGGGCCCGCAACGGTGTACCGGCCGTGGCTATCGCCGGCTACACCAACGCGGGCAAGTCCAGCCTGCTCAACCGGTTGACCAACGCCGGGGTACTGGTCGAGGACGCTCTCTTCGCCACGCTGGACCCGACGACCCGCCGGGCGTACGCGGCCGACGGGCGGATCTACACCCTGGCCGACACCGTCGGGTTCGTCCGGCACCTGCCGCACCAGATCGTCGAGGCGTTCCGTTCCACGCTGGAGGAGGTCGCCGACGCCGACCTGGTCGTGCACGTGGTGGACGGGGCACACGCCGACCCGGAGGAGCAGGTCCGGGCGGTACGCGAGGTACTGGCCGAGGTCGGTGCGGACAAGCTCCCCGAGCTGCTGGTGGTCAACAAGACCGACGCGGCGGACGAGGAGACCCTGCTCCGGTTGAAGCGGGAGTGGCCGGAGGCGGTTTTCGTCTCCGCGCGTACGGGTGGCGGCGTCGAGGACGTCCGGGCGGCGATCGAGGCCCGGCTGCCCCGCCCGGCGGTGGAGGTTCGTGCGGTACTCCCGTACGACCGCGGCGACCTGGTCGCCCGGGTGCACCGCCGGGGCGAGGTGCTCGGCACGGCGCACCTGCCGGAGGGGACGAAGCTGCACGTACGGGTGGACGAGGCCCTCGCCGCGGAGTTGGCGCCGTACCGGGAGGTAGTGGTATGACCGGCCGCCCCGTTGACCGGTGACGGAGGGTTGATCACGCCGCTTCCCCGGTTGGCGGCATCAGCATGCGACACTGGGCGGATGCGGCGAGTCCTCTCCATGGTGCTGGTTGCCTTCGGCGTGCTCGGATTGACCCTTGGCCTGGTCGGGGTCAGCCTCGGTTTCGGAGCTGTCGCGGCCTCCGCCGCTGCCGGCAAGAAGGTCTGCACCGTCACCGACGAGCGGATGACGGAACTCTCCGGCATGATCGCCACGTCGAGTGGTTATGTGATGATCAACGATGGCAGCGAGGACCCGGACCGGGAGCGGGTCTTCCTGCTGGACACCAAGTGCAAGCTGAAGAAGGCCGTCCAGTACGCGAGCAACCCGCGCGACCCGGAGGACCTCGCTCTCTCCCCCGACGGCAAGACCCTCTGGATCGCCGACACCGGTGACAACGACACCGAGCGGCGGACCAGCGTCGTGCTCTGGAGCATGCCGCTCAGCGGCGCCACCAAGCCGGTGCTGCACCGGCTGACCTTTCCAGGCAACAAGCGGCACGACGCCGAGGCGCTGTTGATCGGTTCCGACAACGTGCCGTTGATCATCACCAAGGCGACCGGCAAGGCCGAGATCTACCGCCCGAGCGCGGCCCTGAAGAAGAACAACGACGAGGGCGTGCCGCTGGCGAAGGCCGGCGAGATCAGCCTGCCGAAGTCCTCCACCGCCAACCCGTTCGGCGGGGCGGGCCGGGTGACGATCACCGGCGCGGCCCGGTCGCCGGACGGCAGCCGGGTCGCCCTGCGTACCTACGCGGACGCCTTCGAGTGGGACGTGAAGGACGATGACCTGGTCAAGACCCTGACCACCGGGAAGCCTCGGATGACGGCCCTGGCCGATCCGTTCGGCGAGGCGGTCGCGTACACCCCCGACGGCAAGAGTTTCCTCACCGTTTCCGACGTCGCCTCGCTCGACGAGGAACTGGACGTGACGGTGTTGAGCTACACCCCGGCCAAGGAGGTGGCGGCCTCGGCCGGCGGGTCCGGGGCCGACCCGACGAAGTCCGCGACGTCCTGGACCGATTCGCTGACCCTGGACGACATCACCTATCTCATCGCGGCTGTGGGGGTGCTCGGCGCCCTGCTGGTCGGGCTGGGCATCTTCGGGATCGTGCGGGCCCGCCGCCGGCCCAAAGAGGACGGCCTGGGCGCCGTCGGGCCGGACGGTGACGACATCGATCCGAGGGCCGGCCGGGAGGAGATGCCGGGCGGCGACCGGGACCGCCCCGGCGGCCGGCGCCCCGACTACGACGACGGGTCGAACTGGGGTCCGGCACGCTCCGGCGGGTACGACAACGGCTACCGTTCCGACCGCCCGGCCGACGACTACGAGCCGGCCGGCCGGGGCAGGCCGGCGGGTGGCGTGTACGGGGGGAAGCCGGCCGACGGCAGCGCTGTCTACGGTGCGAAGCCGGCCGGTGGCGGTGGCGTGTACGGCGGTGGCCGCCCTCCGGGCGGTGGCGGTGGCGGTCGCCCCCAGGGGGGTGGCGGTCGACCTCAGGGTGGCGGCGGCGGTCGCCCACCCGCTGGCGGCGGCGTGTACGGCGGGGCTCCCGCCGGCGGTGGCGTTCCGGCCGGCCGCCCCCGGGCCGGTGGCGGTGGCGTCTACGGCGGCCAGCCCTCCGGCGGCAACGGCAATGGTCGGGCTGGTCGCCCCGGGCCGGACGACCAGTGGGGCGGGGCGCCGCGGAGCGGCCAGGGTGCCGGGCCCCGTGCTGGCGGACCACGGGGTGGCCAGTACGGCCAGCCCCGGCAGCGGTCCGGCGGGCATCCCGACGACTACCACCACCGCTGACCCGGTCGGGCCCGACCATCGCGGGGTGACCCCCCGGCGACGACCGCCGACCCACCGCACGGCAGGGTCCTATCCGCTCCCGGTCGGGCGGCGGTCTGCCTCCGGTAGGCCGGGCCGGGCCGAGCGGACGAGGTTCAGTCCGGCGGCGGACCCCTACGCCGCCGGACCCGCACCAGCACCGCGACGGACCTCCGCCCGTGCGGGCACGGGGATGCCTCGGTGGGTGGCCGTCAGATCCGGCGGAGGACCGCCACCACCCGGCCCATGATGGTGGCGCTGTCACCGGCGATCGGGTCGAAGGCGGAGTTGGCCGGCATCAGCCAGACGTGCCCGTCCCGGCGGCGGTAGGTCTTGACCGTCGCCTCACCGTCCAGCATCGCCGCGACGATCTCTCCCGAGTTCGCGGTCGGCTGCTGGCGGACGACCACCCAGTCGCCGTCGCAGATCGCCGCGTCGAGCATCGAGTCACCCTTGACCTGGAGCATGAAGACCTCGCCCTCGCCGACCAGTTCGCGCGGGAGCGGGAAGATGTCCTCGACGGCCTGTTCGGCGAGGATCGGGCCGCCGGCGGCGATCTGACCGAGCAGGGGGACGTAGGCCGGAGTGGGACGCTGGGCCCGGGCGGTCTCGTCGTCGATCATCTCGCTCGGCGGGCGCACGTCCACGGCACGCGGGCGGTTGGGGTCGCGCCGGAGGAAGCCCTTACGCTCCAGTTCCTTGAGCTGGTAGGCCACGCTCGACGGGGAGACCAGGCCGACCGCCTCGCCGATCTCCCGGACGCTGGGCGGGTAGCCGTAGCGCTCCACCCAGTCCCGAATGAACTCGAGGATGCGGCGCTGCCGGGCGGTGAGGTCAGCGGAGACCAGGTCGGGGAAGGCGCTTACCACCGGAGTGACCGCGCGCAGCGCGGGGGCACCCTCCCGGCTCCGCGGTCCGGCCGTGCGTCGGCTGGCCCGGGTGCCTGGTACGCCGCTCTTCTGGGGCTTCTGCCGGCTCGTCCGGTCGTCGGTCGACACGTCGTCCTCCTGGTGGCGGTGGGGGTGCCTTGGCGGCTCGTGGTGCGTCGTGGCTCGGCGCCGGTCCCGTGTATTCCACGGTCCCGGTGTCGATGTTCAAAACCGTATAGGTGAGATCACACAGTTTCAAACATCTGTACGACATTCGGCGCGGCGTGTCGCCTCCGTCGGCTCGACATCGAACGCCTGTTCTGATAAACCATCGTACGTCCGTTCGTTCGAACTCCTGTTCGATCTTGGAGGTCGCGATGGGTGCGACGGGATATCCGAGGACTACCCGAGGCGGTGCACGGCTGCGGCTCACCCGGCGGGGCCGGCTGGTCGTGACCGTTCTCCTGCTGCTCCTCGTGGCCGGACTGGCGGCGATCCTCTCGCCCGCCTCCCGGGCCGCCGACCCGCCCCGGTCGGCGGAGACCGCGGTGGTCCGGCCCGGTGACACCCTCTGGTCGGTGGCCGAGCGGCACCGGCCCAGCCAGCGGCCGTTCGCGGTGATCGACGAGATCCGCCAGCTCAACGGGCTCGACGACTACACGGTGCACGCCGGTCAGCGGCTGATCCTGCCGGCGAAGCGGTAACTGCGGCCGTTCCGTGCCGGTGAAGCGGTAACCACGTCGTCGGCGGGGCGGTTGGAAGATTTGCGGGCCGCGCCACGCCCTGTTCAACTTGACCTCGGCTGCTCGGCGGCATACGGTCGACCCCTAGATGTAGTAGTGACAAGGGTGTAAGTCACCTAGAAGTTGGGGTTCCACTACCCGCAGCACTCAGGTCCGCCCAACACCGCGGGAGCCACCGAAGGTGGCTGATCCGCCGGTGTCGGCTGCCTGTGGGCGGGTCCGCCGCTCCGGCGGGCCGACGGGCGCGGTGGTCCCGGCGGTGTGAAGGAGGTTGGCGATGCGGTGTCCGTACTGCCGGCACGCCGACTCCCGGGTGGTCGACTCGCGGGAGGCCGACGACGGCCAGTTGATCCGGCGCCGGCGGGCCTGCCCGGAATGCGGCAAGCGGTTCACCACGGTCGAGGAGCCGGTGCTCGCGGTCGTCAAGCGCAGCGGGGTCACCGAGCCGTTCAGCCGGACGAAGATCATCGGCGGGGTGCGGAAGGCGTGCCAGGGCCGTCCGGTGGACGACGACGCGATCGCCCTGCTGGCCCAGCGGGTGGAGGAGACGGTCCGGGCCAAGGGCGCGGCCGAGCTTCCCAGCCACGACGTGGGGCTCGCCATCCTCGGCCCGCTGCGGGAGCTGGACGAGGTGGCCTACCTGCGCTTCGCCAGCGTGTATCGGTCGTTCGAGTCGCTGGACGACTTCGAGCGGGAGATCGACGCGCTGCGGGCGGCTGCGGTAGCTCGGAGCCGGTCGGCGGTGGACGGCGTCGGGGCTGTCCAGCCGGCGGGCGAACCGGCCAGTTAGTTCTTTCGGGTAACAGATCAGCGAGGCCGTACGACGGGAAGCGTCGTGCGTGCGTAAGGGGGCGGATGAGATGTCGGGGGAAGGTGTGACAGCAAGTAGGTCACGTACCCGGTCGGCGGCGACGGCCGGTCTGAAGGTGGAGCGCGTCTGGACCACCGAGGGGGTGCACCCGTACGACGAGGTGACCTGGGAGCGCCGGGACGTCGTCATGACGAACTGGCGGGACGGCTCGATCAACTTCGAGCAGCGGGGCGTCGAGTTCCCGGATTCGTGGAGCGTCAACGCGGCCAACATCGTCACCACCAAGTACTTCCGGGGCGCGGTCGGCACCCGAGAGCGGGAGTGGTCACTCAAGCAACTCATCGACCGGGTGGTGAAGACGTACCGGGCGGCGGGGGAGCAGCACGGCTACTTCGCCGGCCCGGCCGACGCCGAGGTCTTCGAGCACGAGCTGACCTGGATGCTGCTGCACCAGGTGTTCAGCTTCAACTCGCCGGTCTGGTTCAACGTCGGCACCGCCTCGCCGCAGCAGGTGAGCGCGTGCTTCATCCTCGCCGTCGACGACTCGATGGACTCGATCCTCGACTGGTACAAGGAGGAGGGGCTGATCTTCAAGGGCGGCTCCGGCTCCGGGGTCAACCTGTCCCGGATCCGTTCCTCCAAGGAACTGCTCTCCAGCGGTGGCACCGCCTCCGGCCCGGTCAGCTTCATGCGGGGTGCGGACGCCAGCGCCGGGACCATCAAGTCCGGCGGGGCGACCCGGCGGGCGGCCAAGATGGTCATCCTGGACGTCGACCACCCGGACGTCGAGGAGTTCGTCCTCACCAAGGCGCGGGAGGAGCACAAGATCCGCGCGCTGCGGGACGCCGGCTTCGACATGGACCTCGGCGGTTCCGACATCGTCAGCGTGCAGTACCAGAACGCCAACAACTCGGTCCGGGTCTCCGACGAGTTCATGCGGGCGGTGCAGGACGGCGGCAAGTTCGACCTGCGCGGCCGGCTGGACGGCGCGGTGATCGAGACCATCGACGCCAAGGGGCTGTTCCGGACCATCTCCCAGGCCGCCTGGGAGTGTGCCGACCCCGGCCTGCAGTACGACGACACGATCAACGACTGGCACACCTGCCCGGAGACCGGGCGGATCACCGCCAGCAACCCGTGCTCGGAATACCTGCACCTGGACAACTCCTCGTGCAACCTGGCCTCGCTGAACCTGATGAAGTTCCTCCGCGCCGACGGCGGCTTCGAGGTCCGGAAGTTCGTCAGGTCGGTCGAGCTGGTCATCACCGCGATGGACATCTCGATCTGCTTCGCCGACTTCCCGACCGAGAAGATCGGCGAGACCACCCGGGCCTACCGGCAGCTCGGCATCGGGTACGCCAACCTCGGTGCGCTGCTGATGGCGACCGGCCACCCGTACGACTCGGAGAGCGGACGGTCGGTGGCCGCCGCGATCACCTCGCTGATGACCGGCACCGCCTACCGCCGCTCGGCCGAACTGGCCGGAGTGGTCGGCGCCTACGACGGCTACGCCCGCAACGCCGAGCCGCACAAGCGGGTGATGCGCAAGCACGCCGCCGCGAACGACGCGATCAAGCCGACCGGCACGGTCGCCACCGAGATCGTCCGCGAGGCCACCAAGCAGTGGACCCAGGGCAACAAGATCGGTGACAAGTCCGGCTGGCGCAACGCCCAGGCGTCGGTGCTGGCCCCGACCGGCACCATCGGGCTGATGATGGACTGCGACACCACCGGGGTCGAGCCGGACCTGGCGCTGGTGAAGTTCAAGAAGCTGGTCGGCGGCGGCTCGATGCAGATCGTCAACCAGACGGTGCCGCGCGCCCTGCGCAGCCTCGGCTACCCTGAGGAGCAGGTCGAGGCGATCGTCGAGCACATCTCCGAGCACGGCCACGTGGTCGACGCGCCCGGGTTGAAGCCGGAGCACTACGCCGTCTTCGACTGCGCGATGGGTCAGCGCTCGATCGCCCCGATGGGACACGTCCGGATGATGGCCGCGGTGCAGCCGTTCATCTCCGGCGCCATCTCCAAGACGGTCAACATGCCGGAGTCGGCGACCGTCGAGGAGGTCGAGGAGATCTACTTCGAGGGTTGGAAGCTCGGCCTCAAGGCCCTGGCGATCTACCGGGACAACTGCAAGGTCGGCCAGCCGCTCTCCGCAGCCAAGAACGAGAAGGAGAAGGCGGTCGAGCCGGCTCCGGCGGAGAGGGCAGTCGAGAAGGTCGTCGAGTACCGGCCGGTGCGCAAGCGGCTGCCGAAGAAGCGCCCCTCCGAGACGGTCTCGTTCTCGGTCGGCGGGGCCGAGGGCTACCTCACCGCCTCGTCGTACCCGGACGACGGCCTCGGCGAGGTCTTCCTGAAGATGTCGAAGCAGGGCTCGACGCTGGCCGGGGTGATGGACGCCTTCTCGGTGGCCATCTCGATCGGCCTGCAGTACGGCGTGCCGCTGGAGACGTACGTCAGCAAGTTCACCAACATGCGGTTCGAGCCGGCCGGGATGACCGACGACCCGGACATCCGGATGGCCGCCTCGGTGATGGACTACATCTTCCGCCGGCTGGCGCTGGACTTCCTGCCCTACGAGCGCCGGGCTGAGCTGGGCATCTTCACCGCCAAGGAGCGGGCCGCGCAGTTGCGGGCCGAGGCCGAGGCGGAGAGCGCGGTGGACCTCGCCGCGATGGCCGCATCGGCGCCGGTGGAGACGGCGAAGCCGGAGCCGGCGGCGGAGCAGCAGGTCGAGGTGGCGGCGGAACGGCCGGCGCCGAACGTCGGCTCCTCCACCGAACTGCTGGAGGCGGTGCTCGGTACCGCCGCGGACGCCCCGCTCTGCTTCACCTGCGGCACCAAGATGCGCCCCGCCGGCAGTTGCTACGTCTGCGAGGGCTGCGGTTCGACCTCCGGTTGCAGCTGAAACTGGGCCGAATTGCGTCTGACGCAACATTCGGCACTTACTGATCGAGTATGAGATTTGTTGGAAGGGGAGGGGAGTCCGGTGTCGTCCCGGCTTCCCTCCCCTGTAGAGCAAGGGATCCGCTGTAGGCCCTCGTAACTGATTCAACGATGTTGCGTTAGGTGCAACGTGCGGGGTAGTGCTCACTTGCCGGGTTCTGCGGTGGCGCTGCTGCCTGATGGGGTTGTCCATCTTGATCCGGCGGCGGCGGTGTTCGTCGCGATGGTGGAGGGCTGGGAGACGCAGCGTGCTCGGTTCTTGAAGGCGGACACCATCTCGGCGCGGGTGGCGTTGGTGCGCCGGCTTGTCGAGTTTTCCAACCAGTACCCGTTGTCCCGTCTCGCTGATGTCGAGCTAGTCGCTCTGATCTGAGGCATTCGGCGCGTCGTCTCATTGTTTGAGGCACGCTTGTTTACGGTGTGCTATGGCCAGCGTTGCCGCAGTGGCGGTTGCCGATGCCCGGCAGGCGAGCGGGTTCGAGCTGCGCTACCTGGACGTGGACGAGGCTGGCGGCGTTGAGCGCCAGGGCGGGTTGGGCGTGTGCTGGAGCACCAGGTTTGAGGATGTGTCTCCGGTGCGCCGCTTCCCGTCCTATCAAGGCCAGCGGAGTTGCTCGGGTTACTACTTCGCCGCGTCGGTGGGCCGACACGTCGGGTTCGAGTCGTGGCTGGAGCGCGATCAGCTGATGATGCTCGACTTTTCACCGCGGGTGGAGGCGTTCGCGGCGCAGCCGTTCTGGCTGTTGTGGTCGTCGGGCGGCAGGATCCGTCGGCACGCTCCGGACTTCTTCGCGCGGTTGACCGATGGTCGTGGTGTGGTGGTCGATGTCTGCGCGGATGACCGGATCGCGCCGGAGGACGCTGAGGCGTTCGAGGCAACTGCTGCCGCGTGTGGGTCCGTGGGTTGGGCCTATCGTCGAGTGGGCGCGCTGGATCCGGTACTGGCGGCGAATGTGCGCTGGCTGGCGGGCTATCGGCATCCTCGGTGTCTGCGGGAGGAGCACCGTGTCCGCCTGGTGGAGGTATTCACCGAGCCGATGCCGCTGCTGGCCGGGGCGGAGGCGGTCGGGGACCGGATCGCGGTGCTGCCGTCGTTGTTCCACCTGCTGTGGACAGGGACGTCGACCAGGACCTGATGTCCACCGCGTTGTGCGGGTCGTCGGTGGTCGGCGCGCGCGGAGGCGACCGGTGACGGTGTCACGACCACCGGGCCTGCGGGTGGGCGACGAGGTTCGGGTCGACGACGCCGGATACACCGTGGCTGGCCTGTCCGGACCCCACGCCCAGCTGGTCGATGTGACCGGGGCGGAGTCCAACATCCCAGCTGGTCGATGTGACCGGGGCGGAGTCCAACATCGCGTTGGCGGACCTGCTGCGCGCCCCCGGATTCCAGTTGGTGACACGAACTGCGGCCGCGTTGCCCCCACAAGGACTGCTGGACAGCCTGCCCGCAGACGTGGTGGAGCAGGCACGCTGGTGGGAACGCCACATCGTCGAAGTGATCACGGGTGTCCCACCGGACACCGGGCGAGAGACGCGACCGCGGCCGGAGTTCGACCCGAGCACCCGTTCGCTGCGGCAGCGGGAGCTGGCCAAGGTGCGTGAGCTGGCCGATGACGGGCGAATGGTGCCGCTGAGCACGTTGCAGCGGCTTCGGCTGGCCTACGAGAAACGCGGTGTCTGGGCTTGGTCGATCAGCGGGCTGCCCGCAGGCCGGGCGCCCGGACCGACGAGCGGGTCCTGCGGGCGATCGGTCAGGCCGTGGCCGAGGAGACGAACCGGTCGACTGGGACGGTCGCGAGGCTGCGGCGCAGGGTGGAGCAGATCCTGGCCGACGGCGGTGTCGACCCGGCGTCGGTGATGCCGGCCCGGGCGACGTTCTACCGGCTGGCCGAGCGGATCTCGACGGGCAGGCACACCTTCGGGTCGGCCCGCACCCGCCGGTCGCTGGCCCAGCGGCCGGATGGCCCGTTCGGCACCGTCACCGCGGTGCGTCCGGGTGAGTGGATGCAGATCGACTCCACACCGTTGGACGTGCGGGTGGTGCTGGACAACGGGGTGGTCGATCGGGTCGAGCTGAGCTGGATCATCGATCTGGCGACTCGGACGGTCGCGGCGGCACCTGACCGGCACCCGCCGACACACCCCGATCACCGTCGACGAGTTAGCCGCCGTGACCGGCAGATCCCCGCACATCCTCATCCATGCGCTGCCCGAACTACGGCCCGGCATCGACCGCAACACCGGCCCACCGCTGCCCGTGCACGTGCGCCGCACGATCTGCTGGCGCTGCGCCGGCCTGCGCAGCGCGTTCATCTTCGCCATCACCTGGAAACCCGCCGAGATCACGCTCTGCCCACGCCACCTGATCTGGCTCGGCCCACCCGTTCGCACTCACCACGGCCTTCAGTACGACGTCCACCACCTGCCCGACATCCTTCATGCCCAACGCCGCCACTACCGGCTGGTTCGACACAACGGCCGCCAAGCAACAGCCGACGCCCTTACCGAAGCCGCCGATATTACCGCTTTCTGGGCACGCCACGGGATCCACAGCGACCGCAGGAAACCGTTGGTCCACGCCCTGCTCGGCCGCAACCCGCTGACCGGCAGGATCCCGCCCGGCGACCCGATCACACCGGTCGTGACCTACCCCGAAACCGTCGGTCTCGCCCATGTGCTGGCCATGCCACACTCGCGGGAACTCACCCACACCGCCGATAGGCGCCGAATCCGCCAGCTCCGGCGCGACATCATGCAGCACCTCGCATCGACTACAAACCGGAGAACAGCTCCTACGATCCACTCTTCTGCTGGCTCCAAAGCAGCATGCACCCGTTCCCCCGCCTGACCGCCGGGGCGTCGTCCAACACCCAGGCCATTCGCTGTCCCTCGTCGCTCTCGGAAGGGCCTGCTCGTAATCAGCGGCGGCTGAGCAGGAGGTATCGCTCGTCCGTGATGGCCCTGCCCCACAGGGCTTGGTCGTCCAGGACTTGCAGACCTATCTCCTTGCGGTGCTGCCGCAGCAGGGCGGTGCAGTCGGCCGCGGACAGCCCGGCGCCAGTCATCCAGCGCCCTTCGATCAGCACCAACCGGCCTTGAGGCCGCAGAAGGGTGACCCAGTGCGCCAGGGCGCTCGCTGGATCCGGCAACGCCCAGAGCACGTGCCGGACCAGAACGACATCGAACGAGGCGGGCTGGAACGGCGGCCGTGAAGCGTCGCCGTGATGCAGCGTCACGGCGACGCCGAGTCGGCTTGCCTTACCGCGGGCCTCATCGAGCATGCGGTGCGAACTGTCGAGACCGTGGACATCATGTCCCGCTTGAGCCAGAAGGATCGACAGGCTGCCAGTCCCACAGCCGAGATCGACGATCGATGCCGGCGGGTCCGGAAGGACCGGCATGAGTAGAGCGATCCAAGCGTCCCTGACCGTCGGGTCGCGCAGGCCATGGTCCGGCTCGTCGTCGAAGGTCGCTGCGTGCTGGTCCCATATATCAGCCGCGTCGTTGCTCATGGCGCAGAGGATGTCATTCCAGACGGGGTGCCTCAATATCAACGAGACGGGCAGCTGATTGGGGAGCGATCCGTTCGCGGGGCCGCAAGGGTGCGCTGGCCGCGCTGCGGGACGCCGCGCTGTTGAAGACGATCTACGCGTTCGGCCTTCGTCGTCGAGAGGCGTGGGGCCTGGATCTGGCTGACCTCCGGCACAACCCGAAGACACCGGCATTCGGGCGGTACGGAGCGGTCTTCGTCCGGTATGGGAAGTCTTCGAACGGCAGCCCGCCGAAGCGCCGGACTGTGTGACCATTCCGGAGATGGACTGGATCGTTCCTGTGCTGGAGCACTGGCTGGGTGAAGTTCGGCCGGCCTTCTCACCCGGTGCCCACCCCGCCATGTGGGTTACAGAGCGCTGCAGTCGATTGGCGCGGCGGAGGATCAACGCGGCGTTCGAGGTCGCCCGTGGCGCCGCCGGCCTGCCTTCCGAGCTTGACCTGCATTGCCTACGCCACAGTTACGTCACGCATCTGGTGGAGTTGGGGCTTGCCCCCGGATCCTGGACACGGGGTTTATGCGGCCGGCGGCTGTCGGCGGGTTGCTTGTACGGGGTGTGGATGCCCTGGCCGGCGCCTTCGTAGCCGGAGCCGGCAAGGGTCGGTAGGTGGAGTTGCGATGCCGCCCAGTACAGGGCGCCGGTGACGTCGAGGTGGTGGGCGCAGGTCAGGTCGTGTAGGTGTCCGGGCATCGCGTCGGAGGTCCAGATCGGCAGTCCGTCCGGGCGGATCACGGCCTGGATGTTCGCGCCGAAGTCGCGGTGTTTCCCGGAGTACCAGGCGTCGATCGTCTCGCCTTTCACGCTGGTGGTCGTCTCGGCAAGCCGGTCGGTGTCGAACAGCTTCCCGTCGAGGATCACGTGTGACCAGCCGTCGGCGGCTACTCGTCGCAGGGCGTCGTGCAGGGTGGGTGTCTGCGTCGCCAGGACGCGTACGGCCTCGGCGACGTACCGGTAGGCGGTTGCTCTCGACACTCCGGACCCGGCCCCGAGGATGGTCTTGTCCTCACCCTTGCGAAACCACACCAGCACCAGGAGTGCTTGGTAGAAGCAGGTCAGAGCGCGGGTACCCGGTCGAGTGCCGACCGCGCGACGCTCGGCGCGTAGCAGCCGTGCCACGTACTGCACGAGTTCCCTGGGGACGTCGAGGATGGCACGATAGGCAATCACGTGGGGTCCTTCCTGGTAGATCAGATTCCGTCGCAAGAACCTGTCTACCGAGGGCCCCACGCTCTGTCTCTGGACCATCCGTTATGGACGCGATGCCCGTGTCATCCCAACCTGAGCCCGGATCCTTGTTGAGATCAACTCACTGCACCAGTACCGGGCCGAATCGCACCTGTGGCAACGCCGAACTGCTCGATGACGACGATGGCTGGGGGCTGGTGATCCGCGACGTGTGGATTGCGGCGCCGGCCATCGGCTGAAGAGGAAGCGACCGCCCGATCCCGTAAGGGGCCGGGCGGTCGCCGCGACGGGGACCTGATCGGCGGCCGTGTGCGCCGGGGGTTGGAATCTGGACTGCCGGCGCCCCGGCCAGCGGGCCAGGCGCCCGGTCATTGTCTTGTCCTGCAAGGCGAAATCGGGTGTGCGCTGACCGGGACGGATGAGGGCGAGGCGAACATGGTCGGGCCCCGACACCGGCCACCGAAGCGGAGAGATCTACTACGACCCCGCGGGCCCGCGCGTCACCGGGCGCGGCCAGGGCCGGAACTGCCGGCCCCAGCCAGCCATCAGGGCGGACGGCGCCGGGCCGGATGCGATCATCGGGAAATGACGATCGCCACCCGCTACGTCGAGTTCGGCACCCGTGAGGCGCGGGGGGTGTCGCCCGCGTACGAGCGGCTCTCCCTCGCGGTCTCCCGCGACGACGAGCTGCTCGACCTGATCGGTACGCTGCCGCCCGCCAAGCAGCAACCGAACCTGCTGTTCGGAGTCGTACGGCTGCTCGGCGGTCCGGTCGAGGACCCGGCCGCGTTCCACGAGTACACGGTGGCGAACTGGCCGGCGATCGCGGCGCAGGTGCGTACCCGGGCCACCCAGACCAACGAGGCCGGCCGGTGTGCGCTGCTGCTGCCGGTACTCAACTCCCTGCCGCAGCCGCTCGCGCTGCTGGAGGTCGGCGCCTCCGCAGGGCTCTGCCTCTACCCGGACCGCTACGCCTACCGCTACGGCGACCACCTCGTCGGCAACGGCGAGCCGCTGCTCGACTGCGCGGCCACGGCAGTGGCGCCGCCGACCCGGCTGCCCGAGGTGGTGTGGCGGGCCGGTCTGGACCTGAACCCGCTGGACGTGACCGATCCCGCCGACGTTGCCTGGCTGGAGGCCACCATCTGGCCGGAGCACGCGCACCGGCGGGCCCGGTTGGTGGCCGCGGCGGCGGTCGCCGTGGCCGAGCCGCCGCTGCTGGTCCGGGGCGACCTGGTGGACGACCTACCGGCGCTGGCCGCGCAGGCGCCGCCCGGCGCGACCCTGGTCGTCTTCCACACCGCGGTGCTCTACCAGGTGCCGGCGCCACGCCGGCAGGCGTTCGTCGAGCTGGTACGCGGGCTGCCCGGCCACTGGATCGCGAACGAGGCTCCGGAGGTGCTGCCCTACGACGGGTTGCCGGAGCCGCCGAGCGACGCGTTCTACAACGTGCTCGCACTGAACGGCGGGCCGCTCGCCTGGACCCGGGGGCACGGACAGGCGATGGTCTGGTTCGGATAGCCCCGATCCTCGATGCCCGGTCGCCAGCAGGGCGGTGCGGACCGGTGCCAGGCCTTCCGTTCCGGCGGCGCGGTCGAACACCCAGTAGCGGCCGTCACGTCACCGGCATGTCCCGCATCCGGCGCAGCGGTGAGCAGACGACAAAGAGCGCGGCGCTCCAGGTGCCGAGCACACAGATCCAGAGTGCCGGGCGCAGTCCGAGCTGGCTGCCGAGTACGCCGCCGAACAGGGCGCCGAGCGGGATGACGCCGTAGCAGACCCAGAGGAACGCCGCATTGACCCGGCCGAGCAGCCCGGCCGGAGTGACCCGCTGCCGGTACGACATCGCGGCAGCGTTGAACAGCACCGTGTTTGCGGAGAAGGCGGCCAGGCCGATTCCGTAGAGCAGCAGCCCCCAACCCGGCCGGGCCAGCGGCAGCAGCAGGTAGAGCGGTCCGGGCGCGGCCATGGCGACCCAGATGATCCGGGCGGACCCGATCCGCCTGGACAGCCGCCGCGCGGCGGCACCGGCCGCCAGGCCGCCGAGGGCGCTTCCCGCGTAGACCAGGCCGACCAGTACCGGCGTGGCGTGCAGCTCCCGGACCATGAAGGTGATCTCGATCGAACCCGACGCCATCACGAAGAAGTTCGAGGTGGTGGTGCAGGCCAGGATGCCGAGCAGGATCCGTTGCCGCCGGATGAAGCCGAGCCCACCGGTGAGCGCGACCCGCAGCGGCACCCGGTCCTCGGTCCGCCCGGCACCTCGCCGGCCGCCCGGCCCGGGCCGGAGCAGGGCGAGCGTCACCGCGCTCACCAGGAAGGCGAGCGCGTTGCCGACGAAGGTCCTGGCGGCGCCGACGAGGGCGATCAGCGCGCCGCCGAGGCTCACCCCGACGAGTTCGGCGAACTCCTGGCTCATCCCGAGCTTGCCGTTCGCATCGACGAGCTGGCCGGCGGGTACGAGCCCGGGCAGCCTGCTCCGGTAGGCCACCGTGAACAGCACGGTGAGTGCGCCGGAGAGCCCGACGACCGCGTACAGGTAGCCCAGGGTCAGCCCGCCGAGCAGGGCGACCACCGGCAACGACAGCATCAGCGCCATCCGGCCCAGATCGCAGACGATCATCACCCGCCGCTGGTCGACCCGGTCCGCGAGGACCCCGGCCGGCAGCGAGAAGAAGAGGTACGGCAACCAGGCGAGCGTCGTGAGCAGGGAGATCTGGAACACGCTGGCCCGCAGGTCATTGGCGGCGAGCAGCGGTACGGCGATCCCGGAGATTCTGGTCCCCAGCTCGCTGACGGTCTGACCACTCCAGAGCAGCATGAAATTCCGGTTGCGCCACAGCGAGGGCTGCTCCGCCGTCCCGGGCGTCGAGGGTCGTGCCAGTTGCTGGGTCACCGATCCACCCGTCGGTACGGCTCGTGGCCTCCGCTGGCCTCGGCCCGCAACGCGGCCGCCGTCTTCGGTCGACCGCGCCGGGAGACGGTTGGCAACGCTACCGTTGATCTTGGTGTTCGGGTACCGAATTTGGCCTCGTCCGGGCCGGGGAACCAGCCGCTGGCCAGGGCGGCCGGCGGGTTGTCGTAGGGTCGGCGCGATGGACGGTCCGGGGGAGCAGACGAGGGGACGGCGCCTGCCGTTGGCACCCCGACCGCTCGACCAGCCGCACCCGTCCCGGCTCCCGCTGACGTACCCGGACCGGGAGCGGATCCTCGCCGCCCACGCCGGCGCGCTCGCGGCCGGCGAGGCGGGCTATCCCGACCCGGGCACCGGGCTCTTCGTGCTCACCGCCGGGTTTCTGGCCCGGCGCGGCACCTGCTGCGGGCGCGGCTGCCGGCACTGCCCGTACCTGGACGACCCGGTGCCACCGACCGGCTGAGCCGGGCCCACCCCGTTCGGCCACGCTGCCACCGCGTTTTCCAAGACGATCGAGCAGGCCCCGCAACCCGGACCGGTTCCGGATGGTCGTGCTCGGCCGGAACGAGCGGCGGGGTGGAGCCGTGCGGGCGAGCAGCGGGGAGGAGCCGTGCGGGCGAGCAGCGGGGGAGGAGCCGTGCGGGCGAGCAGCGGGGGAGGAGCCGTGCGGGCGGGCGACGGGCGGGAGCCGTGCGGGCGGGAGCGGCGCGGGCGAGCTGTTCACCGGGGCCGTGCGGGCGACGGGCGGGACGCGGGGTTTCGCCGGGCGCGTCGAACCCGTACGGTGTCCGACGGATTCCCCGGCGCTCGGGCCGGGCGGGTGGGAGGTGCGAGGTGCGCGGACGACTCTGCCTGATTGGTGCCGGTTTGCTGCTGCTCGCCGGGTGTGCCGAGGAGGCCGCGCCGCAGTCGGTCGGGCCGGCGCCGAAGGTGGTCCGGCTGCCGGCGTCGGCGGCCGGCGGTGCCTGCCAGCTACTGGAGTATCCGGCGATTGAGCAGGCTATCGGCATCAGGTTCGAGGTGGCGGCGGCGAGCCGGCACGGCAAGACGGACACCTGCGTGCTGCGTGGCGAGGCCGAGGCCCGACCCGAACTCACGCTGTCGGTGACCCCGACCACGGCCGACGCGTCGATCTTCGCCGACGAGGTCGTTCCGAGCGGCGGCAAGACCGTCAAGGGGCTCGGCAAGGCCGCCTACCGTGCCACGACGGCCCCGACGAAGAGCGTCGGAAGTGCGGTCGAGGTGGGCTGGCTCGCCGGCAACGGCCGGTTGGTCAGCCTCCGCTTCACCTTCGCGACCGGGGAGGACGAGGCCCAGGCCGACGCTCTCGCGCCCAAGCTGATCAACCTGGCAAAGAAGATCGACACCAGCAGCCTCTGACCATGGGCGGGCCGGAGTCGGCGGGTGAGCCGGAGCCGGCCGGTGGGTCGGATCGGGCGCGGTAGGGTGTACCGCCCCGCCGGGGAGGTCGGGCGGCCGCGCTTGGTGTGCAGGCGGTGCGGCTGCGCGTCAGTGCGCGGCGACGAAGACCCGGGAGGCGACCTCTCGGGGCAGCCGTACCTTGTCGCCGGAGCGGTCGATGGTGACCCCGTCCCGCTCCTGGGCCACCGTCACCATCGCGCCCGGGTCGACTCCGGCAGCGTGCAACTGCCGCAACACGTCGCCGTCCTTCTGGACGCTCTCGCAGATCCGGCGGACCACCACCGGACCGCTCAGGCCGGGGAAGGCGAGATTGCGCTCACCCTCGGTGACTGTTTCGACCGTGACGTCCGGGTTGGGGCTCAGCGCCTCCAGCCCCGGGATCGGGTTGCCGTACGGCGACCGGGTGGGCCGGTCGAGCAGCTCGTAGACCTTCTTCTCCACCGAGTCGCTCATCACGTGCTCCCAGCGGCAGGCCTCCTCGTGGGCCTCCTCGTAGGGCATCCCGATCACGTTGACGAGCAGGAGTTCGGCCAGCCGGTGCTTGCGCATCACCGAGATCGCCTGCGTCCGGCCGAGCGCGGTGAGCTGGAGGTGCCGGTCGTCCTCGACGGTCAGCAGGCCGTCGCGCTCCATCCGGGCCACGGTCTGGCTGACGGTCGGACCACTCTGGCGCAGCCGCTCGGCGATCCGGGCGCGCAGCGGCGGCACCCCCTCCTCTTCCAGCTCGAGGATGGTGCGCAGGTACATCTCGGTGGTGTCGACTAGGTCGTTCAAGATCAACACCCACCCTCGACGATATACCGGCACTCAGTGGTGTCGACTAGGTCGTTCACGTCAGTGGTCCTCCCGGTCACGATGGTACCTCGGGGCACCGATATTCAGTGTCGCCGAGCCGGGCGCTTCCGTGCCGGATGGTGTTGACTGGACGCCGTGTCCGTACCGGGTGACCTCCTCGTCGACGTGACCGGGCTCGCCGCCGAACTGGCGTCCGCCGAGCCGCCGGTCGTACTGGATGTCCGCTGGCGGCTCGTCGGGCCGCCCGGCCGCACGGACTACCTGGCCGGGCATCTCCCCGGCGCGGTCTTCGTCGACCTGGACACCGAGCTGTCCGGGCCGCCCGGCGAGGGTGGCCGGCATCCGCTGCCCGACCCGGCGGCGTTGCAGCGGGTGCTCCGCGCGGCCGGCGTCCGGGCCGGCTGGCCGGTGGTGGTCTACGACGGCGGCGACGGGATGGCGGCGGCCCGGGCCTGGTGGACGCTGCGCTGGGCCGGGCATGCCGAGGTCCGGGTGCTCGACGGCGGCTTCCCGGCGTGGGCCGGGGCCGGGCTGACGGTCACCACCGAGCCGCCGGCACTGACGCCGGGGAACGTGACCGTACGCCCGGGGGGCATGCCGGTGCTGGATGCCGGCTCGGCCGCCGAGATGGCGGCGGACGGGGTGCTGGTCGACGTTCGGACGGCGGCGCGCTACCGGGGTGAGACCGAGCCCGTCGACCCGGTAGCCGGGCACATTCCCGGTGCAGTGAACGTGCCGGCGACCGAGTACGTCGGGGTGGACGGCCGGTTGCCGGCCGCCGAGGCGCTGCGGGCCCGGTTCGCCGAGGCGGGCGTCCGGCCCGGGGTGCGGGTCGGCGCCTACTGCGGCTCCGGGGTGACCGCCGCGCAGGCGGTGCTCGCCCTGCACCGGGCCGGATATCCCGAGGCGGCCCTCTACGTCGGGTCGTGGAGCCACTGGATCACCGATCCGGAGCGGCCGGTCGCGCTCGGCACCGACCCGGCGCCGGCCGGCTCCTGAGCCCGTCGGGTCACGGCAGCGGCGCGCGGCGCTCCGGGTACGTGGTCGCGGGTGGTCGTCGGTCGCCGTGCGACGATGAACGCCATGTCGGACGACACGGTGGTGGTCTGGGACGAGAGCCTGCTGACGTACGACCTGGGTGACCACCCACTCGACCCGGTACGGGTGGAACTGACCCTGGCCCTGGCCCGGG
This sequence comes from Plantactinospora sp. KLBMP9567, assembly GCF_033446045.1. NCBI lineage: Bacteria > Bacillati > Actinomycetota > Actinomycetes > Micromonosporales > Micromonosporaceae > Plantactinospora > Plantactinospora sp. KLBMP9567. The sequence continues at coordinate 110,114 of NZ_JAWQRR010000010.1, read as the reverse complement.
AACTCGGCATCCTGGACCGCCCCGGCGTACGCGTGGTGGCGCCCACCCCGGCCGACGACACGGCACTGGCCCGGGTACACCGGCCGGACTACCTCGACGCGGTCCGGGCGGCGCCGAGCGACCCGCTCTTCTCCGGATACGGCCTCGGTACGCCGGACAACCCGATCTTCGACGGGATGCACGAGTCCAGCGCCCTGGTGGCCGGGGCGAGCCTGGCGGCGGCCGAGGCGGTCTGGCGGGGTGAGGCCCGGCGGGCGGTCAATGTGGCCGGTGGACTGCACCACGCGATGCCCAGCCGGGCGGCCGGGTTCTGCGTCTACAACGACCCGGCGGTGGCCATCGCCCGACTGCTCGACCTCGGCGCCGAGCGGGTGGCCTACGTGGACGTCGACGTGCACCACGGTGACGGCGTGCAGGAGGTCTTCTACACCGACCCCCGGGTGTTGACGATCAGCCTGCACGAGACGCCGTTGGCGCTCTTTCCCGGCACCGGGTTCTCCGACGAGACCGGCGGTCCGGGGGCCGAGGGGAGCGCGGTCAACCTGCCGCTGCCACCCGGCACCGGTGACGCGGGCTGGCTGCGTGGCTTCCACGCCACCGTTCCGGCACTGCTGCGCGCGTTCCGCCCGCAGATCCTGGTCACCCAGTGCGGTGCGGACAGCCACCGGCTCGATCCGCTGGCCGATCTGCGGCTGAGCGTGGACGGGCAGCGGGCGAGCTATCTGGCACTGCGTGCGCTGGCCGACGAACTCTGCGAGGGGCGCTGGGTGGCCACCGGCGGTGGCGGCTACGCGCTGGTCGAGGTGGTGCCCCGGGCCTGGACGCACCTGCTCGCGGTGGCCACCGGTGACCCGGTCGACCCGGCCGCGCTGACTCCGCCGGCCTGGCGGGCGCTGGCCAAGGCCCGCCGTCCGGAGCGTGAGGTACCGCTGCGGATGACCGATGAGGCGGACGGCTCGTACGAGCCGTGGCAGCCGACCGGCGAGCCGGACGCGGTGGACCGGGCGATCATGGCGACCCGCAAGGCGGTCTTTCCGCTGCACGGCCTCGATCCGCAGGATCCGGCGCTCTGATACCGACTGCGGCCAGAGCTCCGGCCTGGCTGACGGTGACCCCTGCTCCGGCTGTCGCAAAATCGTCTCGAATTAGTATTGGAAACCGTCTCGTTATGGCTCGGGGTGGGTCGGATCGGTGACCCGCAGGTGCCGGTAGAGGGTGGCCCGGGAGACGCCCAGGCTGGCGGCGATCTGGTCCACGGTGTGCAGGCCGTCGCCGTGCATCGCCCGGGCCGTCCGCACCTGTTCGGCACTGAGCCCGGGCGGTCGCCCCGCCCGGCGCCGACGGCCGGGCCGGACCCGCTCCGGACCCGGGTGCCGGCCTCCTGCCCCGCCCTCCGGGCCGGGTTGCCGCCCTCCGGACAGCTCGTCGGCCCGGCCGGTACGTGCTCCCGGCACCGGGCCGGTGCCGCCGCGCCGCGCGTCGCCGACCGGCGCCACCTCGGACGTCCTGGCTGGTACAAGGGGTGGCGCGGCCGGCTCCGGTTCGTCCGGTCGGGCGGGCGGAGCCGTCCCGGCCGGTGCCGGCCCACCGGATGGCGGTGCCGGGTCGCGGAGAAGCCGGACGGCCCCGTCGAGCAGCGCCGCCCGTAGTTCGTCGTCCGGCATGTCGGCGAAGAAGACGATCGGGTCGCCGAGCATCGCGGTCGCCTGGATGGCGCGGATCCGCTCCAGCCGGGTCGCGCCCGGCCCGGCGACCAGGTCGTACGCCTGGGTGGCGAGCCGCATGATCCGCGCGTACGTGCTGCCCCGGGCCAGCAGCGTCATGTCGTGATAGAGCGTCCCCAGTGGACGGCGATGTCGCAGCAGCGTGTCGAGCCAGCCCTCCAGTGCCGCCCAGCGGGCCGCCGGCCAGGGCAGCCGGGCCGCCCGGTCCAGGGCCGCCTCCAGGTCGGAGACGAGCGGCTCGGCCAGCGCCACCAGCAGGTGCTCCTTGCTGGGGAAGTGGTAGAGGATGCCCGCCTTGGTCAGTCCCAGCCGGTCGGCGATCTGCCGCAGCGAGGTGCGCTGGTAACCCTGCGCCCCGAACAGGTCGAGGGCGGTACGCAGGATCCGGCTCCGGGTGTCGGGGGCGGGCGGGCGGTCCATCCGCCCAGCGTACCGGCCACTGACCGTCGATCAGGAATCTGTGACGGTCGTCCTACCATCGGTCAGTACACTGGGGACCGAGGCACCGTCACGATCTGGCTCGACGCGCCGTCCAGGCTGGGGACGACGTGGAATCGGCAACTAACAAGGGAGCGTCATGACCGCGATCTCGGTGGCCGGCCTGGTGAAGACCTTCGGGGCCACCCGCGCGCTGGACGAACTGGACCTGACCGTCCGGTCCGGTGAGGTGCACGGGTTCCTCGGGCCGAACGGGGCGGGCAAGTCCACCACCATCCGGATCCTGCTCGGCCTGCTCCGCAAGGACGCGGGCGAGGTCGGCGTACTGGGTGGTGATCCCTGGCGGGACGCCGTGTCGCTGCACCGCCGGCTGGCGTACGTGCCCGGCGACGTGAACCTCTGGCCCAACCTCTCCGGCGGGGAGGCGATCGACCTCTTCGGCGCCCTGCGCGGCGGCCTGGACCGGGCCCGCCGGGACGAGCTGTTGCAGCGCTTCGACCTCGATCCGACCAAGAAGTGCCGCACCTACTCCAAGGGCAACCGGCAGAAGGTGGCGATCGTCGCCGCGTTCGCCTCGGACGTCGAACTGCTGGTGCTCGACGAGCCGACCTCCGGGCTGGACCCGTTGATGGAGGCGGTCTTCCGGGAGTACGTCGCCGCGATGCGCGACGCGGGCAAGACCGTCCTGCTCTCCAGCCACGTGATGTCCGAGGTGGAGGCGCTCTGCGACCGGGTCAGCATCATCCGGGCCGGCCGTACGGTCGAGTCCGGGACCCTGGCCGAACTGCGCCACCTGACCCGGACCCCGATGGCGGTCGAGACGGAACGCCCGGTGGACGGGCTCGCCGACCTGGCCGGGGTGCACGCGGTGACCGTCTCCGGCTCGACCACCCGGTTCGAGGTCGAGTCCGGCACCCTCGACCCGGTGCTGGCCCACCTCGTCCGGTTCGGCGTACGGGCGCTGACCAGTACGCCGCCGACGCTGGAGGAGCTGTTCATGCGGCATTACGGCGACGGATCCGAGACCGACGCCGCCCGGCGCCCGGTGCCGGCGGGTGCCCGATGACCGCGTTCACCGGCACCGCCCGGCTGACCCGGCTCGCGCTGCGCCGGGACCGGGTGAAGCTCCTGGTCTGGGCGCTGGCCCTGCCGGCGGTCGGCGCCGCGGTCGCGCAGAGCGTCTCCGGCATCTACGGCACCGAATCCGACCGGATCGGCTACGCCACCACCAGCGCCGCCAGCGTGGTCGCGCGGGCGTTCAACGGCCCGGTCTCCGGACCGAGTCTCGGGTCGGTGGTCACCGCCGAGGCGTACACGATGCTGGCCCTGCTCGCCGCGTTACTCAGCACCTTCGCGGTGGTCCGGCACACCCGGCAGAACGAGGAGACCGGCCGGGCCGAACTGCTCGGCTCGGCGGTGGTCGGCCGGCACGCCCCGCTCACCGCAGCCCTGCTCACCACGGTGGCCGCCAACCTGGTCAGCGGGCTGCTGCTCGCCCTGGTGCTGGTCGCCGGTGATCTTCCGGCGGCCGGCTCGCTCGCCCTCGGCGCGGCGATCGCCGGGATCGGGGTCTCGTTCGCGGCGGTCGCCGCGGTGACCGCCCAGATTGCCGGTACGGCGCGCGGCGCGAACGGCATGGCGGCGGCCGCCGTCGGGCTCGCCTTCCTGCTCCGGGCCGCCGGAGACGCCTGGGGGACCGTCACGGCCGACGGGATGGGGGTGGTCAGCGCCTGGCCGTCCTGGCTCTCCCCGCTCGGCTGGGCCAACCAGGTCCAGCCGTTCGGCGGCAACCGCTGGCCGGTACTGGCCCTGACGGCCGGGTTCGCGCTGCTCGCCGTCGGTACGGCGTTCGTGCTGACCGCCCACCGCGACCTGGGCAGCGGGGTACTGGCGGTCCGCCGCGGGCCGGCAGCGGCGGCCAGCGGGCTGCTCAGCCCGGGCGGCCTGGCCTGGCGGTTGCAGCGTGGCGTGGTGCTCGGCTGGGCGATCGGCGTCGTGGTGATGGGGCTGTCGATGGGTTCGGTCGGCGACCAACTGGACAGCTTCGTCGGCGAGAACGAGGCCGCCAGCGAGCTGATCGCCCAGCTCGGCGGCACCGAGGAGCTGGTCGACGCGTTCCTGGGCACCATGATGGCGATGTTCGCGCTCGCGGTGGCCGGTTTCGCGGTGCAGGCGGTGCTGCGGCTGCGGACCGAGGAGGCGGCCGGAACCTTGGAGGGAGTGCTGGCCACGGCGGTCAGCCGGCCCCGCTGGCTGCTCAGCCATCTGCTCTGGGCCGCGCTCGGCGCGGTCGTCCTGCTGGCGCTGGCCGGCGCCAGCACCGGGCTGGGCTACGGCCTGGTCAGCGGCGACGTGCCCGGCGAGGTGGCCCGGCTCACCGTGGCCGGACTGGTCCAGGCGCCGGCGGCGTTGGTCCTCGCCGGCCTGGTGGTGGTGCTCTTCGGGCTGCTGCCCCGACTGTCGGTGGCGCTGTCCTGGTCGGTCTTCCTGCTCTGCGTCCTGCTGGGCCAGCTCGGCGTGCTGCTGGAGCTGCCGCAGCCGGTGCTGAACCTGTCGCCGTTCACCCACCTGCCGGCGGTGCCGGCCGCCGACCCGAGCGCCACCCCACTGCTGGTGCTGCTCGCCGTCGCGGTCGCGCTGACCGGGCTCGGCCTGGCCACGTTCCGCCGCCGGGACCTGGCGATCGGCTGAGCCGGACGGGCACCACCGCGAACCAGGGACACGGCGGGAGCCCCCGCCACCGGACAGGTGGCGGGGGCTCCCGCGTCGTACGGCTCAGCTCGCGTACGCCTCCAGCCGGTCGGCCCGGGATGGGTGGCGCAGCTTCAGCAGGGTCACCTTCTCGATCTGGCGGATCCGCTCCCGGGAGAGGCCGAACTCCCGGCCCACCTCGTCCAGGGTGCGCTGCCGGCCGTCGTCCAGGCCGAAGCGCAGCCGGATCACGGCCTGCTCGCGGTGCGAGAGGGTGGCGAGCACGATCTCCACCTCGCTGCGCAGCATGCCCTGCGAGACCGCGTCACCGGGCTCCTCGCGGGGGTCGACGGCGGCGACGAAGTCACCGAGCGCGCTCTCGCCGTCCTCGCCGACGGCCTGGTCGAGGCTGACCGGCTCCCGGTCGTACGAGATGAGTTCGATGACCTGGAACTCCGGTACGCCCAGCGCGGCGGCCACCTCGGCCACGTTCGGTTCCCGGCCGAGCTGGGTGGCCAGGTCACGGCGGGTCCGGACCATCCGGTTGACCTGCTCGACCATGTGCACCGGGATGCGGATGGTGCGGGCCTGGTCGGCCATGGCCCGGGTGATGGCCTGCCGGATCCACCAGGTGGCGTAGGTGGAGAACTTGTAGCCCTTGGTGTAGTCGAACTTCTCGACGGCGCGGATCAGGCCGAGGTTGCCCTCCTGGATCAGGTCCAGGAACGCCATGCCCCGCCCCGTGTACCGCTTCGCGATGCTGACCACCAGCCGCAGGTTCGCCTCCAGCAGGTGGTTCTTCGCGGCCCGTCCCTGGGCGGCGACGATCTCCAGGTCCGCCCGCAGTTCCACCGGGAGCGCGCCCCGGGTGTCGGTGCTCAGCTTCTCCTCGGCGTAGAGCCCCGCCTCGATCCGCCTGGCCAGCTCCACCTCCTGGACGGCGGTGAGTAGCTTGGTCCGGCCGATGCCGTTGAGATAGGCCCGGACCAGGTCGGCCGAGGCGCCGCGCTCGTCGGTGGCGTCGAGGTCGACCATGACCTGCCCGCCGTCCCCGGCCGGCTCGTTGTCGACACCGGCCGCGCTGGCCGGGTGAGTGTGGCTCTCGCTGTGCTGCAGGACCATCATCTGTCGCCTCCCCGCTTCGACAATGTGGCGCGTCCCAGCGGACAACCGCGCTGGTGACACATAGCTTGGCCGGTAGGGCGTGAAGCCGAGGTGAGGCGAGCGTCGGGTTGGCATGAAACCGGGAGGTTGCCGGGGGTGATTCGCCCTGGTTTCCCGATCTTGGTCCGATTGATCACTGCCGGCTCGTCGGCAGCCGACCTGGTACGCGCCCGGCGGTACTTGCCGGTGACGGTTACCGTGCGAGACGGGAACGAGATCAACGACGGATGGAGGACGTGGTGGTCTTCAAGCGGTTGATGCAGGCGATGGGCGTGGGCGGTCCGTCGGTCGAGACGGTGCTGACCAACCCGAACTGCCGGCCAGGCGGTTATCTGGAGGGCCAGGTCCACGTCGCCGGCGGCGACCACCCGGTGGACGTCGAGTACGTCTCGCTCGGCCTGGTGACCCGGGTCGAGGTCGAGAGCGGTGACAGTGAGTACAACACCACCCAGGAGTTCCAGCGGCAGCGGGTGACCGGCCCGTTCCGGTTGGAGAGCGGGCAGCGCCACGACCTTCCGTTCCGTTTCGAGGTGCCGTGGGAGACGCCGCTGACCGAGATCGGCGGCCGGCACCTGCACGGGATGACCATGGGGCTGCGTACCGAGCTGGAGGTGGCCCGGGCGGTGGACAAGGGCGACCTCGACCCGGTGGCGGTCCATCCGTTGCCGGCGCAGGAGCGCGTCATCGACGCCCTGGTTCAGCTCGGCTTCCGGTTCAGCCGGGCGGACGTGGAACGCGGCCGCATCTACGGGGTGCAGCAGAGCCTGCCGTTCTACCAGGAGATCGAGTTCTACCCCGGGCCGCAGTACGCCCGCGCGATCAACCAGCTTGAGCTGACCTTCGTGGCCACGCCGCAGCAGTTGCAGATCGTGCTGGAGATCGACAAGCGGGGTGGGCTCTTCACCGAGGGCCGCGACGCGTTCGGCCGGTTCACCGTCGACTACGCGTCGGTGGACCGGACCGACTGGGTCCGGCAGCTCGACGGCTGGCTGCGCCAGTCCATGCAGAAGCGCGGCCTGTTCTTCTGAACCGTCCCACGGCGGTCCGCCCGCCGGAGGACCCGCGAGGGCCGGCTCCTACAGCTCCAGCAGCACCGTGCGCGGGCCGACATTCACGCTCTCGACCAGCATGTGCGCCCGGAACCGACCGGTGCAGACCTTGGCGCCCCGCAGCCGCAGCGCCTCGACGAACGCGGTCACCAGCGGTTCGGCCAGCTCGGCCGGGGCCGCCGCGCCCCAGCTGGGCCGGCGGCCCCGGCGGGCGTCACCGTAGAGGGTGAACTGGCTGACCACCAGCAGCGGCGCCCCGGCGTCGGCGGCGGACCGCTCGTCGTCCAGGATGCGCAGCTCGTGCACCTTCCGGGCCAACGTCTGCGCGGTGGCCCGGGTGTCGGAGTGGGTCACCCCGAGCAGCACCAGCAGCCCGTCCGAGATCGCCCCGACCACCTCGCCGTGCACCGTCACACTGGCCCGGCTGACCGTCTGCACCACCGCCCGCACGGCGGTCAGTCTGCCACGGGTGCCAGGACGCCGCGTTCCACCAGGTGCGCGATGATCGGCCCGGCCGCCTCGGCAAGGTCCTCCGCGGGTACGTCGTGCGCCAGCGCCAGCACCGCGAGCTGCTCGCGCAGCGGCACCTGGCCGTTGGCCCCGCCGACCAGGGCCAGCACCAGCGGGTCCACCTCCTCGGTCCAGCGCAGTCCGTGCGACTGGACCAGGACCTGGCGGTCCACCGCCCAGCCGTCGTCGCCCATCGACGCCTCCTGGCGCAGTTTCAGCCCGTCGACCGCCCGGAACCGGGTGGCCAGCAGCGCCTCGTCGTCCCGGCCGCGCAGCCAGTCCTGCCGGTCGAACCAGGCCGCGATCTGCTCGCCCATCGGCGGCTGTACGGCCTGGCGCAGGTCCTCCACCCGCACCACCGGATCGGTGTGGCCGGCCCGGCGCAGGTTCACCACGCCGAAGCCGATCGCCTCCACCTTCTGCGCGTCGAACCAGTCCAGCCAGGCGGCCACCCGGTGCGGGTCGGCCGCCTCGCTGGCGTCGGCCAGCCACAGGTCGACGTACGCCATCGGGTCGGCGACCTCGCGCTGGATCACCCAGGCGTCCAGGCCGGTACCGGCGAACCACCCCGCCACCCGCTCGCCCCAGTCCTCCCCGGCCACGTGCAGCCAGTTCGCCAGGTACTGCATGGTGCCGCCCTCGGTGAGCAGTTCCGGCGCGGCGGCGGCGAGTTCGGCGGCGATCCCGTCGCCGACCCGGCCCGAGTCGCGGTAGCTGTGCGTGGTGGTGCCCGGGCCGACCACGAACGGCGGGTTGCTCACCACCAGGTCGAAGCGGCGGCCGGCCACCGGGCCGACCAGGTCGCCCCTCAGCAGTTCCCAGTGGTGTCCGTTCAGCGCGGCGGTGGTCGCGGCGAACCGCAGCGACCGGTCGGAGAGGTCGGTGGCGGTCACCGAGCGGGCGTGCTCGGCCAGGTGCAGGGCCTGCACCCCGCTGCCCGTGCCGAGGTCCAGGGCACTGCCGACCGGGCGCCGGACGGTCGCCCCGACCAGCGTGGTGGTCGCCCCGCCGATTCCGAGCACATGGTCGGCGGCGAGCGGCTGGCCAGGCCGGGCACTGGCCGCCACGTCGGAGAGTACCCACCAGGAGTCCCCGTACGGTTCCAGGTCGACGCCCTGGCGCAGTCCGTCGCCGACCCGTTCGAGCAGCCCTCCGGCGAGCGCCTCGGCGAGCGGCAGCGGCGCAAAGGCGGCCCGTACCGCCGCTTCCGGCTCGGTCTGGGCGCAGACGAAGAGCCGGATCAGGGTGGCGAGCGGGTCCCGGTCCTCGGTGACCCGCAGCGCCGCCCGATAGTCGCTGCGGGCCAGTCCGCTGGTCGCCGCCGGGCCGAGCCGGTCGGCGATGCCGCTCGAGGTGTAGCCCGCGCTGGTCAGTGCCGTCCGGAGCTGGTCCACCCCAGCCGGGGACAGCAGCATCTCGTTCCCGTCCACGGCGTCCATCCTGCCCGCCGGTCGGGCCGGACCGACCCGCAACCCCCGCAGTTGGCGGCCGGGAACCACCCCGTCGGGTGTAATCGGCGGCGACATCCCGCGTCAGCCGACCGGTCCGATCGGCGTTTCCCCAGCTCTCGGCCGCTGCGCCGGCTCCGCCGCGACCGGAGCCGATATCCGGCACCGGGAACCGGCTGTCCGGCATTCGTGGTCGGGTGTGCGGGTCGGGGAGCGGCTGTCCGGGATTCGTGGTCGGGTGTGCGGGTCGGGGAGCGGCTGTCCGGGATTCGTGGTCGGGTGTGCGGGTCGGGGAGCGGCTGTCCGGGAACGGCGGTCGGGTGTGCGGGCACCGGGAACGGATGTCCGGGGGTGGTCGTCGGGTGTGCGGGTGCGGAGGCCGGACGCTCGGGCGAGACGGTCGGCAGCCGGTGACGGCGGGCCAGCCAGAGCACCACGACGGCGTAGCCGGCGTGCACCAGCAGGCTGACCACGAACATCTCCCAGGGGCGTCAACGCCCTGCTGGCCAAGCTCGGCGTGCGGGACCGGGTGCAGGCGACGATCCTCGCGTACGACCTGGGCCTGGCCCGGCCACGATCCCGCCGGCCGGAGTAGTGGCGGTCGGCGGGCCGGAGACGGCCGTTCTCGACGGGATGCCGCCGCCGGATCGGGCCGGTGGCATCTCGTCGAGAGCGTCACGGTTCGCCGCGCGGGGGCGGGCCGGGCGACGTGCTCATGGTCGGACGGGCCGTGGGTCAGAGCGTCAGAACGTCACGTCCGAGCATCCGTAGAAGGTCTCCGTGCTGTCGGACCGCGTCCACACCGAGTAGATGATGTGGTGGCCGCTCTTACCGGACGGCAGTCGACCGGTCCAGTAGTAGTGGCCGTCGTTGCTGCCCACGTTGCCCCGCTGCGGCGGGTTGGTGACCGAGGAGAACGGCGTCGACTCCAGGTCGCTCCAGGCCAGCGGCCGGGTCGGGCTCCAGCTGTTCCGGGTGACGTACAGGTCGAACCGGCCGGGGTGCGCGGCCCAGTTGCTGTACCGGAACTCGACGCTTGCGCCCGAGCTGACCTGGGCCTTCGGGAAGTCGTTCCGGGCCAGGTCCCAGCCCCGGAAGGTGGAGTTGCCGCCGCTGCACAGCTGGCCGTCCGGGATGAAGCCCTGGGTCCGGCCGGCGCCGTCCGAGCGGAGCACGCTGAACCAGTTGTAGAGCGGGGAGACGCCGCTCACGTTGGCCGCGGCGACGCAGCCGGGGTTCTGGTTCACGATGTTGCCCTGCGGGGTCAGGCCGTCCCGGTAGCACGCGTACGTCCGGCTCGCCGGAACCATCAGCGCGCCGTGTGCGTTGGCCGGGTTCGGCGAGATCACCGTCAGGAGGCCGGCGGTCAGCACGGCGGAGACGCCGACAACCGTCAGTCTGCGCAGGAGTTTCACGAGTTGATCCCTTCTGTTCGACCGCCGCCGGAAGGTGTCGTCGGGCGCGGTCGGGCTGACTCCGGCGGGGCGTGCGGGCGTGGTGGTGGCGTCCGCCGTGCCCGGTCACCGGCTGCTGGCATCAGGCCCGGATCCCACACGCGCAGCACGGTTGCCCCCGTACTGCGGCGATATGAACCATTGCAGCACGGATGGCCGGCTCAATCAATAGGTGTCCATCGATACCTGACGGGCTGAATGGTCCCGCATGTCCAGTCGGGACCGGGACCGGGGCGGTCGGAGCCGGCGCGCCGTGGGCGTCGGTTCGCCACCGGTGCGGCCGGCTCAGGCCAGTTGGAAGTCGGCGAAGTCGAAGCCGGGTGCCACCACGCAGCTCACCAGCACGGGTTGGTTACCCGCCGGCTCGGCCGACTGCCAGACACCGCCGGGGATCACCACCTGCGGCCGCTCGCCGGCGGGCACGTCCGGGCCGAGCCGCACCTCGGCCGGTTCCTCCGCCGGCACCTCGGCCGCGCCACCGAGCTGCAGTCGCAGCGGGCCGCCCGAATGCCACAGCCACAGCTCGTCGGAGCGGACGACGTGCCATCGGGACCGCTCCCCGGGTTGCAGCAGGAAGTAGATCGCGGTCGCGGCGGCACGCGGTCCGGCGTACCCGTCAGGGGTGAAGGCGTGCGCCGAGCGCCAGGTCTCGCGGAACCAGCCACCCTCCGGGTGGGGGGCCAGGTCGAGCTGCTCGGCCAGCGGGGGTCGGTGCGGTGTCGTCACGGGTCGACCTCCACTCGGGTACGCCGGGCCGGCCCGGCACCCGACGAACCGGAAGTCTACCGAGGGGGGTGCGCCCCGGCGGCCGGCCGGGACCGGGTACGGCGTCGGCCCCGCCGCGCAGCGTGGGTCAGAGCCCGGCCGCCTCGTCGTACCGACGGCGCAGGTCGGCCATCTCCGAGGCGCCCAGCGCCTCCTTCTGCGCCAGTTCCTCGTACTTGTCCGGGAACATCTCCTTGAGCCGGTCGATGAACCGGACGTTCTCGGTCGCCTCGACCACCTGGATCCCCGGCGGCTCGGTGGACATGTCCACGATCACCGGACCGGCCAGCTTGACCGCCCAGTCCCAGGGCCGCTTCTGCTCGGCGACCCCGCAGAGGTGGAATCCGTAGACCGTCTTCACCTCGGCGAGCGTGCTGACGCCGCTCGGCTCGAAGCCGTAGACGTGTACCCCGCAGATGACCGGCGGCTTTTTCCCGTCCTTCTCGGCTGTCGCCTGCTCGACGTTGTGGCCCGTGTGCTGGTGCTGCCCGGGGTCGGCCGATTCCAGTGTGGTGCGCAGCCGGGTCATGATCTGCCCGCGCAGATCTGGCGGCCCGGCCTCCGAGCCGGCCGTGTTGACCAGTACGACCGTGCCGGCCGACACCGCCAGCAGGATGACCGCCACCCACACGAAGCGGTTGCGGTACCACCCCGCGAAACTGTTCCGGGTAATCATGATCGTTCTCATCTCGTCGCCGGGTTGGTGCGTTGGCAGAACTCGTCGGACGCGCCGACCCGTGGTGGGTGGATGTCCGTCGTTGTCGGAACTGGCCCGGCGAACGCAGCGCGGATCTGGTGCAGCGCGAATCCGGCGTCGAGGCGGCGCGCTGCCGGCACTGCGTGCTCCCGTGCTGGCCGTTCCCAGTGCGGTTGCCCCCGCACTGCGGCGATATGAGCCATTCCAGCACGCCCTACCCCACCCCGGCAACATCGACGGCCCTCAACGGCCTTCCCGCCCCGCCGTCGATCCGTTCCAGCGGTGCTTGATCGGCCGGCCGGGGCTGCGTACGGTGCGTACGCACCTGGATCAGTGATCGATACGTCGTGGACGGGAGGGTGTCGTGACCGAGGTCGAGATCCGACCGCTCAACCCGGCCGGGCTGCCGGCGCCGACCGGCAACTACACCCACGGCACGCTGGTCACCGGCGGCAGCCGTACGGTCTTCGTCAGCGGTCAGGTGCCGTGGCGGGACGAGGCGGGACACCTCCCGGAGGACTTCGACGCGCAGTGCCGACTGGTCTGGCGCAACGTCCTGGCCGTGCTCGCCGAGGCGGGGATGGGAGTGCGGAATCTCGCCAAGGTGACGACGTACCTCTCGGACCGGCGCTACCGGGAGGCCAACTCGCGGATCCGCGCCGAGGTACTCGGCGACCACACGCCCGCGATCACCATCATCATCACCGACATCTACGCCGAGGAATGGCTACTCGAAATCGAGGCCGTCGCCGTCGGCGACTGATCCGGGTCGGGTCTGCTCGTATTCCTCAGAACGACCGGCGGGACGGTAGCCGGCGCATCGTCGGGCCGAGGTTCGGCGGACGACTCCGGTCCGGCCGGTCCAGGGGAGGCATTGGATCGGGCGGTTGCCCGCACCATCCGACGAACCGGTCCATGATCTCTGCCGTGCCGAGCCCGTCCAATTCGGCCACCGCCTCGTTCAGGTAGCGGATCAGATAGCTGACCAGTCCCGGAAGATTGCCCTGGAAGAGTTCCCGGAGCATCTTGATCCTTCCGGGCCCGGTGCGGGGCACGGCGCGCTTCCGCTGCCGATTCGGGTACGGGGGCACGGCACCGGCCGATTCTGCGGGGGGGTCGCCTCGGGTGGGTGCCGTGCCCGTGTTCAGAATCCGATAGGGACAGTTGGCTGACAACGTTGTGTCCGCCGTTTACCGATGGCAATCTGGGCCGTTGTTTCCGAGGCGGTGCTCAGGCGGAGCATCGCCAACGCCGAGGGGATGCAGCAGCAGCTCCGCCACCTGGTGACGGTCGCGTCCCAACCAAACGTCTCGGTACGGATCCTGCCGCTGGCCGCCGGGCCGACCCTGGCCAGCGAGACCGGAGCCTTCACGGTGCTGGAGTTCCCGGGGCGTGAACGTGCGGCGGGTGACTGGCCGACCACGGTCTACAGCGAGTCGCTGACCGGTGCGCTCTATCTGGAGAAGTCGGGCGAGATACGGGCCTACGAGGAAGTCTGGTCGGCGCTGGTCAGGCTCGCTCTGGATGGGGGAGAATCGAAGGAATTGATCAACATGATCGCAGGGGAGCGGTAATGGTGAGCGATCTGACCGGCGCCCGGTGGCGCAAGAGCACGCGCAGCGGCAGCAACGGCGGGGATTGCGTGGAGGTCGCCGACAACCTGCCCGGGGTGGTGGCGGTTCGGGACAGCAAGGATCCGGCCGGCCCGGTGCTGACCTTCGGCCGGGAACGGTGGCGCCGTTTCCTCGCCGGCACCCGGGCCGGGCGCCGCCCCTCGCACGATTGACCCCGGCGTCGAACCTCCCGCCCGTCGGCCCGATTGCGGCTCTCACCCGTGCCGTACGGCCACCGCTGGTCGGCTGGCAGCGGCGAGCGCGTGCCGGGTCGGGGGCGGCGCGGTTTTTCGGCCGCCCCGACCCGGCGCGTTTCCACCGATGCCACGCCGGTGGTTGATCCGACCGCCGGCTGACAGTTCTTCCGGCCTCGCAGAAGTTTTCCCGCCGTACGAACCCGCAGCGTATCGGCTTTTTCCGTCCCTCCTCCCCGCCTCCGTGCCGATCCGGGATTTGTGCTTGCGACGCGGAAAATCTCCCCTCCGTGAATCGGAACAAGAACGGACTCATTTCGCGTCTTGACGAATCCTGTTCGCTTGCACATGATCCCTCCAATCGATGAGATCAGCGGTCGGGCTGCAGACCGCCCGGCAAATCCTGCTCTCGTCGTGCCTATCGGACCGCCGGTCGCGTGCACGATCAGGGTGTCGCCGTCGGCGCAAGTGAGGAAGGCCGAGATGCCTGCAAAGAAAGGAGACCCGGATTCCGGGTCTGGGGGGAAATCGTCGGAACGGGGTCGTCTCGTTGCCGGCGTCGCGATTGCGGCCGGACTGCTCGTCGCCGTGCTTGCGATGTTGATGGGTTGCCTGGTCCTGCTGCTGTGGATCGGAGTACCGCTGTGGCCCGCCCTGGCCGTCCTGGTCGTGCTCTGTGGAGTGGCTGTCGCGGTGGTCCGCCGGGTCACGGCACCGGCGTCGGGGGAGGGGCGCGACGGCTGGTTCGGTCGGCTGCTGAAGGTGGCCATCATGATCGGAACGGGTGTCGGCCCAGGCCAGTGAGCTGTGGCTTCCGGGTCGGGGCGGGCTCTGGGTGCCGATGGTGATGGGGGGTCTTCCGCTGCAACGGAAGACCCCCGCCCGACTCCGCTGGACCCATCGAAGGCCGAATCGGGAACCTGTGATCAGGTGGCCACGATTTGTGGATACCTTACCGTACGTAGCCGAGCGGCGACAGTCTACTTTGGTCCTGGTTCGGTGAGTGCTCCGGCTCGTGCGGCGGAAGCAGGTGAGGCTTTTCGGGTTGGGCGCCCGGAGTTTCTTGATGGGGTGAATGTTGTCGCGACACATAGCGATTGACCGATTTATGGCCGGATCGCGGCCGAAGCTTTGCTATTTCTGGACTAGCCTCGGGGGCCGCGCGATGGGATGATCCGAATTGTCGTTCGAGATCATTGGGCCGGCTGCAACCGGTCCGGACGGGAAATGATCTCCGACGATGGTCTGGAACCGCTGGACCCGGCGGGTGACGCATCGCCTCGCGACGCGTTACCCGCCCCTCGAAAGGCCTACCTGAGCGTGCAAGACAGTGACTGGCATCGTCGCCAGCAGTCGACCGAACCCCGTGTCGAGCCCGGACCACTCGGGCGCCCCGGCCCGCTCGGGCAGCCGGAACGGTCCGGTCCGCCTGGGCGGCCAGGACGACACGAACCGCTCGGGCAGGTCGGGCTGCCGCAGACCGTGACCGGTGCGGACGGGACCGGGAAGGCTGGAGACGGCCGACCCCGCACCGACGGGGCGCGGACCGGACGGCCGGGTAACCCGGTGCTGGGCTTCGGGCCGGTGGCTCGGCTCGCGCGGGTGCTCCGTAGGGTTTACGAGGAGGCCGGCCGACCGCCGCTCGAACGGATGAGGCTCGGCCGCAGCAGCAGTACCGCCAACCTGTCCCGGGCGAAGAACGGTCAGGTGGTGCCGACCCGGGAGTGCGTGGAGGCGTTCCTCCGGGGGTGTGGCATCACGGACGGCGACACCTACGGCGGTGTGCTCCGGATCTGGGAAGAGACGGCCGAGGCCATCGAGGCGTTCCGGCCGGACCTGGCGCACTGCGAGACCGACGACGACCTGGTGGACGCCCTGGTCGTGCTCGCGTCCGGGCAGGGACTGGCGGTCGACGGGCGACTGGACACCGCCGTGCTGGCCGGGCGGTTGGCGGAGGCGGCCGGGAGCGTCATCGGGGAGACGAGGAAACACCGGAAGAAGTGGACGGTCCGGCCGATACCCGAGCCGGAGATCGTCGCGGAGTTCGTCGACCGGAGCAGCCCGCCGACCGAGCCGGTACTCGACCACGTCGTCTTCGCCTGCGGCGGAATCGACGGCGACGTCCGGTACTGGCGGAAGCACCTTGCCCGGATCCGCGAACTGCGCCGCAAGAACCACCTGCTCGACGAGATCGGATCGTCGCGTCCGGCGAGCCCACCTCGTGCGCGCCTCTCACCGGGCAGGACGTCGCCAGCCATACCCGCGCCCCGAATGCCCGAGCCTGCGCCCCGGACGCCCGAGCCGTCTCCTCCCGCAGGGGGAGCCCGGCCCGGCCCGGTACCGCCGTTGCCGCTCCCGCCCCGCTGGGCAGGCGTCGTCTGGACCCGGCGCAAGGTGGTGAGCGCGGCGATGGCGGGTGCCGCCGGGATGGCCCTCGCGGGTGCCGGCGGAGTGCTGGTGGCCATTCGGGACGATCGCGAGCCTCCGGCCGTCCTCACCGCGCCGTCGAGTCCACCCGTCGGGTCCGGCGCACCCGTAGTCTCGGAGCCGAGCACCGCACGGTACTGGCTGAACCACCTCGCCGGCCTGGTCCGGGAGGGCTCGGACGCCCCGGCGACCGGGCGCTACGCGTACACCCGGATCCAGGTCTGGGCCCGGGAGACCACGCTGGCCGGGCGGGACGGAGCGGCCACCGTCGAGGAGGAACGGCTGTGGTGGGCCGAGGACCTGTCCGGGCTACAGATCGTGATCCGGACGGACCAGGGTGAGGTGTCGGTCAACCCGGTCCGACGATCCGCGGCTCGGGTACCCCGCCCGCCGGTCCGGCCCGCCCGGGGGCGCTACCTCGGCGCCGGACTGAGCAGGCAAGATAGCCGCATGACGCTCTCGCTGCCCATCGACGCCGAAGCGAACGAACTGCTCCGGCGCGACCCGCTGGCGCTGCTGATCGGCATGGTCCTGGACCAGCAGGTCAGCATGGAGAAGGCCTTCGCCGGCCCGTACGAGTTGGTGAAGCGGCTCGGCCACGCGCCGGACGCGGCCGAGCTGGCCGGCTTCGACCCGGACGCGCTGACCGCGATCTTCGCCGAGCGCCCCGCCCTGCACCGGTTCCCCAAGGCGATGGCGGCCCGGGTCCAGGAGGTGTGCCGGACCCTCGTCGAGCGGTACGACGGTGACCCGAGCCGGCTCTGGTCGGAGGCCGAGGACGGCCGCGAGCTGCTGAAGCGGATCACCGGACTGCCCGGGTTCGGCAAGCAGAAGGGGCAGATCTTCCTCGCCCTGCTCGGCAAGCGCTTCGGCGTCCAGCCGCCCGGCTGGCGCGAGGCGGCCGGCGACTACGGCGTGGACGGCGCCCACTACTCGGTCGCGGACGTGGTGGACGAGACGTCGCTGGCCAAGGTACGCCAGCACAAGCAGCAGATGAAGGCCGCCGCCAAGGCCGCAGCGGCCGACTGATCCCGCCCGGGCCCCACGCGACGGCCGGTCGGCGGGGCGGATCCGGGCGGCGGCAGCGCCCCGGTGGATGCTGACTCGTTGAGTGTGGAGATTATCGACGCTCAGGGAGCGACCAATGGTTTCGACGGTTCCTATCCGGGTAGGTCTCGGAGCGCCGGCCGGACCCGCCGGGCTGAGGCCGGATGGCTGACACGCCTGTGGACCCGCTGCTGCGCGCCGAGTCCAGTTCGCAGCGGGCCACCTTCCTGGAGTTGTTCCTGGATCTGGTCTTCGTCTTCGCGCTCACCCGGGTCTCCGCGCGGCTGGTCGAGGATTTCACCACGGAGCAGCGGGTCCTGTTCTCCGAGGCCGGCCAGACCCTGGCCCTGTTCCTGGCGCTCTGGCTGATCTGGGCCTCGACAGCCTGGGTCACCAGCGCCCTGGAGCCCGAGGCGTTCGCCGTGCAGGGCGCTGTGGTGCTGACCGTGGTCGGCAGCATGGTGGTGGCGGTGGCGTTGCCGGAGGGGTTCGGCGATCGGGCTCTCATCTTCGCCGTCGCCTATCTCGCGGTCCAGTTCGGCCGGATCGGCTTCCTCATGCTCGCCACGTCTGGCCGGTTCCTTCCGAACGACCCGGCGGCGCCGCGACGGGTGCTCTTCTGGGCCGGATTGTCCGCCGTGCCGTGGCTCACCGGCGGAATGATCGACGAGAGTGTCCTCCGCGGAGTGTTGTGGAGCGGCGCAATCGCCATGGACTATTTCGGGTTCACGCTGGGCTGGCCGACCCCCTGGTCCGGTCGCACCCGGTACGGCACTCAGCCCTTCGGCGGAGAGCACCTGGCCGAACGGCTTCAGCAGTTCCTGTTGATCGCGCTCGGCGAGGTGATCCTCGTCACCGGGATCGCCTTCAGCGGCGGTAACGGTATCTTCACCCCTGCGCGGACCAGCGCGTTGGGGCTGGCGTTGCTGACCACCGTGCTGCTCTGGCGGATCTACTTCTACCGTGCCGGGCACGTGCTACCGGGCGCGATCGTCAGGGCCCGGAACTCGACCCGGCTCGGCCTCTCCGCCTGGTACGCGCACTTGATCATGGTTGCCGGAATCGTGCTCACCGGGGTCGGTTACGAGCTGACCATCGCCCACCCGCTCGGGCACATCGCGCCCGGCTGGCTGATCGCCATCCTGGGCGGTCCCGCGCTGTTCCTGGCCGGGCGGGCCGGTTTCGAGTTCCAGGTGTTCGGGCGGATCTCCCGACCCCGGGTGGCCGGCCTGCTCCTGCTGGGAGCGGTGGTACCGGCGATGGAGCACCTGCCGCTGCTGGCGGTCGCCGGCACCACCGCCGGGGTACTGCTCGGGGTGGCACTCCTCGACCTGCGCCGCTCGTGGGGCCAGGCGCCCGAGCAGCCGATGCCGCGGGTCTGACCGGTGGTCGCCGCCCTGTGCGGCCGCCGGTCTCAGGCTGCGGTCGGGTGGGCGAGCGCGGCCAGGGCCCGGCGTACGTCGGCCAGCGACACCGTCGCCGAGTCGTCCAGGTCGGCCAGCCCGGCCTCGATCCACTGCCGCATCAGGGTGGTCACCCCGATGCCCCGCGCCTCGGCGGCCGAGCGGACCCGTTCGTAGGTGTCCAACGGCAGGCGTACGGAGCGGCTGACCATCGGCACGTCGGTGTCCGGGGTGGGCAGCTCGACCGGCTGCGCGTCGTCGACCAGGTCGGCGAGCTGTTCGTCGCCGGCGTGGAACCGCTTGATGGCATCGTCTCGGTGCATCGTCACCGCCTCCTCCTCGTCTCGGTGCTCGATCTCGTGATCGATCCCGGTCTCCTGGTGCGCGATCTCGGGCCCGCCCGGTGGGACGGACTCATCGCCGTCGCCCCTGGATCGCCTCCTCGTAGCGCTTGGACTCGATGTCGGTCAGGTCACGCGCGGAGAGGATGTCCCAGTCGTTGTCAACTTGATCGGCCTCGGCCAGCAGGATGGCCAGTCGTCGCCCGCGCCGTGCCGTGGCGTAGACGACCATCACGTCGTCGCCGAGGTGCCGGATTACCCGTCGGGCGCTGTGCAGCGCCTCCCACACCTCGCCGGGGG
Source organism: Plantactinospora sp. KLBMP9567 (assembly GCF_033446045.1). Classification (NCBI taxonomy): domain Bacteria; kingdom Bacillati; phylum Actinomycetota; class Actinomycetes; order Micromonosporales; family Micromonosporaceae; genus Plantactinospora; species Plantactinospora sp. KLBMP9567. The sequence continues at coordinate 90,849 of NZ_JAWQRR010000010.1, read as the reverse complement.
TGACGTCGTGGACCTTCAGGTTTCCCAGCGCCTCATCGGTGAAGCTGAACCTGCTGCCCACGCGGGGGAGCGTACCACGGGCGTAACACGTCGGGGAGGGGCGAGCGCGGGGGGCGGGGCGGCGGCCCGGCGCCGCCGCTCAGGCGAAGGTGCGAGGATGGGGGTGGCATCCCGGGACGGGAGAGTTCCGGGGAGGACCGACCGCATCCCTCCGGAGGCCGTGGTGAAGCGTCAGGCGTACCAGCCGATCCTGATCACCGACGCCTCGCGCAGCCAGGACGACCAACTGCGTACCCGCGAGCGCCGGTACATCGTGATGATGTCCATCCGGGCACTCTGCGTCATCGTCGGTGCGATCCTGGTCGGTGCCAAGGCACCGCTGCTCTGGCTCTGGCTGCCGCTCTGCGCCGTCGGCATGGTGCTGATCCCGTGGCTGGCCGTACTGCTCGCGAACGACCGCCCACCGAAGGAGCAGCACCGGATCAGCGCCAGGTGGCGTCGTACGCACCTCGACGAGACCCCGCCCCGCGCGCTGCCCGCCGAGGAGCGGCCGCACCGGGTGATCGACGCCGAGCCGTGATCCGAAGCGTCCGCCCCGGTCGGTAGTCTCACCCGGATCGGTGATCGACTTCGCGCGCCGGCCGCCGGTGCGGGACGCGGACGGTCAGGAGGAGCAGCGGTGGGTAGCTGGGGCTTCGGCAACTTCGACAACGACACGGCGGCGGACCACCTGTCGATCATCACCAAACGACTGCTCGACGAGGTCACCGAGGCGATGGCCGGCGATCCGGTCGAACTCGAGCCGGACGAGTACTGGGGCGTGGCGGTGCCGTGCAACCTCGAACTCCTCTACCGGCTCGCCGAGCTGCCCTACGTCGGCGTCTGCCTGCCCGAACCGGACGTCGCCGCCGACTGGAAGCGGCGTTACCTGGCCGTCTGGGACGAGACCATCGGGGAACTCGTGGAGTCGGCGGAGGCCCGGGAGAGCCGCCGGGCCGTACTGGTGGAGACCTTCGACCGGTTCCTCGCGGCAGCCCGGCACGAGGCCACGGGCTGAGCGGTGCCAGGCTGAGCGGGGACGGACCGAGCGGTCACGGCTGAGGTTGACCGGTCGGCGACCGGACGCCGGGCAGGGAGAAGGTCTGGAACATGACCAGGACCCCGAACCGGCCTGCTGGCCGGTCAGTCGACCACCCCGGCCGCCCCGTCGGCCGCCGGCCGGGCACCGAGGGTGCCGACCGCCGCCGCGCCCAGTTCGGCCGCCCGGTCCAGCGCCTCGGCCGCAGGCGCCCCGGTGACCCAGGCCGCCAGCAGACCGGCCGCGAACGCGTCCCCCGCTCCGGTCACGTCCCGCACCGGCACCCGGCGGGCCGGCGCGGAGACCACCTCGCCGCCGCGCTCGGCCCAGACGGCACCGGCGGCCCCGTCCTTCACCACCACGTGCCGGGTCAGCTCGGTCAGGACACGCGCCTGGGCGGCCGGTGAGCCCGGGCCGGCCAGCACCGCCGCCTCGTCCGCGTTGGCGAGCAGCAGGTCGGCGTCGCGTACCCAGCTCAGGAACGCCGCCGCGCCGACCCGGCGCAGCGGTTCGGCGGAGGCCGCGTCCACGCTGGTGGTCAACCCGCGTTCGCGCGCGGCGGCCAGCGCGCGCCGCCCGGCCTCCCGCGATCCGGCGTCCAACAGGGTGTACCCGGACAGGTGCAGATGGGTCGCGTCCGCGCTGGCGTCCAGGGCGGCGTCCACGTGCCCCGGGGCCAGCCGCAGGTTCGCGCCGCGCTGGGTGACCATGGTCCGCTCGCCGTCCCCGGCCAGCACGATGACGGTGCCGGTCGGCACGTCCGGATACCGCCGCACCGCGCACCGCACGCCCAGCCCGGTCAGCTCGGCGAGCCGGGAGGCGCCGGCCTCGTCGGCGCCGACCGCGCCGACCAGGGTCACCGGGCGGCCCCGCCAGGCCAGCCAGGCGGCGGTGTTGGCGGCCTGGCCGCCTCCGGTGACCCGGATGTCGGCCGAGGTGTCGGAGCCGGGCGCCACCGGCCCGGCCAGCACCGCCAGCACGTCGGTGACGATGTCACCCACCACGACGATCCTGGCCGTGGCCACGGGTTCCGCGGTGGTCATCACCGGGTGGCGGCGGCCACGGCGATCTGGGCCGCGAGGGCCGCGTTGCGCAGGATGATCCGGATGTTCACCGCCAGGCTGGCGCCCTTGGTGGCCGAGTGGAAGTGGGCCAGCAGGAACGGGGTGACCGCCTTGCCGGTCACCGCGTCGGCGGCGAGCCGGGCCAGCCCGTCGGCCAGGGTGCGGTCGTGCAGGGCCGGATCGAGCTGCTCGTCGGTGGGGAGCGGGTTGGCCACGATCAGCGCACCCGGCTGGACTCCGTGGGCCGCCCGGGCCGCCAGTACCGCCGCGACCTGCTCCGGCGAGTCCAGCGACCAGTCCAGGTCGAAGCCGCCGTCGGTGACGAAGAAGCCGGGGAACCGGCGGCTGCGGTAACCGGCCACCGCCACGCCCAGCGTCTCCAGCCGTTCCAGCGTCGCGCCGACGTCGAGGATCGACTTCACCCCGGCACAGACCACCGCGATCGGGGTCCGGGAGAGCGTGGTCAGGTCGGCCGACTCGTCGAAGGTCTGCGCCGCCTCCCGGTGCACACCGCCCAGCCCGCCGGTGGCGAAGACCCGGATTCCGGCCGCCGCGGCGACCGCACTGGTGGCGGCCACCGTGGTCGCCCCGTCCGCCCCGGTGGCGGCGGCCAACGCCAGGTCGCGTACGGAGAGCTTGGCGACCCCGTCCGAGGAGGCCAGTCGGATCAACTGGGCGTCGTCGAGGCCCACCACGAGAACGCCTTCGACCATGCCGATGGTGGCCGGCACCGCACCCTCGGCCCGTACGGCCGCTTCGATCTCGCGGGCCACCCGCAGGTTGTCCGGGCGGGGCAGGCCGTGCGAGACGATGGTGCTCTCCAGGGCAACGACGGGACGTCCGGCGCGCAGTGCCTCGGCCACCTCGGCGCCGTAGCGGATCTGAAAATCGGTCACGGCTGACCACCGTACGGGCCGGGGCCGGTGGGTGTTCCGGTGGACCGGTCGGCAGTGACCTGCCAGACTTGAGCGTTGGCGGGGTCACTTAGGGAGGAATCACTGCCGTGAGTACAGAGGTTCTCGAGCGTCCGGAGCTGAAGGACGCGGATACCGGGCCGGAAATGTTCCACTACGTCCGGAAAGAAAAGATCGCCGAGAGCGCGGTCATGGGGACCTTCGTGATCGCGCTCTGCGGTGAGACGTTCCCGGTCACCAAGGCAGCCAAGCCGGGCTCGCCGGTCTGCCCGAAGTGCAAGGAGATCTACGACTCCATGCGGGACTGACGCGGGCCGGGGCCAGCCCTGCGCGCGTAACATCCTGCGGTGACCGCCGCAGCCGCCCTGCTCCTCGCCGACCTGACCGGTGTGGCGATCTTCGCTGCCTCCGGGGCATCAGCCGCGGTGGTCAAGCGGCTCGACCTGTTCGGGGTGGTCTTCGTCGGCTTCGTCGCCGCGCTCGGCGGCGGCATCTTCCGTGACCTGGTGATCGGCGACGGGCCACCGCTGGCCTTCGCCGACTGGCGGTACGCGGTCACCGCGACGGTCACCGCCGCGGCGGTCTTCTGGCTACATCCCCAGCTGGCGCGGCTGCGTACCACCGTGCTGGTCCTCGACGCGGCCGGGCTCGGCCTCTTCACCGTCACCGGTACGCTCACCGCGCTGGACGCCGGCCTGCCACCGCTCGGCGCCGGCATGATCGGCATGATGGCCGGCATCGGCGGCGGGCTGGGCCGGGACCTGCTCACCGGGGAGATTCCGGTGGTGCTGCGCCGGGAGATCTACGCGGTGGCGGCGCTGGCCGGTGCGGTCGCGGTCGTCGGCCTGGACCGGGCCGGCCTGGCCGGGCCGGGGCCGTTGATGGCGGCGGCGCTCTTCGTCTTCGCGGTCCGGCTGGTGGCCCTGCGCCGGCGCTGGTCGGCTCCGGTTCCGATCGACCCGCCGGCCGGCGACGGCGCTGTTCCGGCGGGCCGGCGGGCCGGCGGCGGACGAGGTGTTGACCGGCAGGCCGGCGACGGTACCGGCCCGGTGGATCGGCAGGCCGATCACGCCGGCGGCGTGCACCGGCAGGCCGACGACGGACGCGCTGCGGACCAGGGTCGCTGACCGGCCGTGCCCGGGCGTCCGGGCACCGTCGAGGGCCCGGGCCGGCGGCGCCAACTGTGCCCGCTGTGGCGTCGGTGTCGCCTGGGTCGGATGGGGCCGGCTGGTTATGCTGGTACGGCCTTCGCGCTCGGTCCGGTCGCGGAGGCGTTTTCGTGTGGTCGGATACCTGGCCGTCGGAGGGGAGAGATTCGCGTGGGAGCCCGACTGCCGGTTCTCGAGTCGTTCCCGGCGCTGCGCGCGTGGCAGCGTAAGGCGTTGGTGGAATACCTGCGACGCCGTTCCGAGGACTTCCTGGCCGTCGCCACGCCCGGTGCCGGTAAGACCACCTTCGCGCTGCGGATCGCCGCCGAGCTGCTCCGCGACGGCACGGTCGAGGCGGTCACCGTGGTCGCCCCGACCGAACACCTGAAGACCCAGTGGGCCGCGGCGGCGGCCCGGGTCGGCATCCAGCTCGACGCCGCCTTCCGCAACGCCGACCTGCACTCCTCGGCGGACTTCCACGGTGCGGTCGTCACGTACGCCCAGGTCGGCATCGCCCCGCAGGTGCACCGCCGCCGGACGATGACCCGACGGACCCTGGTGATCCTCGACGAGATCCACCATGCCGGCGACTCCCGGTCCTGGGGCGACGGGGTCAAGGCGGCCTTCGAACCCGCCGTACGCCGGCTGATGCTGACCGGTACGCCGTTCCGGTCGGACGAGAACCCGATCCCCTTCGTCAACTACGAGCGGGGCGGCGACGGCCTGCAACGCTCCCGCGCCGACTCCGTGTACGGCTACTCCGACGCGCTCGCCGACGGCGTCGTCCGTCCGGTGATCTTTCTCGCCTACTCGGGGGAGACCCGGTGGCGGACCAGCGCCGGGGACGAGTTGGCCGCCCGGCTGGGCGAGCCGATGACCCAGGACCTGATTGCCCAGGCCTGGCGCACCGCGCTGGACCCGGCCGGCGACTGGATGCCGCAGGTGCTGCGGGCCGCCGACGCGCGGCTGCAGGTGCTCCGGGCCGGTGGAGTCTCCGATGCGGCCGGTCTGGTGATCGCCACCGACCAGCAGGCGGCCCGGTCGTACGCCCGGCTGATCGAACGGATCACCGGGGAGCGGGCGGTGGTGGTGCTCTCCGACGACCAGGGCGCCTCGGCCCGGATCGCCGCCTTCGCCGCCTCGGACCAGCGCTGGATGGTCGCGGTCCGGATGGTCTCCGAGGGGGTCGACATTCCCCGGCTGGCCGTCGGCGTCTACGCGACCAGCGCCTCCACACCGCTCTTCTTCGCCCAGGCGATCGGGCGGTTCGTCCGGGCCCGCCGGCCCGGCGAGACCGCGTCGGTCTTCCTGCCCAGCGTGCCGCATCTGCTCGGGCTGGCCAGTGAGATGGAGGTCGAGCGGGACCACGTGCTGGGCGCGCCGAAGCGCGGCGACGGGCTCGACGACGACCTGCTGGAGCGGGCGCAGCGCACCGAGCAGGCCAGTGGGGAACTGGAGAAGCGGTTCGAGGCGCTCTCCGCCACCGCCGAACTGGACCAGGTGATCTTCGACGGCGCCTCCTTCGGCACCGCCGCCCAGGCGGGTACGCCGGAGGAGGAGGAGTACCTCGGCCTGCCCGGCCTACTCACCGCCGACCAGGTCGCGGTGCTGCTGAACAAGCGCCAGGCCGAGCAGTTGGCCGCGCAGCGGCGTCGGACGATTGCCGAGCCGGTGCCGGCGCCCCGGCCGGAGAGCCGCCCGCTCAGCGCGGCGGAACGGCGGGTCAGCCTGCGCCGCCAGCTCAACGCACTGGTCGCGGCGCATCACCACCGGACCGGGCTGCCACATGGCAAGATCCACGCCGAGCTGCGCCGCCGCTGCGGCGGGCCGCCCAGCGCGCAGGCCACCATCGAGCAGCTCGAGGAGCGGATCGCCACCGTCCAGACGTTGTGACCGCGTCACGGCACCGAGGCGGCCGTACGGCGGCGCGGCCGATGCCAGCACAGTGCCGGCGGGTCCGTGCCGTGCTGCGGCCGATCGCCGGCTGTGTCGGCAATCGGCACTGTCGGGGAATAGACGACCGGAGGCGCCCGCTCCGGGCACCTCCGGTCAGCTATGTCCTGATTGGGTTAGTTCGCCATCAACTCGGCGCCTCGCCAGCTGAACTCGGGGTCAACCGCGTACCTAACCGTGATCTTCACGAGATCCTCGGCGTACTTGTTCGCGTGATGCCCACAGAACACCAGCTCGCTCCCACCCGCGAGGGTGATTCGAAGCTTGCCGGCGGCGTTACAGCGGTCGCACCGTTCATCGGCGGCTGGGGGAGCCACCGTCTCGGGCGGCGGCGTGAGGGTCGGGGTCATCGCCTTCCTCCTGCGGTCGTCACCGATGAACACTCTCGTCGGTCATTGCTCACCTATCGTGCAACACCCTCGTGGGGTGTGGCCTTCCCAGTGTGCCCCCGGGGGACCGATGTCACACGTGGTAGAGACAGTGTGCCGTGCCACCAGGGTGCCACGTCAACGATCACAAGTGGGGAACCGCCGATCACCATGCGCCCGATGTACGTGTGGTGATCAGATGGACACGACTGGTTGACTTTTGGGGTCAGTCAAGATAATCGCGTAGCACCTGCGAACGGGACGGATGGCGCAGCTTCGACATCGTCTTGGACTCGATCTGCCGGATCCGCTCGCGGGTCACGCCGTACACCTGGCCGATCTCGTCCAGGGTGCGCGGCTGTCCGTCGGTCAGCCCGAACCGCAGCCGCACCACGCCGGCCTCCCGCTCGGAGAGCGTCTGGAGCACCTGCTGGAGCTGGTCCTGCAACAGCGAGAAGGAGACCGCGTCGACCGCGACGACCGCCTCGGAGTCCTCGATGAAGTCCCCGAGCTGGCTGTCTCCCTCGTCGCCGATGGTCTGGTCGAGCGAGATCGGCTCCCGAGCGTACTGCTGGATCTCCAGCACCTTCTCGGGTGTGATGTCCATCTCCTTCGCCAGCTCTTCCGGAGTGGGCTCGCGGCCCAGGTCCTGGAGCAGCTCGCGCTGGATCCGGCCCAGCTTGTTGATCACTTCGACCATGTGCACCGGGATGCGGATGGTGCGGGCCTGGTCGGCCATGGCCCGGGTGATGGCCTGCCGGATCCACCAGGTGGCGTAGGTGGAGAACTTGTAGCCCTTGGTGTAGTCGAACTTCTCGACGGCGCGGATCAGGCCGAGGTTGCCCTCCTGGATCAGGTCCAGGAACGCCATGCCCCGCCCCGTGTACCGCTTGGCCAGCGAGACCACCAGCCGCAGGTTCGCCTCGAGCAGGTGGTTCTTGGCCCGCTCGCCGTCCCGGGAGATCCACATCAGGTCGCGCTGCATCTCCCGGACGAGCTTCTCCTCGCCCTCCTCCGCGGCGCGCAGCCGCTCGGCGGCGTAGAGCCCGGCCTCGATCCGCTTGGCCAGCTCGACCTCCTGCTCGGCGTTGAGCAGCGGAACCTTGCCGATCTGCTTGAGGTAGGCCCGGACCGAGTCCGCCGAGGCGGTCAGCTCGGCGTCCCGGCGCGCCTGCTTGAGCGCCTCGGACTCCTCGTCGTCCCACTCGAAGTCGTTGTCGGTCGCGGCGTCGGCGGCGTCCGCCTCGGCGGCCTTGGCCAGCTCGGCCGGCTCCTCGACCACCACGTCCTCGATCTCGGCGGCAAGCTCCTCCGGATCGATGTCGTCGCCGGGACCGTCCGGGGCGCCGCCCTTGGCCGGCGCGCCGGCCTTGGCGCCCTTGGCCGGTCCGGTGCCGGCAGCCTTGCCGGCTGCCCGGCCGGGCTTCGGCGGAGCCTTGGCGGCCGTCTCAGCGGCCTTCGCGGCCGGTTTGGCGGCACCGGCCGGGGACGCGCCGTCGGCCGCGAGCGTCGGCTTGCGGGTCGCCGGCTTGCGCGTCGCGCCGGCCGACTCGTCGGCGGCGGGCGCCTGCTTCGGGGCCGGCGGCGCCGATTTCTTGGTCGCCTTGGCGGTGGTCGCCCGCGAGGCGGGAGTGGCGGACCGGGCGGCGGCGACCCGGCGACGGGTACTCGCCGAGCCGTCGACCACGACGGTCACCCCCGCGTCCGAGAGCGCACGCAGGATTTTCTTGGCCTGGGCCGGAGTCACCTCAGCAGACTCGACCGTACGCGCCAGCTCGGCCGACGTGAGCTGGCCGCCGGCGCTCTGCGCGTGGGCGATCAGGGTGTCGGTGAGCGAGCGTACGTCGGCGCCGATGTGGCGGGGTTCTGTCACGAATGACCTTCCGGAGGCGATGAGCGAGCACGGCCGGGATCGGCCGGCGCAGCGCTATGCGTTGTGTCGGGCCGATGTGGTTGAGGGACCCCCGTGTCCCGGGCCGGCCGGTGCTCGGCGGTCCGTGGCGCGTGGGCAGGCGTGAATTGTAGCGCCGTCTGCGGCGATCATCCCGCGCCGCACGCCGGAGACGTGGTCCGGGGCCACCGACCCGATGCGCGTGTTGACTTTGTAAGGATGATACTCGCGCCGGGGGCGGGACGTCACAGGCGTGCGGGAAGGGGACGTCATGGACGGCACGACACCGGCTCCGGAGGAGCTGCTGAAGATCGCGGTCGAGGTGGCCCGGGAGGCGGCGGAGAGCGCGTACCGGATGCGCGCCGACGGCGTCTCCGGGGTGGCCACCAAGAGCACCGCGACCGACGTGGTCACCGCGGCCGACCGGGCGGTGGAGCGGCAGGCGGTCGCGACCCTGCGGGCGGCCCGGCCCGGCGACGCCGTGCTGGGCGAGGAGTACGGCGACGCCGAGGGCGCCGGCCCGGCCGGTGGCAGCGGCGTACGGTGGATCCTCGACCCGATCGACGGCACCGTGAACTATCTCTACGGGCTGCCGCACTACGCCGTCTCGCTGGCCGCCGAGGTCGACGGCGAGGTGGTCGCCGGAGTGGTCCGGAACGCGGCCACCGGGGACGAGTGGACGGCCGTCCGGGGCCGGGGCGCCTACCGGGCCGGTCGGCGGCTGGCGGGCTCGGTGGAGACCGATCTCGGACAGGCGCTGATCGCCACCGGGTTCGGGTACGACCCCGCGCGCCGGGCGCACCAGGCCGGGGTGCTGCACCGGCTCATCCCGTACGTCCGGGACATCCGCCGGTTCGGCGTCGCCTCGATCGACCTCTGCCTGGCCGCCGAGGGGCTGGTCGACGGCTACTACGAGAAGGGCCTGAACCTCTGGGACCACGCGGCCGGCGGGCTGGTCGCCACCGAGGCCGGGCTCCGGGTCGACGGGCTGTCCGGTGCCGCACCCGGGCCGGACCTGGTGATCGCGGCCCCGCCGGCGCTGTTCGGCCGGCTGCACGACCACCTGGCCCGGCTCGACGCGGCCGGCGGCCCCTGACGGTTATTTCAGGTTGGGGTCGGCGCAGGTCCGGGGTGGCAGTTGCGTGCTGTCGCTGTCCCGCTGGGTCAGCGCCTGGTTGACCTCGGTGATGGTCGCCAGTTGCTTGAACTCCCCGCCGATGACGACGTCGACCACGTCGTCCTTGCGGTCGAGCTGGAACTCCGGCTCCGCCTTGTTCAGGAAGTAGGCCCTGAGCACCTGGTAGGAGCCGACACCCTTCGGTCCGAACCGCAGCACCGCGACCTCGTCGTCGATGCCCTTCTTGGCCGGCTCGTTGCCGGCCTTGAGCACCTTGAACTGCCGGTTCTGGAAGTCGGTCTTCACCGTGTTGGCCAAGCCGGCGGTGTCGGTCGCGTTGTAGACATTGATCTTGATGTCCTTGGCCTGCCGCAACCGCGTGTCGGCGAGCTTGTCGCCTTCCTGGCAGTCGCTGGCGACCTCCTTGCCGGCCTGGGTGTCGCGGACGAGGGTGACGGCGACGAACACTATGGCGATCACCGCGAGCACGCCGACGACGAGGAGGGCTCGGACGCGCGCGAAAGTCATCTGCTTGGCTCCTGCGAAGCTGGTGTGGAACAGACACCGGGCGGCCGACCGGACGGGCCGCCGTGGCTATCGAGTATGCCGGTGACGCCAGCCGTTGTCCGACCGGGTGCTGAATCCGCCAGATTTGTCGGCGCGCCGACGCCGATCGGCCGACCACTACCCCTATCTTCGTGTCGCCTGAGTCACATTGGGAACAACTCCGCGCGCTCGGACGTACATGTCTGCCGCAGGGACGGTATACATGCCTCGCCCGAAGGGGGGTAAGGTACCCCGCTCGCCGGGGGAGTTCCGCCCGGCGGCCACGACCCGGAACGTGCGCCGGGTCGGGCGACCGGAAGTGAAGGCCGGCCAGCGGGAACCGAAACAGCGTCCTCCGGCGTTACAACCGGAAGCGACTATATCGATATGGGAGAGTGAGACCGATGGCCACCGACTACGACGCCCCGCGTCGCGACGAGGTCGACCTCGGCGAGGACAGCCTGGAAGAACTCAAGGCTCGGCGGGTCGACTCACAGTCGGCCGCCGTGGACGTCGACGAGGCCGAGGTCGCCGAGAGCTTCGAGTTGCCCGGTGCCGACCTGGCCGACGAGGAGCTCACCGTGAAGGTGCTGCCGATGCAGTCGGACGAGTTCCGCTGCGCGCGCTGCTTCCTGGTGCACCATCGCAGCCAGCTCGCGGTGGAGCGCAACGGTGAGCTGATCTGCCGCGAGTGCGCCTGACCACTGCGGCCGGAGCGGTCTTCCCGGGCAGGGGAGCCCGTCCGGCGGGTACGGGGTGAGTCTTCCGGTACGGGGGGAGCGGCGACCTCCACGGCTGGAGGTCGCCGCGCGTGATTCGACATGCGGGGCTGGCGGGTAACTGCTTGACTCGATGCGCGTGGTGGCACGCCCCACCGACGACACGCGCTGGAGGTCATGATGAGCCGCTCCGACCGGGCGTCCGACGCTTCCTCGCCGGGACCGACCGACGCCGCCGCGCCGGGACCGACCGACCGGGACGGGCCCGCCCTGCCGGTCGACGGGACGACCCCGGCCACGCCCGCCGGCCGGGGCGCGACGCCAGGTGCCGAACTGGCGTCCCGGGACGACGAGCTGAGTTCGACCGTCGCCGCGCTCACCGCCGACGAGCTAAACCGGTCCCGTCGGCGACGGCTGCTCGGCCGGCTGGTCGGCCAGGTGCGTACCGGGCGACCCGGAAACCTGTTCAAGCCCAAGGCGGCGGTCCGCTGGCTCACCGACACGGTGACGGAGATCGCGCCGCACATCCCGGTGCGCGACCGGGAAACCCTGCTCCGGCACTTCGACGGTCTCGACGGGGACGCGCTGGCCGAGCGGCTGGTCCGCAACGCCGTCAGGGCGACCGCCGGGGTGGGCGCGGCCGGTGGCGGCGTCGCGGCGGTGGAGTGGGTGGTCACCCCGACCCTGCTGTCGGCACCGGTGCTGCTGGCCGCCGAGACCGTCGCGGTGGTCGCCATCGAACTCAAGCTGATCGGCGAACTGCACGAGGCGTACGGCGTGCGGCTGCCGGGCGGCGGCAGCCAGCGCGCCGTCACCCTGATCCGTTCCTGGGCGGGCCAGCGCGGAGTCAATCCGCTGCTGCCCGGGGTCGGCGTCGGTGCGGTACTCGGCACGGCGGCCCGCAAGGAGCTGCGGGACCGGCTGCTGCGGCGGTTCGGCCGCAACCTGACCACCCTGGGGCCGTTCCTGACCGGCGCGGCGGTGGCCGGTTTCCTCAACGGCCGGGCCACCCGCGGACTCGGCGACCGGGTCCGGGAGGACCTCCGCCAGGGGCCCAAGGCGCTCGGCGGATGACCGACCGACTCGGCAACCGGCTGGCTCCGGTGCCTTGCCCGGGTGCGGATACGGCCGGGCGGTGGACCGAGTGCGGATCGGGCGGCGGTCAGTCCGGGTCGCGGGCCGCGAGGATCGCCTCGGCCAGGCGTACCGGATGGCGGGAGCTGATTACCCAGTAGGGCGTCGGGTCGGCCGGGTCGTCGAGGACCACCTGCACCGCTCCCGGCACCCACGGACGCTGCACCACGAACGCCAGCGGATCGGCACCGACTCCGAGTACCTCGCGCCGGCCCTCGGCGTCCAGCGGGATCGCGTCGGCGACGAACCGCACCGGCAGCCGGGCGTCGTCGACCAGCAGTTCGCCGTCGCGTACGGCGATCCGGATCCGGCCGAGCCAGCCGAGACCGACGGCGGCCAGCGGCAACAGCACCACGAACGGCAGCCAGGCGCGTACGCCGGTGGAACCGAGCCAGAGTTCGGTGGCCAGCAGCCCGGCGGCGGCGATCCCGGCCAGCCAGAGCCACCAGGGCAGGGTCAGCCGCTCGGCGTACCGGGCACGGGCCGGGACGACGGCGGGCTCGGAACTTGTCGGGGCCACGCTGGAAGGGTACGACCCGACGCGCCCGGTCGACCCGGCAGGATGGGGGCAGCACCGGTGGATCCGCGAACCTGCCAGGAGAGTGAGAGCGTGACGCACGTCCTGCCCGTACCCGTCCGGCTACTCGACCCCGACCTGCCGCTGCCGGCGTACTCCCATCCGGGTGACGCCGGAGCGGACCTGGTCGCCGCCGAGGAGGTCGAGATCCCGCCCGGCCAGTGGCGGCTGGTCCGGACCGGTGTCGCGCTGGCCCTGCCCGCCGGGTACGTCGGGCTGGTCCAACCGCGCTCGGGGCTGGCGGCCAGGCTCGGTGTGACCGTGCTCAACGCGCCCGGTACGGTCGACGCCGGTTACCGGGGCGAGATCCTGGTCAACCTGATCAACCACGACCGGGTCTCCCCGGCGAAGATCTCCCGGGGGGACCGGATCGCGCAGCTCGTGGTGCAGCGGGTGGAGCGGGTCGAGTTCCTGCCCGTCGACGAGTTGCCAGACTCCGTCCGGGGCGCGGGCGGGCACGGCTCGACCGGCGGGCACGCCGGGCTGGTCGCCGCCGACCACCGGGGCGAGCGGGTCGAGGGGGCGGGAAGCCGGTGAACCCGCCGGAAAGGGTGGACCTTTTCAACCTGGACAGCGCGGTGCGTGCGTCCCGACTTCCACCTGCGGCCACGGCGGACCGCCAGGGGAGGGTGAAAAGGTTCAGTGCCCCGGGTCGGACGTCGCCGTACGCCGTGGCCGACAATGCGAGTGATCCGCCCATCCGGCAGCCGGAAACGGAAGGTAGCAGGTAAGCACATGATCTTCTCCCGAGGACGCGGCGGGCGCCACTCCCGCGACGAGCGCTCCGGTCGGCAGTCGGCCGACACCCAGGACCTCGCCGCCGCGGCCGAGCCCGAGGGGCCCGGGCGCGGGCCGTACGACATCGGCGACGCGCCGCCGGACGTGCAGCGGCTCGACCTGGGCAGCCTGCGCATCCCGGCCGTACAGGACGTGGAGGTACGCGTCCAGGCCAACCCGGACGGGGTGATCCAGCAGGTCGTCCTGGTGCACGGCGAGAGCGCCCTCCAGTTGGGGGTCTTCGCGGCGCCGCGTACCGAGGACATCTGGCCGGAGTGGCGGGAGGAGATCCGCACCTCGCTGGCGGCCGACGGGGTGGTGGCCGAGGAGGTGGACGGGGAGTACGGCACCGAGCTGCGAGCCCGGGTCCGTACCCCGGACGGCGGCGTCGCCGACCTGCGGTTCGTCGGCGTGGACGGGCCGCGCTGGATGATCCAGGGTGTCTTCCAGGGGCGTGCCGCCAGCGACCCGGCCGCGGCCGGGTCGCTCGCCGAGTGCCTGAACGGGCTGGTGGTCGACCGGGGCCAGGAGGCCAAGCCGGTCCGCGAGCCGCTGCCGCTGCGGCTGCCCCGCGAGGCGGCCGCCGGGGCCGAGCCGCAGTCGGAGGGCGACGGGTCCGGGCCGCCGGTCAACGGGGTGGTCTCCGGCCACCAGCACCCGCACCGGCCCGAGCCGCGACCCCGCCGCGACGGCGCCTGACCAGTGCCCGTCGGGTATCCCTGCGGTGGGTGCCGGAACGGTCGTGGCGGCGCTTTGGTGCGGCCGTCGGCGGGCGCCCGGGGGTAACCCGGACGCGCCCGGCCGTCGGCGGGACCTGTCCGGGCGGATTCCGGAGGTCAGGGGGTCGCCGATCCGGGCGCGGGCGGCGGGCGGGTCGGCAACCCGCCACCGGGCGGCAGGTGCGCCCGTGCCGACCGGCGTACGCTTGCGGGACGGCTTCACGCCAGTCGTGTCGAGGACGCGCCGGGCGGGCGCGTCGAGGAGGGTGACACCGGGTCATGGCGACCGACCAGGGCCGAGTCTCGTGGCGGGGTTTCCTGCAACGGCTCACCGCGAGCGAGGCCGAGATCGAGGCCGAGGAGTTGCTCCGGGAGAGCGCCGAGTGCGGCAGCACCCCGGCCGGGCAGTGCCGCCGGGGCCAGGTGGTGTCGGTCTCGGGCCGGCTCCGCACCGTGGTCTACACCCCTCGGACGAACCTGCCGACCCTGGAGGCGGACCTCTACGACGGCAGCGACATCGTGACCCTGGTCTGGCTGGGCCGCCGGCACATCTCCGGGATCGAGCCGGGCCGGCAATTGACCGCGCGCGGTCGCATGGCGGTACGGGATGACCGTAAAGTCATCTACAACCCGTACTACGAGCTGGAGTCGCCGCGGTGAGCACGGACGGCGTCGACTCCGGCCGCGACCGGAAGACACACAGATGACCGCTGGACAGCCCCGCACCGACAGCACGGGCAGCGACCCGACGGCAGGCCGGACCGAGGAGGAGGAACCGCTTCCCAGCCTGACCGAGCAGATGGCCGAGCAGCTCGGCGGCTGGCGGGGGATGGTCGAGTCCAGCGTCCCCGTGGTCGTCTTCGTCGCGGTCAACATCATCACCGAGCTGCGTCCCGCGGTGATCGCCTCGGTGGCGGTCGCGGTGCTGATCGCGGTCGTCCGGCTCTTCCAGCGGCGGCCGGTCCGGCACGCCGTCAACGGCCTGGTCGGGATCGGCATCGGCGCCATGATCGCCTGGCGTACCGGTGACGAGCGGGACTTCTACCTGCCCGGCATCCTCTACGGCATCGTCTACGGGCTGGTGCTGCTCGGTTCGGCGGTGGTCCGCCAGCCACTGGTCGGCTGGATCTGGTCCATCATCGCCGCCGGTGGCCGGTCCGAGTGGCGGCAGGATCCCCGGCTGGTCCGCACCTTCACCCGACTCACCGTGCTGTGGGGCGTGGTGTGGCTGGCCAAGGTCGGTGTGCAGGCCGGGCTCTACCTGGCCGACATGGACACCGCGCTCGGCATCGCCCGGCTGCTGCTCGGCTATCCGCCGTACGCGCTGCTGCTGGTGATCACCATCTGGGCGGTCCGCCGGGTGAACCGGGTGCCGGCCGTACCGGCCCCGCTCGGCGGCTGACCGCCGCCGGCAGGCCCCGCCCGATCGGCCTGGCGGCTCAGCCGCTGCTGCTGCCGCGGGTCCGTTCGACGCTGTCCGGACCGAGGATCACCTTGCGGACCTCGTCCTCGACCTCGGCGGTGCAGACGAAGATCAGTTCGTCGCCGGCCTCCAGCGGGTCGTCCGGGCTCGGCACCAGCACCCGCTTGCCGCGCAGGATGGCGGTGAGCGCCGAGTCCCGGGGCAGCGGCACGGAGTGGACCGGGTGCCCGACGTACGGGGCGGTCGGCGGCAGCGTGATCTCGACCAGGTTCGCCTCGCCCTGCCGGAACGTCATCAGCCGGACCAGGTCGCCGACGGTCACCGCCTCCTCGACCAGGGCCGCCATCACCCGTGGCTTGCTGACCGCCACGTCGACACCCCACTGGTCGGTGAAGAGCCACTCGTTCTCGGCCCGGTTGATCCGGGCGACCACCCGGGGGACCGCGAACTCCGTCTTGGCCAGCAGCGAGACCACCAGGTTGACCTTGTCGTCGCCGGTGGCGGCCACCACCACGTCGCAGCTCGCCAGGTCGGCCTCCTCGAGGCTGGCCAGCTCGCAGGCGTCGGCGAGCACCCACTCGGCGGCCGGTACCCGCTCCGGGCGGAGCATCTTCGGCTTCCGCTCGATCAGCATCACCTGGTGCCCGTTCTCGATCAGCTCCTGGGCGATCGAGCGGCCCACGTTGCCGGCCCCGGCGATGGCGACCCGCATGTCAGCGCCCTCCTTCCGGCGGCGAACCCGCCACCGTCGTCACCTGGTCGGCGATGTCGTCGGTGACCAGCATGGAGAGCTGGTCGCCCTCCTGGAGCACGCTGGACGCGGTCGGCAGGGCGGCGATGCCGAACCGGGTCAGGTATCCGACCCGGGCGCCGGTGGCCTCTTCCAGCCCGCGTACCGGCCGGCCGATCCAGTCGTCGTGCACCGGCACCTCGATGATCGACACGGTGCTGGTCGGGTCGCGGAAGATCTCCACGTGCCCCTCCGGCACCAGATGCCGGACGATCCGGTCGGCGGTCCACCGGACCGTGGCCACGGTCGGGATGCCGAGCCGCTCGTAGACCTGGGCGCGCTTGGAGTCGTAGATCCGGGCCACCACCCGGGAGACGCCGTACGTCTCGCGGGCCAGCCGGGCCGAGATGATGTTGGAGTTGTCGCCGCTGGAGACGGCGGCGAAGCCGTCGGCCCGCTCGATGCCGGCCTGGCGGAGCACCTCCGCGTCGAACCCGGCGCCGGTGACGGTGATCCCGCCGAAGTCGGGGCCGAGCCGGCGGAACGCGTCGGCGTCCTGGTCGATGACGGCCACCGAGTGGCCGCGCGACTCCAGGTTGTGCGCGAGGGTCGAGCCGACCCGGCCACAGCCCATGATCACGACGTGCAAGGTAAGTCCTCCCGGGTCACCGTGGGACCGACCCGTCCGGTGGGGTGATGTCACCCTGAGCGTAGTCATCCGGCCCCCCGCCCGTGCCGCCCGACCTCCGCGTCGCCGGATCTCCGGGCGCGCCCCGAACTCCGGAGGGGGCGCGCCACGGCCCGTCGCGACGTGGCCCGGCGCGGGCCGGTTGCCAGCCGTGACCGGGCTTGCCCTCCCGGTGCCGGGCTACCGGGTGCCGGGTCGGCCGGCCCACCGGGAAGATCGGCCGCACCGCCCGACCGGGCGAATCCGGCAGCCGTACCCTTAGCGGTTGTGGCCAGTCCCACCTCGCTAGTCAAGCGTCTGCTGCTGGGCCGACCCTTCCGGTCGGACAAGTTGCAGCACACCCTGCTGCCGAAGCGCATCGCGCTGCCGGTCTTCGCCTCCGACGCGCTCTCCAGCGTGGCGTACGCCCCGGACGAGATCCTGCTGACGCTGTCGATCGCCGGCACCTCGGCGTACCTCTTCTCGCCGTGGGTCGCCCTGGCCGTCGTGGTGGTGATGCTCACCGTGGTGGCGAGCTACCGGCAGAACGTGCACGCGTACCCCTCCGGCGGTGGCGACTACGAGGTGGCCACCGTCAACCTCGGGCCGAAGTTCGGCGTCGGGGTGGCCAGTGCGCTGCTGGTCGACTACGTGCTGACCGTCGCCGTCTCGGTCTCCTCCGGGGTGGCCAACCTCGGGTCGGTGCTGCCGTTCGTCTCCGAGCACCGGGTCGGGGTCGCGGTGACCGCGGTGGTCGTGCTGAGCGCGATCAACCTGCGCGGGCTGCGGGAGTCCGGCACCGCGTTCGCGATCCCGACCTACGGCTTCATGATCGTGATCATCGGGATGATCCTCACCGGGCTGGTCCGGATCTTCGTCCTCGGCCACGACCTCCGGGCGCCCAGCGCCGACCTGGTGGTCAGCGCCGAGCACGCCAACCTGACCGCCTTCGCGATGGCCTTCCTGCTGCTCCGGGCCTTCTCCTCGGGCTGCGCCGCGCTGACCGGGGTGGAGGCGATCTCCAACGGCGTACCCGCGTTCAAGCCGCCGAAGAGCCGCAACGCCGCCACCACGCTGCTGCTGCTCGGTTCGGTGGCGATCGTCATGATCATGGGCATCATCTGGCTGTCCCGGCTGACCGGCCTGCAGTTCATGGAGAACCCGGCCCGGCAGCTCGAGCACGGCCCGGTCGACTACGTGCAGCAGACCGTGACCGTCCAGCTCGGCCAGGCCATCCTGGGCAGCGGGGTCCTGCTCTTCGTGGTGGCCGGCGCGACCGCGCTGATCCTGTTCCTGGCCGCCAACACCGCGTTCAACGGCTTCCCGGTGCTCGGCTCGATCCTGGCGCAGGACCGCTACCTGCCCCGGCAGTTGCACACCCGGGGCGATCGGCTGGCCTTCTCCAACGGCATCGTCTTCCTCGCGTTGACCGCGATCCTGCTGATCGTCGCCTTCCAGGCCGAGGTGACCCGGCTGATCCAGCTCTACATCGTCGGCGTCTTCGTCTCGTTCACGCTCTCCCAGGCGGGGATGATCCGGCACTGGAACCGGATGCTGCGTACCGAGCGGGATCCGGTCGTCCGGCGGAGGATGGTCCGGTCCCGGGCCATCAACGCCTTCGGGATGGGCCTCACCGGGGCCGTACTGGTGGTCGTCCTGATCACCAAGTTCCTGCTCGGCGCCTGGATCGCCATCGCCGCGATGGCGGTGATCTACGCCATGATGCTGGGCATCCGCCGGCACTACGACCGGATCGCCGCCGAGCTGACCCCGGCCGAGGGGCGCCCGGTGCTGCCGGCCCGCAACCACGCGATCGTGCTGGTCAGCAAGGTGCACCAGCCGACCCTGCGGGCGGTCGCCTACGCCCAGGCGACCCGGCCGGACACCCTGACCGCGCTGACCGTGAACGTCGACGAGGCGGACACCCGGGCGGTGCAGGCCGAGTGGGAACGGCACGGGGTGGCCGTGCCGCTGACCGTGATCGACTCGCCGTACCGGGAGATCACCCGGCCGATCCTCGACTTCGTCGCGTCGGCGCGCCGGGAGTCGCCGCGCGACGTGGTCACCGTCTTCATCCCGGAGTACGTCGTCGGGCACTGGTGGGAGAACCTGCTGCACAACCAGAGCGCGCTGCGGATCAAGGGCCGGCTGCTCTTCGAGCCCGGGGTGATGGTGACCAGCGTGCCGTGGCAACTCGCCTCCACCGCCCGGAAGAACCTGGACCGGTTCGACGCCACGCTCAGCCGCGGACCGGCCCGGGGCCCGCGCGGCGGTGCCGTCGGTGGCCTGCTCGGCCCGCCTCCGCCGTCGAACACCGCCGCCGCGCCGGCGCCGCCGCCCCCGCTGGCCGGTACCGACCTCGACGAGCCTCCGCCCGCCCCCGGGCGGGACACGGCCGGTCCCCGATGAGCACCGGGGAGCGGTCCGGGGTGTCCTCGGTGGGCCCCGGTGAAGCGGAGCGGGTCGAGCTGACCGTCGGGCCGGTGGCGCACGGTGGGCACTGCGTGGCCAGGCTGGACGGGCAGGTGGTCTTCGTCCGGCACGCGCTGCCGGGGGAGCGGGTGATCGCCGAGATCACCGAGGTACGCCGGGACTTCCTGCGGGCGGACGCGGTGACCGTACTCGATGCCTCGCCGGACCGGGTCGTCCCGCCGTGCCCGTGGGCGGGGCCGGACCGGTGCGGCGGCTGCGACCTCCAGCACGTCGCACCTGCGGCGCAGCGGCACTGGAAGGCCGAGGTGGTACGCGAGCAGCTACGCCGGCTGGCCCGACTGTCCCCGGAGGAGGTCACCGAACTGGACGTCCGGGTCGACGAACTGCCCGGCGGTCCGCTCGGCTGGCGCTCCCGGGTCCGGTACGCCGTCGACGCCGCCGGCCGGGCAGGGCTGCTCAAGCACCGCTCGCACGAGGTGGTCCCGATCGACCGGTGCCGGATCGCCCGCCCGGCGATCCAGGACCTGCCGGTGCTGGCGCCCAGCGGCCGGCTCTGGCCCGACGCCGACCTGGTGGAGGTGGTCGCCTCCTCGGCCGGCGACGTGACCGTACGCGGGCGGCGCGGCACGGCGGCCGGGGACGGCACGGCGGCCGGGGACGGGGCGGCGGAGCGGGTCCGGGAGATGGCGGTCGGCCGGACGTGGCGGCTGCCGCCGGAGGCGTTCTGGCAGGTGCATCCGGCGGCGGCGGAGACGCTGGCGACGGCCGTACTCGACCTGCTGGCGCCGCGGGCCGGCGAGTCCGCCTGGGACCTCTACGGCGGCGCCGGACTGTTCGCGGCGGCGCTGGCCGGCCGGGTCGGCCCGGCCGGCCGGATCACCCTGGTGGAGTCGGCGGAGCCGGCTGTCGAGGCCGCCCGGGACAACCTGCGCGACCTGCCGCAGATCGAGGTGGTCCGGGCGTCGGTCGGGCCGGCGCTGCGGCGGCGCCGGATCGTCGGGCCGGTCGACCTGGTGGTGCTGGACCCGCCGCGCGCCGGTGCCGGTGCCGAGGTCGTCCGGGCGGTCGCCGCGGCCACCACCCGGGCGGTGGCCTACGTGGCCTGCGACCCGGCCGCCTTCGCCCGGGACGCCCGGACGTTCCGGGAGGCGGGCTGGCGACTGGCCGCGCTGCGCGGCTACGAACTCTTCCCGATGACCCAACATGTGGAGCTGGTGGCGCTGCTGCTGCCGGGCGAGGGCTGAGCCCGGCCGGTACGGCGGCGCTTCAGGGTCCGCTCGTAGTCCTGGAACCGCGCCTTGGCGATCGTCGAGCGGGTCTCCGAACGCAGCACGACGCCCTCGGCGCGGCCCGGCGTACCGTCCAGGGCCACCGTCGTGGCCGGCAGGAGTTCGCCGAGCAGCCGGTGGGTCTTCTCCAGATCGGTCGGCAGCTCGGCGGCGTCGACCGTGGCCAGCCGGGGTACCGTCGGCAGCCCGGCGGCCTCGGCCCGGGCCAGCAGCTCCGGCTCGGCGAGGAACGGCTGACCCGCCGACTCCCGCCAGGACGAGATCCGCTCGGCCGGCCAGTCCAGCAGCTCGGCGTAGTCGTCCAGCACGACCACGTCGAAGAGCCGGGCGCCCACCGCCCGGGTGTCGGTGTAGTGCTTCGACGCGGCGGTCACCTTGCCGCCGTAGACCTCCAGGTAATGCACCACGATGGCGTCCCGGCCGCCCGGCGGCAACCGGTCGGCGATCGGCCGGAGCGCCTCGACGATGCCGAGCGCCGGGTTGCCGATCAGGTCACCCCGGGCGTAGAGCAGCTCCTCGCGGCTGCCGATCAGGTAACTGCCGTCGGGCAGCGAGACGATCCGACCGTTGACTCCGTCGACCTTCTCGGTCAGCTGGACCCGGCCGGAGAAGGCGACGGTCTCGTCGAGCAGTCCGCCGTTGCGCGGGTCGAGCGAGTGGTAGGTCGGGATGGACGGGTACTTCGTCAACGAATTGACGGCGGCCAGGTTCGCCGTACGGACGTTGAAGTCGGACATGCTGCCTCCCCGTGATCTGCGCTGCCGTCCACCTGCCGGTGGTTCCGGCAACTCTGCGGGACCGCCGACCGGGCAGGCAACGCAGATTCGGCACGGGTACGCGGGCACCCAGCCGGATCCAGCGGCGGAGGACGCGGGGCAGTGGTGGTCGGCGCGGGCGGTGCTGCCGGGGCGGGGCTCAGGGAATGGCGTGCAGGGCGGACCGGGGCGCCGTGGGGACCGCCTCCGTATCCCGGCGGGCGGCCCGGGCGGCGGCCCGATCGCGGAGCCGGATCCAGGCGATGATCAGCAGAATCAGCGGCAGCAGCGGCAGTGCGACCAGCAGCACGATACCGACCGCGATGACCTGGCCGACGGCGTACTGGCCGGAGGCCGGGGTGGTTCGGGTCCGGCCGGGGGACCACTCGGGGCGAGAGCCAGCAGGCGACATGTCGAGACCTTAGGGGAGGGTGGGTTACCGGCCATGCTACGGCCCTTGGCAGCATCTGCCCGATTTTTCGGTCGTTCGGCGGATCCCGGACCCGCCACTCGCGGTGTGGAGTCGTCGACTGTCCGCAACGGCCGCGCCGTCCGGTCAACGGGACTCTGCTGATCGCCAGCCGCCCGGAACCGGCCGGCGAAGCGGTTCGCCCGCCGACCCGCTTCCGATCGGCTACCCTGCGCGCCGGGATGCGCACCGAACCTCTGCCACCTGGGCGGCGTGGGGCCATCCGTGGCACTGCTTCGGCGGCCCGGCTGCGGGCCGGTCCGGCCCCGATAGACTCTGCGGCTATGAGCCTGTGTAGGGAGCGAATCAGCCAGCCCAGCGCCGTGCGGCCCGATACCCCTGCCGAGCGCGGCGAGGTGACGGCATGACGGTGGAGGAGTCGGAGACGTCCGCCGGACGGTTGTTGGGCGCGGTCCGTGGACCGCAGGACGTCAAGCGGATGTCCGCCGAGGATCTGGCGTCGCTCGCCGCCGAGATCCGGGACTTCCTGGTCGCGAAGGTGTCCCGGACCGGCGGGCACCTCGGCCCGAACCTCGGGGTGGTCGAGCTGACCCTGGCCATGCACCGGGTCTTCGACTCGCCCCGGGACCGCTTCCTGTTCGACACCGGTCACCAGGCGTACGTGCACAAGATGCTCACCGGGCGGCAGGAGGGCTTCGACCAGCTCCGCCAGCGGGGTGGCCTCTCCGGCTATCCGAGCCAGGCGGAGAGCGAGCACGACCTGATCGAGAACTCGCACGCCTCGACCGCGCTCTCCTATGCGGACGGGCTGGCCAAGGCGTACGCACTGCGCGGCGAGTCGCGCAACGTCGTGGCGCTGGTCGGCGACGGGGCGCTGACCGGCGGCATGTGCTGGGAGGCGTTGAACAACATCGCCGCCGCCCGCAACCCACTGGTCATCGTGGTGAACGACAACGGACGGTCGTACGCGCCGACGATCGGCGGCCTGGCCGACCACCTGGCCACGCTGCGGCTCAACCCCGGCTACGAGAAGGTGCTGGACGTCGTCAAGGAGGCGCTCGGCTCCACCCCGCTGGTCGGCAAGCCGATGTACGAGGTGCTGCACGCGGTCAAGAAGGGCATCAAGGACGCGGTCGCGCCGCAGGCGATGTTCGAGGACCTCGGCATCAAGTACCTGGGCCCGGTCGACGGGCACGACGTGGCCGCGATGGAGTCGGCGCTGCGCCGGGCCAAGGGCTTCGGCGGGCCGGTGATAGTGCACGCGGTGACCCGCAAGGGTCTGGGCTACCGTCCGGCCGAGGAGGACGACGCCGACTGCCTGCACAGCCCGGGCACGTTCGACGTGCAGACCGGCAGGCTGCTCGCCACCCCGTCGGTGAAGTGGACGCACGTCTTCGCCGACGAGCTGGTCGCGATCGCCGACGAGCGGCCGGACGTGGTCGGCATCACCGCCGCGATGGCCGAGCCGACCGGCATCGCCGCGCTGGCCCGCAAGTACCCGAACCGGGTCTACGACGTCGGCATCGCCGAGCAGCACGCGGCCACCTCCGCCGCCGGCCTCGCCATGGGCGGCCTGCACCCGGTGGTGGCGGTCTACGCGACCTTCCTCAACCGCGCCTTCGACCAGGTGCTGCTCGACGTCGCGATGCACAAACTGCCGGTGACGTTCGTGCTGGACCGGGCCGGGATCACCGGCCCGGACGGGCCGAGTCACTACGGCATCTGGGACATGTCCGTCTTCGGGGTGGTGCCCGGGCTGCGGATCGCCGCGCCCCGGGACGCCGCGACGCTACGGGCGGAGCTGCGCGAGGCGGTCGCGGTGGAGGACGGGCCGACGATCCTGCGCTTCCCGACCGGTGCTGTCGTCGCCGACCTGCCGGCGGTGCGCCGGGTCACCGCCACCGGCTCGGGCTCCGGCGGGGTGGACGTGCTCGCCGAGTCCGCCCGGACCGACGTCCTGCTGGTCGCGGTGGGTGCGTTCGGGCAGCTCGGCGTCGAGGTGGCCGCCCGGGTCGCCGAGCAGGGCTACGGCGTGACGGTCGTCGACCCGCGTTGGGTCCGGCCGATCCCGCCGGAGCTGGTCACGCTGGCCGGCAGCCACCGGCTGGTGGTCACGGTCGAGGACGGCGTACGCGCCGGTGGGGTCGGTGACGCGCTGGCCAAGGCGCTGCGCGACGCCGACCTCCGGGTGCCGGTACGCGACCTCGGCGTGCCGCCGGTCTGGCAGCCGCACGGCACCCGGGCGCAGATCCTCGCCGACCTGGGGTTGACCGCGCAGGACGTGGCCCGGGACGTCACCGGCTGGGTCTCCCAGCTCGACGACGAGCCGATCGCGCCGGTGCCGGTGACCGCCCCCAACGGCGACCGGGCGGCGAAGGGACGCAACGGCCGGGGCTGACCGCCGGACGTGTCGGCGCCGACGTCCCGGTCCACCCGACCGGACTCGTCGGCGTCGATCCACGTCCGCCCCACCGGCAGGCGTACGTCCGGTCCCGGCGGTACGTGTCCGCCCTCCCGCCGACCAGAGCCCGCCCTGCCGGGCAGGCACGGTACGACGACGGCCAGAGCTGCTGGTCGAGTGGTCGTCAGTTGCCGCCGGCAGAGCGGTCGGTGGTCTTGTCCGAGGCGATCAGGCTGAACGTCTCCCGGGTGGCCGGCTTCGGCACCACGACCAGGCCGGGGCGGTCGACCAGTCGGGTCGTGTTCGCCGGCAGTGCGAGGCTGGTCTCCGGGCTCGGCTGCCAGACCAGCACCACGACGGGGCTGGACAACGGCAGGACGTACGCCTGGAGCGGCTCGAGCCGGTCGGCGGCCGAGACCAGCGGCGGACCTCCGGCGGGCCGGAACAGGGCCGCCGTCATCATGCCCTCGTCGGTGCGCCAGCTGAGCTGTTCGAGCTTGGCCGGCTCCTCCCCGGCACCCACCAGCTCGACCTCGGCCAACTCCTTCGTCGACAGCCGGTCGATCGGCCAGGAGACCGGCACCGATCCGGGGTGGGCCTCGCCGTGCACCCGGTGCGGGATGCTGCCGAACGGCCCGGTCCTGGTGCCGAGAGCGCAGGTGTCGAGGCCGTCCAGCACCTTCGCGCCGGAGCCGGTGTCGTCGCCGACCAGTGGGTAGCGCGGCCCCTCGATGCCGGTGCCGAGGTCGATGAGCCGGTCGGCGGCCTTGCCGCTCGGCAGCGACTCGCTGGGGCGCAGCCGGGCGGTGACGGTGCGGGCGGCGCAGGCCGGCAGCGCGACCGGGCCGGTCAGGCCGTCGGTGACGGCCAGTGGCCGGCGGTCCGGCCCGAGGAGCCGGTCCACCCGGGCGGAGACGAGATAGCGCCGGCCGGTGGGCAACTGCACCGGCAGCACGTCGGAGTAGACCAGGTAGCCCGGATCGGTGTATTCGACCGCCCGGTCGACCGTGAAGTCCGCTCCGTCGCCGGTCAACTGCAACAGCCAGGACCCCGCCTCGCCGGGCACGTCGGCGGCGACCAGCGCGAGCCGGCCACCGTCGACCTCGCCGAGCCAGAGGATGCCGGAGGAGGGCAGGTGCACCCGGTCTTCGACCGGGGAGCGCCACTCGTCGACGGCCCGGGCCACCGCCGCGGTCGCTTGTGGATCACCGGCCAGGGCGCCCCGCGAGGGCCACACCTGGAGGGTGCCGTCCAGCGTGTCGTAGCCGACCCGGAGCGCGACCGGAGGTTCCTTCGGGACGGTGCCGCACCCGCCGGTGAGCAGAGCCAGCGTGAAGGCCGCGCCGACGATCCCGCTACGAGGGAGTGAACCCACCGCTGTGCTCCCGATCCGCCTCAGTCGTCAACAGAAGCCACATCCTACGAGATCTCGGACGCGGCTCGGGCGCGACCCGGGAAAGCTCGACCGATCGGGGACCAGGGTCCCGGCGACACGACTCGCCCTGCGGAAACTCGCCGCCCAGGCAACTGGGACCAATGGGGTACTCCTGTAGACTCCGCCGACTGTGACGCTTGCCGAGCCACGTCTGCACACCACGCCGGACCCGGAGGGCCCCGAGTCAGGAAGCCGAACGGCGACCGGAACCGACGGGGGCGCGGCGGAGTCGGCGGGTTCGGGCGCCGGTTCCGAGACCGGCTCGGATACCGCGGCGGCGGCCGCCGCCGACGAGGAGCGAACGCGGCGTCCCGGCGACGCGGGCGAGGACGCGGGTACCCCGGACCGGAACACCGGCCAGCCGGCCACCCGGCCGGCCCGCTGGCCCACCTGGCGGCGCGACCTCGCCGTCTACGCCGCCTTCCTGGTCGCCGGTCTCTGGGTGACCAGCCAGATCTGGCTCGACCCGGCCGGCCGGGTCGCCTCGCTCTACAGCAGCGATCCCGCACAGGTGCAGTACTTCCTCGCCCACTCCGTCCGGGTGGTGCTGCACGGCGAGTTTCCGTTCTTCACCGACCGGTTGAACTATCCTGACGGCGTCAACCTGATGGCCAACACGGCGATCCTGGGGCTGGGCATCCCGATGGTGCCCGTGACGCTGCTGTTCGGCCCGGCGGTGTCCTTCGTGGTGCTGGTGACGATCGGCCTGGCCGGCACCGCCTCCGCGTGGTACTACGTGATCTCCCGGCACCTGGTCAGCGTCCCGATCGCGGCGATCGTCGGCGGCTGGCTCTGCGGCTTCTCCCCGGCGCTGCTGTCGCACGCCAACTGGCACCCGAACATCATCTCCCAGTTCCTGCTGCCGTTCATCGTCTGGCGGGTACTGGTGCTGACCCGCTCCACCCGGCCGGTCCGGGACGGCGTGATCCTCGCGCTGCTCGTCACCTACCAGGCGTTCATCAACGAGGAGATCCTGCTCTTCACCGCGATGGCCTGCGGGGTCTTCCTGCTCGCCGTGCTGGCCCAGGAGCCGGCCCGCTGGAAGGCGACCTGGCGCCCGCTCGGCGCCGGCCTGGCGGTCTGCGCCGTGCTCGCCGGGGCGCTGCTGACGTACCCGCTGATCGTGCAGTTCGCGGGCCGGCAGGCGTACCACGGGCTCAGCGACGCGGTGCGGGACTACGGCAACGACCTGGCGGCGTTCTTCGTACCCGGCTCCACCACGCTCGGCGGCAACCAGCGGGCCAATCTCGACCTCGCCCCGAACTACTCCGAGGAGAACGCCTTCTTCGGCTGGAGCCTGGCGCTGCTGACCGTGGCGATCGTGGTCTGGCTCCGCCGCGAGGTGGTGATCCGGGCGCTCGCGGTGACCGGCCTGCTCTTCGCGATCTTCTCGCTGGGCGAGCGGATCTCCTGGTGGAACCGGGGCGCCTTCTGGGGGCCGTGGGACATCCTGGTGAAGGCCCCGCTGCTCGACGCGGTGGTACCGACCCGGTTCGGCCTGATCACCACCGTGGTGATCGGGTTGATCCTCGCGCTCGCCACCGACCGGGCCTGGAAGCTGGAGATCGCCGACCAGCGGGCGCTGCGTGCCGTGGTGGTGGCGGCGCTGGCGATCGCGCTGGTGCCGATCCTGCCGCTGCCGTTGCGCGAGGTGAGCCGGCCGGCGGTGCCACACTTCATCACCTCCGGACAGTGGCGGCCGTACGTCGGCCCGGACCAGACGCTGGTGCCGGTGCCGATCCCGGCGATGGGGCACACCAACGGGATGCGCTGGGCCGCCGCCACCAACCTTGACTTCAAGATCCCGGGCGGCTACTTCCTCGCTCCCCGCAACGGCAACACCGGCGACCCCGGCCGGTTCGGCGGGCGGCCCAGCGGGCTCAGCGCGGTACTCGACCGGGTCGCCACCAGCGGCCAGCCGGCGACGCTGACCGACCGGCAGCGCCGGCGGACCCTGGACGAGCTGCGGCACTGGCGGGCCGCGATCCTGGTGCTGCCGGTGCGGCAGGACAACGTCGAGGCGCTGCGCAGCACCGTCGACCAGCTCGCCGGCCCGGCCCGGCGTACCGCCGACGTGTGGCTCTGGGACGTCCGCGCACTGACCAACCGCACGCCCGGGTGAGCGGGCCGGGTCGACCCGCCGAGACCGCGCCGGACGTCGCGGTCCCGGCGGCCGTGCCGGCGACCAGCGGCGCCGGCCGCCGGGAGGTGGTGCGGCGCATCGCCGCCGACCGACTCGGCGCACTGCGTGCCTGGTCGACGCGGCGGCGGGGTCCGCTGGTCGACGCGGCGGTCGTGCTGCTCTGTCTGGCCGCCGCCGGTTACGTCACCTCCGGACTCTGGCTGCACCGGGACCGGATGACGTACGCCAGCAACGACATGATGCTCTTCGAGTGGATGCTGGCCCGGGCCGCCCGGGCGGTGACCCACCTGGAGAACCCGTTCTACAGCACCGCGCTGAACGCGCCGGACGGGATCAACCTGATGGCGAACACCTCGGTGCTCGGCCTGGGCGTGCCGCTGACCCCGGTGACCCTGCTCTTCGGCTCGCAGACCAGCTATCTACTCGCGGTCGTGCTCTCGCTGGCCGGTACGGCCACCGCGTGGTATCTCTTCCTGTCCCGGCGGATCGTCGACTCCCGCCTCGGCGCGGCCGTCGCCGGCCTGTTCTGCGGGTTCGCGCCCGGGATGATCTCCCAGGCCACCGGGCACCTGCACATGATCTCGCAGTTCCTGGTGCCGGCGATCCTCGCGGTGGTCTTCGACCCGCGCACCGACCGGGTGGTCCGGCGTGGCGTACTGCTCGGAGTGCTGGTCGGCTATCAGGTCTTCCTCGGCGAGGAGGTGCTGGCCTTCCTGGTGCTGGCCTGCGGGCTGTTCACCGTCGGCTACGCGGTCTCGGCCCCGCGCACCGCCCGGCGGCTGGCTCCGGCGTTTCTCGGCCGGCTCGGCGTCGGCACGCTGGTCGGGGTGGTGCTGCTGGCGTACCCGCTGTGGTTCCAGTTCTTCGGGCCGGGGCACTATCGCGGGCTGCCGTTCGACCCGAAGGCGTACCCGCTGGACCTGGCGTCGTTCACCGCCGCGTCCCGGCAGTCGATCACCGGTCACGACTCGGTGCCGGGCCTGCTCTCGCCGAACCTGACCGAGGAGAACTCCTTCTTCGGGCTGGCGCTGATCGTGCTCTGCGCGGTGGTGGCGATCTGGCAGTGGCGGCGGCCGCTCGTCCGGGCGCTGGTGCTCTGCGTACTCGTCTTCGCCACGCTGTCGCTCGGCGAGGACCTGCGGCTGGGCGGGGAGGTGCTGGACCTGCCCGGCCCGTACCGGCTGGTCTCCGGGCTGCCGCTGATCGATCTGGCGGTGCCGGCCCGGTTTCCGCTGATCTGCGTACCGGCCCTGGCGATCCTGCTGGCGCTCTCCTTCGACGGGGTGTTCCGGCGTACGGCCGGCGGCGCGGCGGACAGCCGTGCGCTGCCGGAAGCCGGGGCAGGGGTGGCCGGCGGGCGGATACCGGTCCGGCTGCTCTGGACCGGGGCGGTGCTCGCCGTACTGCTGCCGCTGGCGCCGACGCCGCTGCACACCAGGCCCGTCTGGCCGGTACCGGACTTCGTCGCCAGCGGCGAGTGGCGGTCGTACGTGCCGCCCGGACGTACCCTCGTGGCGGTGCCGCCGACCAGGGGCTCCGAGGCGATCGCCGGGATGTTCTGGTCGGCCCGGACCGGGCTGACCTTCACCGCCCCGGGCGGCTACTTCATCGGACCCACCGGGCCGGACGATCCGCAGGCCCGCTGGGGTGCGCCGGACCGCCCGACCGCGGTGCTGCTCGACCGGGTCGCCGCCACCGGTGAGGTGCCGCCGATCGGTGAGGTCGAACGGCGGCAGGCGATCGAGGACCTGCGGCACTGGCGGGCCGCCATCGTGGTGCAGGGTGGCCTGCACCGGGGCGTGCCGGTCAAGGAGACCCTCGACCAGTTGCTCGGGCCGGGCCGGGACATCTCCGGCGCCTGGGTGTGGGACGTCCGCGCCCTCGTCGGCTGAGTCGTCGGCCGCGCCGCCCGGCCGGGTTCTTTGCCGGCGTACGGTCCCAGGGGAGTCGTAACGGCGGTCAGCCGACGAGCGGTCGGACGTCCCAGAGCCAGACGTCGTCCACCCGCTGCCCCGGGCCGAACAGTCCGGCCAGCAGGACGTGCAGGGCGGGGGTGGCCGGGTGGTCGCCGAGCACCACCACCGAGGCCCGCCAGAACCGCAGGTCCTCGATGGCCTGACGACGGTTCTCCTCGGTGACCACCGGTGCGGCGCCCCGGTCCATCGTCCCGTAGATCAGCAGGCTGGTCGGCCGGGACGGGGCGCCGAACACCCCGTAGCCCTGCGCGTCCGGGCCGATGAAGTAGCCGGCCGGGATCGGGAACGCCTGCCCGGTCAGCGCGCTCCAGCGCAGCGTGGAGAGGCCGTGCACGTTGCTCGGGATGGGCACCGGCACCAGGGTCCGGCCCGCCGGCACGTAGGGTCGCCAGGCCCCGGAGGTGATGAACCGCGGCGGCGGGTCGATGTGCATGGCCGGCAGCGGGCGCGGGACGAGCGGCAGCAGCGCGAGCGCGATCGCGGCGTACGCCAGGATCCGCAGCCGGGGCCGGGCCGGCTCGACCCGGCCGGCGACGTCGAGCGGGACACTACCCGGCGCCGGGCCGCCGTTGGCCGTCGCGCTGCCGTCCGGCGTGCCGGACGCTATCTGGTGCGGCGCGCCGGAGGTGGCCGCGACGCCGTTTCCGGAGCCGCCGGCCGGAGCGCCGCCGTTCGAGGCGGCCGGTCGCGGCCGGCCCTTCGCGACGTCGTTCCAGGCGAGCGCGACCAGGAGCCCGACGGTGGCGACCGTGACCAGACTCAGCCGGGTCGGCATCATCATCTCGATCAGCGGCAGGTCCTCCGGCAGCAGGTGCCACGGCCCCTCCTGCTCGGTGA
Organism: Plantactinospora sp. KLBMP9567; assembly: GCF_033446045.1. Taxonomy (NCBI): domain Bacteria; kingdom Bacillati; phylum Actinomycetota; class Actinomycetes; order Micromonosporales; family Micromonosporaceae; genus Plantactinospora; species Plantactinospora sp. KLBMP9567. The sequence goes on along the minus strand of NZ_JAWQRR010000010.1, from coordinate 60,325 downwards.
GCCGGCCGTCGTAACGGATCTGCCGGCCGAGCGAGGCGAGCGCGAACCCGGCACCGAGCAGCGCGGCGATCCGGGCGGCGACCGAGGTCCGCCAGAGCAGCACGGCGACCAGCACGACCAGCCCGACGAGCGGCCAACCCAGCCAGGTGTTCTGCTCGGTGACCCCGATGGTCTTCTCCACCTCCGGCGAGCCGGCGATGGTGTCCCGGGAATAGGTGACGAAGGCCCGCAGGTCCTCGCCCCAGTTGTGGAAGACGCCGCCCTGCAGGCCACGGTAGGACTGCGGGCCGTTGAACTGGTACCAGATCGGGTAGCCCGCCAGCAGCAGCGCCACGGCGCCGCCGACGCCGAGGCCGCGCAGGAAGATCCAGATCCGGTGGCGCATCAGCGACCAGCGGAAGGCGACGTAGAGCGGCACGGCCACCGCGCAGGCCAGCGCGGTGAGCAGCAGCATCTCCTCGTTGATGAAGATCTGGTACGCGACCAGCACTCCCAGCATCAGCCCGTTGCGCAGCCAGCGGCCCGGCTCGGCGAGCCGGAACACCCGGACCACGATCAGCGGCAGCAGGAAGTTGGAGACGAAGTTGGGCTGCCCGTTGGCGTGGTGGATGATGCCGGGCGCGAAGCCGAGGAACGCCCCGCCGACGAACGCCGCGCCCCGCGAGGAGACCAGGTGCCGGGAGAGCGCCCAGTACGAGGTGGCGGCCGTCGCCGCGAGCGCACCGCCCAGATACAGCGCGTACGTCACCTGCGGACCGAACAGCCAGGTGAGCGGGGCCAGCGGCAGGGTGACGCCCAACAGCGAGGTGTTGGCCATCATGTTGACCCCGTCCGGCGCGTTCTGCCGGGCCGAGAAGAGCGGGTTCTCCAGGTGCTGCACCGAGTACGCGCCGTGCGCGAAGAGCCACTCGAACCAGCTGTGGTCGGTCGGCAGGTGCGACGACACCCGGTGGTTGACGTCGACCCAGTAGTTGGCGCACACGAAGATGCCGAGTAGGACGTACGCTCCGATGGCCAGTACGTCGACCCGCGCGGGAGTTCGGAAGATCCGCCACCGTCGAGATCGACCGACTTCGGTCGAACCGGCTTCGGCGTCCGAAGAATTGTCCACCACCGGAACTGCCACGAGGCGCCATCGTACAGGTGGCTTCGCGTCCGAATTGCCGCTACCCGCTCCGGGATATCCGGAGTGTGCCGGATCACCGTGCCGGCTCGCACCGGACCATCCGGACGGAACGCGCCGGGCTGGTCGGCGGAGTCGGGGAGGGAGGGAGATGCCCACCATCGAGCTGGGTGAGTTGGCTGCGGGGTCCCGTCCCGGGCCGGTCGGGTCGGACCGGGCCGCGCCGCGCCGGGCCGGCCGGCGCCGGTCGGCCCGGCCGGGGTTGCTCGCGGCCGTGCTGGTCGGGGTGCTCGGCATGGTGGCCGCTGGCAGCCCGTTTTCCCGGCCCTGGCCGGAGGCGGCCGTACCGGCCTGGCTCGGCTCCATCGTCCACGCCGACCGGGGCTGGATGTTCGTCGTCGACCCCGAGCGGCCCCGTGGGGGCGGTCCGGAGCTGGCCGCGTACCGGCTGCCGGCGGCGGAGCTGGGCTGGCGGGTGACGCTGCCGGCCGGCGACATCGGGAGCCTCCAGGTGGTCGGCGAGCACCTGCTGCTGGCGCGCTATCCGGAACCGTTGCTGGACAGGGTCGCCCGGCTGACCGTGCTGGAGGTGTCGGCCGGCGCCGTGGCCTGGGAGCGCGAGGCGAGCCTGATGGTGGTCAGCAGCGGCGGTGACCTGGTGCTCTGGGCGGCAGCCGAGGATTGGCGGCCGGGCGCGGAGAACCGGCCCGGCACGCTGGAGGCGGTGGACCCGGCTTCCGGTGCCGTGCGCTGGTCGCTGCCGGTGCCGGCCGGCGCCCTGCCGTCGTTCGACGTGTCGGCGGCCGACCCGAGGGCACCCGTGCGGGCCTCGACCCTGGTCCTCGCCCTGCCGTCCGGCCGGGTCGAGGTGCGCGACCTCGGCACCGGCGCGGTCGTGCGGGCCGTCCAGATGCCGCCGCCGGGCGCCGGGCCGCGGACCAACTGGCGGGCCGCGGTCGCCGCCGGCCTCTTCGTGGTGTACGAAGAGAGCGCGGTGACCGCGTACGGGCTGCCGGGGCTGGACCGGCGCTGGTCGCTGCCGGCCCAGCCCGGCGTGGAGCGGGGGCCGTTCGCCTGCGGGGCCGACCTGTGCAGCCTGCGCTCCCAGCGCGGCGTACGGGTCTGGGACGCGCAAACTGGCCGTACCCGCTGGTCGGACGAGCGTTGGATCGGCATCTGGAGGGTCGGTGACGCCCTGGTCGCCGCCGAGGGGGCCGGGGCCGGCGAGACCGAGGCGCTCTCCGTGCTCGATCCGGCCAGCGGACGGGTACTCGCCGACCTCGGTGCCTGGGGACTGTTCACCCCGCACGGATCGCGGTTCATCGGCGTCCGGTACGGCGCGGACCGCCGGGCCTGGGTGGTGGAGTTCGATCCGGCGACCTGGCGGGGCCGGCTTGTGACAGTGCTGTCCGGGGTCTCCGGCGACTGCGGGCTGACCGCGACCGCGCTGCACTGCCGGCGGCTGGACGCCTCGATCGGGGTGTGGCGGCTGCCCGGATAGCCGGCCGGGCCGGCGCCTGCGAGCTGTCACTTGTCGGGCACGGATAGGTTGTCCCCTACAGGCAGCCGGGGAGGTCGTGGTGCGGGTACTGGTGGTGGAGGACGAGCGCAACCTTGCCGATGCGATCGTCCGTGGGCTGCGCCGGCAGGGCATGGCGGTCGACGTCGCCTACGACGGCTCGGCCGGACACGAGATGGCCTTCGTCACCCGCTACGACGTGGTGGTGCTCGACCGGGACCTGCCGGGCGTGCACGGCGACCAGATCTGTGCCGACCTGGTCACCTCGGGCGCGCTGACCCGGGTGCTGATGCTGACCGCCAGCGGTACGGTCGCCGACCGGGTGGAGGGTCTCCAGCTCGGCGCCGACGACTACCTGCCGAAGCCGTTCGCCTTCGACGAGCTGGTCGCCCGGGTGCAGGCCCTCGGCCGCCGGGCCACCCCGGTCACCCCGCCGGTGCTGACCGTGGCAGACCTGGTGGTCGACCCGGCGCGGCGGGTCGCCACCCGGGCCGGGGCGGCGGTGGACCTGACCCGTAAGGAGTTCGGCGTGCTGGAGGAACTGGTCAAGGCGCGCGGGGCGGTGGTGTCCAGCGAGGAACTCCTGGAACGGGTCTGGGACGCCAACACCGACCCGTTCACCACCACCGTCCGGGTGACCGTGATGACGTTGCGGAAGAAGCTCGGTGATCCTCCACTGATCGAGACGGTGGTCGGGGCCGGCTACCGGGTGCCGGACCCGTACGTGCCGGGGCAGGTGAGCGTGTGACCGTCTATCTGACCCGCCGCCGGCCCCGGGTGCGGCCCACCCTCCGGCTCCGGCTGACCCTGCTCAACGGCGTGCTGCTGATCGGCGCCGGGGCGATCCTGGTGCTGCTCGCCTGGCTGCTGGTCGGGGACGCGCTGACCCCGGACATCCAGCTCAGGTCGAACCCGATGCTCGAACTCTCCGACGGCCGGACGGTCGGGGCGCGCCAGTGGCAGCAGGAGATGGCGCAGACGGCCACCCGGGAACTGCTGGTCAAGGGGCTGCTGGCGCTGCTGGTGATCAGCATCGTCGGGGTCGCCGGGGCGTACGCGGTGGCCGGCCGGGCGCTCCGCCCACTGCACCAGGTCACCTCGACGGCTCGACGGCTCGGCGAGGCCACCCTCGACCAGCGGATCCGCTACTCCGGCGCGGACGACGAGGTGGCCGAGCTGGCCGGCACCTTCGACGCCATGCTGGACCGGATCGGGGACGCCTTCGAGGCGCAGAAACGCTTCGTCGCCAACGCCTCGCACGAGCTGCGTACCCCGCTGGCGGTGATGCGTACCGAGATCGACGTCACGATGGCCGACGACGAGGCGGACGTGGCCGAGTACCGGCGGATGGCCACGGTGGTCCGGGACGCGTCGGAACGGGCCAACAACCTGGTCGACGCGCTCCTGGTGCTGGCACGCAGCGAGGCCCAGTCGGGCCGCCGGCTGGCCCGGAAGGCGCCGACCGATCTCGCCACCGGGGCCAGTGCGGCACTCTCGGCGGTCCGGAACGAGACCAACCGGCTCAAGCTCCAGGTCGAGACGGCGTTGGCCCCGGCACCGGTGGTCGGCGATCCGGGCCTGCTGGAGCGGCTGGCCGGCAACCTGATCGAGAACGCGGTGCGGTACAACCACCTGCACGGCCGGATGTGGGTGCGTACCGGCTCGGGTCCCGAGCACGCCTGGCTGGTGGTCGGCAACACCGGTTTCGAGGTGGAGCAGGCGGACGTACCAGGGCTGTTCGAGGCGTTCCGGCGGGGCGGCCGGGAACGTACCGGTGCCCGTGGCTCCGGGCTGGGGTTGTCGATCGTCCGGGCGGTCTGCGACGCGCACGGCGGCACGGTCAGCGCGATCGCCCAGGACGGCGGCGGGCTGGAGGTGACGGTGACCTTGCCGGCGGCCGAGACGACCCCGGTGGTGGCCGCGTCGGCGGCGGTCGGCGGCAGTCCGGTCGCCGTGCCGGTCCGGCCGGTACCGGCGAACAGCGTGGTCAGTACGGCCAGCACCGTCCCGCTGGGCTCGGCGGCCAGCCGGGCCGCCCCGGCCGGCGTGCCGGTCCCGGGTACGCCGGCCGAGCCCGGCACCCCGACCGACCTGGCGGAGGCCGGCCCCGGTGCGGACCCCGCATCCGGCTAACGGCTCTGCGTTCAGGCGACGAGGTCGAGTTCGCGTACCTCGCGGCGGATCGCCCGTAGCCGGGCGGTGGTGATGCCGAGTTCCTGCGCCACGTCGGCGTCACTGGCCTCGGGCCGCTCCGCCTGGATCGCCGCGGCCAGAGCGGCGGTCTCGGTGATCGGCCGGCGTGGCCGTGCTGCGGCGCCCGGCCCGGCCGCGCGGCCGGTCGAGCCCCGCTTCCGGGCCGCTCCGGTCGGCGCCTTCCTGGTCCTGGCGGCGGTTCCGGCGTCCGGTGGCGCTGCCGCGCCGGTCGTGCCGGGCGCGCCTGCCTGCGTCCCGCCGGACACGCCGGTTTCCGTGTCGCCGGACGGGATGGCGAGGATTTCGCCGATACCCCGGCCGAGCGGCTCGACCGCGCCGAGCGGTCCGCCGTTCGATGCCGCCGGGCGCCGACGGGTCCCGGCGTCCCCGCCCGGTCCGGCGGCCCGCTCGGTTCCCAGGATGACCCGGTCGAACTCCCCGGTCCGGGTGAAGGCGCCGGCTTCGGCGGACTCTGCCGCCGGACCGGACCGGGTCGCCTCGGCGGAGGTCGCGGCCTGGGCGGCGGAGATCCGGCCGCCCAGCTCGACCAGGCAGATGCTGGCCACCACGATCAGGCCGTCGACCGACAGTGGCAGCAGGTACGGCGACGCGCCCGTCTCGCCGTACCGGGCGGCCACCCCGACCATGTGCCAGTACGACACCCAGGCGGCGATCCCGGCGATGGTGGCGGTGGCCGCCATCCGGGCGAACGCCAACGAGCGGCGGTGCACCGGTACCCGTGAGATCAACTCGACGGTGAGCAGCAGGGCCAGCGGCGGCCAGGCGGCGATGGCCTGGCTGATCGGGTTGTCCCGGGCGTGCAGGATGTTGGCGACCACCGAGGCGGCGACCCCGAGGGCCAGGGTGGCGCGTACGGCCCAGCGGACCCGGCGAAGCTGTGGGAGGGGCACCGGTCGCTCCTTGCCTGTCGTCGTGCTTCCTCTCGGCCCAGCGGACCAGCCGGCCTGACCGCTCATCCTTACGGCCGAAGCGGTCCAGCCGGTGTACCGGCGGGATTTCCGGCGTGTCGCTCACCGCCTGGTGGCCATCCATGTGCTTGGCGTTGCCACCCCTTGCCGGGTGGTTGCCCGCCCTTCGCGGTCAGTGGTGTCCGCCCGGCTGCTCGGCGTCGCGTTCGGCGGCGTCCATCCGGTCGTCGGTGACCACGATCATCCCGGCGAGCAGGCCGAGCTGGAGCATCGGTGGAGAATTACACACCGATGGAGAACACTCCATCGGTGGATTGGTTCCACCGGTCGACTACGCTTTCGCCATGCGCGAACAGGGCACCGGCCGGCAACCGACCGGCACCATCGCCGAGGCTCCCGGCACCGACGCCTCCCGGCGGCGTCGTCAGGCGACGGAGCGGCGCGAGGCCGAGCAGCGGCCTCAGGCGACGGAGCGGCGGGAGGCGACGGTCCGGGAAGCGAAGGCGCTGGCCCATCCGCTGCGGCTGCGCATCCTGCGGCTCTGCCACGAGCAGGAGTTGACCAACAAGCAGTTGGCGAATCGGTTGGACCGGGACCCGGGTACGGTGCTCTACCACGTCCGGCACCTGGTGGACGCTGGGCTGCTGGAGCCGGGATCGGTGCGTGCCGGGAACAGCGGCGCGCTGGAGAAGCCGTACCGGTCGACCCGGCAGTCCTGGTGGCTCACCGATGCCACCCGGGTCTCCCGGCTGGCTCCCATCGAGGCGTTCCAACACGAGCTACGCGAGGCCGGCGGCGACTCGGTGCAGACACTGGCACGGTTCGCGCTGCACCTGTCGGTCGAGGACATCGCCGAACTCGACCGCCGGATCTGCGCGCTGCTCGACGAGTACGTGAGCACTGACGAGCAGCGCCTCGACCAGCCCCGGCACGGCGGGCTCTTCGTGCTGCACCGACTCGCCGACTGAGCCGCCCGGCCGCACCCCGCTCGTCGAGCCGGGCCGCCCGGGTCCGGCCCGACGACGGTGGAAAACCCGGTTGCCGATCCCGTCCCGTCGTGCCAGGCTTGCCGCCGTCAGCCCGGATCATCGGAGGGAGGTGCGGTAGATGGTTGCGCTGTCCTGTCCCGCGCCTCGCCTCGGCCACCGCTGACCGATCCGCGTTCCTCCGCGAGGCGCACACTCCAGCATGGAGGATTCGTGAGTTCCATCATCCACAACATCAGCTTCGACTGTGCCGACACCTACAGGCTGTCCAGCTTCTGGGCGAAGGTGCTGGACCGGTCCCTGCGTCCGGAGGACCAGCCCGGCGACGACGAGATCACGCTGCTGGCGCCGGACGGCGTCGGGCCGCAGGTCTTCTTCCAGCGGGTGCCGGAGGGCAAGTCGGGTAAGAACCGGCTGCACGTCTGCCTGCAACCGACCGACCGGACCCGGGACGAGGAGGTCGACCGGCTGTTCGGGCTGGGCGCCACCCTGGTCGCGGACCACCGGCGGCCGGACGGCACCGGCTGGGCGGTGCTCGCCGACCCGGAGGGCAACGAGTTCTGCGTCGAGCGGAGCGCCGCCGAGCACGCCGACTGAGCTGCGGCGTACCGGCGCGAAACGGTAGTACCGGACCCCTCCGCACCGCAGCGGTGTGGCGGGGCCCGGGCTAGCCCGGCAGCCGGGCGAGCAGGGCGTACGCGTTCGGCAGCCGTCCCGCAGCGGGGCACCGGGCAGCCGGGCGACGACGTACCGGCACGGGACCGCCAGGTCGGCCGCCCGGCGGGCGGCGGCGGTGGTCGCCACCGAGCTGAAGTCGACTCCGAGCACGGCGCGTGCCCCGGCCCGGACCGGCGCGACGTCGTCGAGATCCATGCCGTTGGATGTCGACGGGCGCGAGCGACGGCGCAACCGGATTCGCCCCGCCCTCGCCGGCCCGGCCACCACCGCTGCCCGCGGGCCGCTCGCCGAAGCCGCCGAGCACCGCCTCCAGCAGCGGCAGGGCGTGCAGCACCCGGCCGGCCCGGATAACCGCGTCCCAGGCCGGCTCGAACTTCTTCCAGCCGCCCGCGTACGCCACATGCCGCAGCCGGCCGCGCAGGCTCTCCTTCGTGGCGGCTCCGCGCCAGATCGCCGGCCAGCGGTAGAAGTCCCGGTAGGCCCGCCGGTAGCCGTCGGTGAGCTGGGTCGGGGTGAGCCGCTTCGGCCGGTAGACGACCTGGCGGGTGTCGTACCGGTCCCAGTCCCGGTGCAGGATCCGGTCCTGTGCGGCCATCCGGTCGTACAGCGCGGTCCCCGGGTACGGGGTGAGGATGTGGAAGGTGGCCGTCTCCACCCCCTGCTCGACCGCCCAGCCGACCGTACGGTCGAAGACATCCGGCTCGTCGTCGTCCAGCCCGAAGACGAAGCTGCCGTTGACCATCACGCCGTGCTCGTGCAGCCGCCGCACCACCGCCGAGTAGTCCCGGCCGACGTTCTGCCGCTTGCGGGTGGCCGCCAGGTTGCCGTCGTTGACCGTCTCGAAGCCGACGAAGAGGCTGCGCAGCCCGGCGTCGACGGCACGTTCGAGCAGGTCCGGCGTGAGTACCGCGTCGACGGTGCCGGCGGCCTGCCAGAGCCGGCCCATCCCGGCCATCCCGTCGATGAGGGCCCGGGCGAACCGCCGGTTGCCGAACAGATGGTCGTCGAGGAAGTAGAGGTGCCGGCCGGGGAGCCGGTCGATCTCGGCCAGCGCGTCGTCGACCGCCTGCGTGTAGAACGACTTCCCACCGGCGAAAAAGGCGTCCTTGTAGCAGAAGTCGCAGTGGTGCGGGCAGCCCCGGGAAACCACAATCGAGTTCGGCACCAGGTAGCGGTGCCCGGCGATCAGGGAGTACTTGATCGGTCGGAAGAACGGGCTGGTTGCCTCGGTCAGGGCCGGCAGGATCAGCTTGACACGCATGTCACCGACGCTAGGCAGCCGGTGCGGGGCGGGTGTGTGCCCGTCGTGGAGACTCGGTGAAGGAGACCTCCCGGGTCCTCCCGGCGGGACGAATCCAGTCGACGTCCAGTGGCAGTTCAGTCCGGTACGCGAATCTCGATGCCTGCCCGGCCGGCGCCCCCGCCCGGTCGGGCGGGCAAATCGCCGCACGCCGCAGGCGCCCGGGCAGATCGCGGTGATCAGGGATCAGGGTCGCACAGCGCGCCGTGCGACTCGCCGGGACAGGTCCCTGATCACCGCGATCGTGGGGGGATGGGTGGGTGTCGGTCAGGCGGGCAGGCTGGCCGCGCCCCGGGGCAGGAAGCGGCGGCCGGTGACCCGCTCGGAGGTGCCGGTCCGATCCAGGTACGGCGTGACGCCGCCGAGGTGGAACGGCCAGCCGGCACCGAGGATCATGCAGAGGTCGATGTCCTGCGGCTCGGCGACCACACCCTGGTCCAGCATCAGCCGGATCTCCTGGGCGAGCGCGTCCAGCGCCCGCCGGCGTACCTCTTCGGCGTGCAGCGGCGCGGAACCGACCTCCAGCAGCCCGGCCACCTCGGGGTTGACGTCGCCGTCGACCACCAGCGGCTTGCCGGACTCGGCGATCCGCCTCAGGTTCTCACTGACCGCGAACCGGTCCGGGAAGGCGGCGTGCAGCGTCCCGCCGACGTGGTACGCCACCGCCGGCCCGACGAGCTGGAGCAGCGCCAGCGGGCGCATCGGCAGGCCGAGCGGGTCGAGTGCGGCGTCCGCCACCTCGGGCGGGGTGCCGGCGTCCACGGCCGCGATGATCTCGCCGAGGAACCGGGTCAGCAACCGGTTGACCACGAAGGCCGGCGCGTCGGCGACCAGGACACAGGACTTGCGCAGCTCCTTGCCGACCGCGAACGCGGTCGCCAGGGTGGCGTCGTCGGTCCGCTCGCCCCGGACGATCTCCAGCAGCGGCAGCACCGCGACCGGGTTGAAGAAGTGGAACCCGACCACCCGCTCCGGGTGCTCCAGGTAGGCGGCCATCGCGCTGACCGAGAGCGACGAGGTGTTGGTGGCGAGTACCGCCTCCGGCGAGACGATCTTCTCCAGCTCCGCCCAGACCTGCTTCTTCACCGCCAGGTCCTCGAAGACCGCCTCGATCACGAAGTCGGCGTCGGCGAAGACGCCCTTGTCGACCGAGCCGCTGACCAGGCCGCGCAGCTTGGCGGCCGTACCCTCGGGAAGCCGGCCCTTGCCGACCAGCTTGTCGATCTCGGCGTGCACATAGCCGACGCCTTTGTCCACCCTGGACTGGTCGAGGTCGGTGAGCACCACCGGCACCTGGAGCCGGCGGGCGAAGAGCAGCGCGAGCTGCGAGGCCATCAGGCCGGCGCCGACGATGCCGACCTTGGTCACCGGCCGGGCCAGGCCCTTGTCGGGGGCACCGGCCGGCCGCTTGGCCCGGCGCTGCACCAGGTCGAAGGAGTAGAGGCCGCTGCGCAGCTCCTCGCTGAAGACCAGCTCGGCCAGCGCCTCCACCTCGGCGGCCATTCCCTTCGGCAGCCGGTCCGGGTCGCCCTCGGCGGGCCCGTCCGGCGCCTCGCGGGCCAGCTCCAGCAGCTCCAGCGCCTGGTAGGCGGCCGGTACCGCGCCGTGCAGTCGCTCGTCCAGCGTCTGCCGGGCGAAGTAGAGCACGCCGTCCCACATCTCCCGGTCGACCTCCGGCCGGGTCACCTGGACCTCGCCGCGCACCACCTGCGCGGCCCACTCCAGCGAGCGCTCCAGGAAGTCGGCCGGCGCGAAGAGTACGTCCGCGATGCCCAGCTCGGCGGCCTGCTTCGGCTTGAGCATCCGGTTCTGCATCAGCGGGTTCTGGATGATCACCTGGGCGGCACCGGCGATGCCGATCAGGTTGGGCAGCAGTTGGGTGCCGCCCCAGCCGGGCACCAGGCCGAGGGACACCTCGGGCAGGGCCAGCGCGGCGGCGCCGCCGGAGAGCGTCCGGTAGTGGCAGTGCAGCGCCAGTTCCAGCCCGCCGCCCATCGCCGCGCCGTTGACGAAGGCGAAGGTCGGCACGGCGCTGGTGCGTAGCCGGCCGAAGACGCGGTGCCCGAGTCGGCCGATCTCGCGGGCCTGGTCCCGGTCCGCGAGCAGCGGCATGCCGGTCACGTCCGCGCCGACGCAGAAGATGTACGGCTTGCCGGTCACCGCCACGAACGCCGGCTCGGCGGCGAGCGCCTCGGTGATCGCGCTGTCCAAGCTGGACAGACCGGCCGGGCCGAAGGTGTTCGGCTTGGTGTGGTCCAGGCCGTTGTCCAGGGTGATCAGCGCGGCCGGGCGGTCCAGCCCCGGCAGGTTCACCAGCCGGAGCAGCGATCGGGTGACCACCTCGTTGGGGTTGCGCGGAACCGTCACTTGTCGTCGCCGCCTTCCCAGTTCGGGTTCTCCCAGATGACTGTGCCGCCCATGCCGATCCCGATGCACATCGCGGTGAGGCCGTACCGCACCTCGGGGTGCTCGGCGAACTGCCGGGCGAGCTGGGTCATCAGTCGTACCCCGGAGGAGGCGAGCGGGTGGCCGATGGCGATCGCCCCGCCCCACTGGTTGACCCGGGGGTCGTCGTCGGCGATGCCGAAGTGGTCGAGGAAGGCCAGCACCTGCACCGCGAACGCCTCGTTCAGCTCGAAGAGGTCGATGTCGTCAATGGACAGCCCGGCGATCCGCAGCGCCTTCTCGGTCGACGGGATCGGGCCGTAGCCCATCACCTCCGGCTCCACCCCGACGAAGCCGTACGACACCATCCGCATCGACACCGGCAGCCCGAGTTCCCGGGCGACGTCCTCGGCGGCGAGCAGGCTGGCGGTGGCCCCGTCGTTGAGCCCGGCCGCGTTGCCGGCGGTGACCTTGCCGTGCGGGCGGAAGGGTGTCTTCAGGGTGGCCAGCTTCTCCAGTGAGGTCTCCCGGGGTGCCTCGTCGGCGGTGGCGAGTCCCCAGCCGGTCTCCGGGTCGCGGGTCGCCACCGGCACCAGGTCGGGTTGGAGCTTGCCGTTGGCGTACGCCTTGGCGGTCTTGACCTGCGAGGCGAGCGCGAACGCGTCGGCGCGCTCCTTGCTGATGTGCGGGAGCCGGTCGTGCAGGTTCTCCGCGGTGGAGCCCATCACCAGGGCGGAGGGGTCGACCAGCTTCTCCGCCAGGATCCGCGGGTTGGGGTCCACGCCCTCGCCCATCGGGTGCCGGCCCATGTGCTCGACCCCACCGGCGATCGCCACGTCGTAGGCGCCCATCGCGATCCCGCCGGCCACCGTGGTGACCGCGGTCATCGCCCCGGCGCACATCCGGTCGATGGCGTACCCGGGCACCGTCTTGGGCAGCCCGGCGAGCAGCGCGGCGGTACGGCCGATGGTGAGGCCCTGGTCGCCGATCTGGGTGGTGGCGGCGATCGCCACCTCGTCGACCCGCTCCGGCGGCAGTTGCGGGTTGCGCCGCAGCAGTTCGCGGATGCAGCGGATCACCAGGTCGTCGGCGCGGGTGTGGGCGTACATCCCACCTGCCTTGCCGAACGGGGTGCGGACGCCGTCAACGAAGACGACGTCCCGGACTTCACGGGGCACTGGAGCCTCCTTGCCGCAGGGGCCCGGGTGGGCGGGTACCTCGGATGCTACTAGCCAGTAACTAGTGTCGTTCGTGCCCCCCGTGTGGCTCGGACCACATATTGTCCGGCTGGGTGCGTCGGTAATCCCGCTATTGCCGGCTAAACGCCGAGCAATTGTGAAAAAGCCTCCAATCAGCCAGGAGTCCGGGTGAAGGTGCTGGTCGCCGGTGGTGCCGGCTTCATCGGCAGCACCATCGCGTCGGCCTGCCTGGACGAGGGCATCGAACCGGTGATCCTGGACAGCCTCTGCACGGGGCGGGTCGAGTTCACCCGGGGACGGACCTTCTACCGGGGCGACATCTCCGACGGCGTGCTGCTCGACCGGATCTTCACCGAGCACCCGGAGATCGGCGCGGTGGTGCACGCGGCGGCGCTCATCGTGGTGCCGGAGTCGGTCAGCGAGCCACTGCGCTACTACCGGGAGAACGTCGCCAAGTCGCTCGACTTCCTCGACCACATCCTCCGCAACGGGGTCACCCGCTACGTCTTCAGCTCCTCGGCGGCGATCTACCGTACCGGTGCCGACCTCTCGGTCGACGAGAGTTCACCGCTGGAGCCGGCCAGCCCGTACGCCCGGACCAAGGCGATGATGGAGACGGTGCTAGCGGACACCGCCGGGGCCACCCCGCTGCGGGCGCTCTCGCTGCGCTACTTCAACCCGATCGGTGCCGACCCGCTGCTGCGTACCGGTCTCCAGGTGCCCCGGCCGACGCACGCGCTGGGCAAGCTGATCGACGCCTGGACCGACGGCGGGGAGTTCCCGATCACCGGTACCGACTGGCCCACCCGGGACGGCTCGGGAATCCGCGACTACATCCATGTCTGGGACCTGGCCAGGGCACACGTCTGTGCGCTGCGCCGGTTCGACGAGATCCTGCCGCCCGGCGGCGACCGGTCGGTGGAGGCGGTCAACCTCGGCACCGGCGACGGGACCACCGTCCGGGAACTCGTCGCCGCCTTCGCCGAGGCGGTCGGGCCGGTACGCACCCGCGAGGCGCCGCGCCGCCCCGGCGACGCGGCCGGCTCGTTCACCCGGAGCACCCGGTCCCGCCTGCTGCTCGACTGGAAGCCCGAGTATTCCGTTGCCGACGGCATCCGGCACGCCGTGCAGTGGTGCAGGATCCGCGACGAGCTGCTCGGCATCCGCCGGCCCGCCCTGCACCTGCACCACTGACCTGTGCCGCCGCTCCGGCCCGGCGGAGAACTGCGCCGCTACTCTGGCCCGCCGGAGAACCTGCTGCCGGCGGGCCGGAGTGGGCGGGTCAGGTCGGCCCGACCAGTGCCAGCGCGAGTTCCTCGGCGATCAGGCCGACCTGCCAGCTCCGAGCGCCGTACCCACCCAGGGTCTCGGCCACCGTCTCCGGAGTGATCTCCTCCGGCGGGATCCAGGCCAGCCGGCGTACCGAGTCGGGAGTGATCAGGTTTTCCGGCGGCAGGGTGTGCGCCGCGGCGATCCGGGTCACCACCTCGCGGCACCGGGCCAGCCGGGCGGCTGCCACCGGGTCCCGCTCGGCCCAGCGGTGCGGCGGGGGCGGCCCGTCGATCGTCGGGCTCACCGGCAGCGCGTCGTCCGGCAGTTGCCGAGCGTCGGCGAGGGCGTCCAGCCAGGTCCGGACGAGCCGGCGTACCGAGCGGCCGCCGAAGCCGGGCAGCATCAGCAGGGTCCGCTCGTCCTTCGGGTCCATCTCGGCGGCGGCGATGATCGCGGCGTCCGGGAGCACCCGGCCGGGCGCGGAGTCACGGCGGGCAGCGATCTCGTCCCGGGCGTACCAGAGCGACCGCACCCGAGCCTGCGCCCGGGCACCGCGCACCCGGTGGATGCCGGAGGTCCGCCGCCACGGGTCCGGCCGCTGCCGGGCCGGCTGGGCGCCCCAGGCCACCAGCGCGGCGAACTCCTCGGCCGCCCACTTCGCCTTGCCCTGCCGCTCCAGCTCGGCCGCGAGCTTGTCCCGCAGTTCCGTGAGCATCTCCACGTCCAACGCGGCGTAGGTCAGCCAGGACTCCGGCAGCGGCCGGCTGGACCAGTCCGCCGCCGAGTGGTGCTTCTCCAGGGTGAAGCCGAGCAGTTGTTCGGTCAGTGCGGCCAGACCGACCCGTTCGAAGCCGGCGAGCCGGGCGGCCAGCTCGGTGTCGAAGAGGCGTCTCGGCCGCAGCCCGAGGTCGGCGAGGCAGGCGAGATCCTGGCTGGCGGCGTGCAGCACCCATTCGGCATCCGCGATCGCCTCGTCGAGGGTGCGTAGGTCGCCGAGTGGCAGCGGGTCGATCAGCACGGTGCCGGCCCCGGCCCGCCGGAGCTGGACCAGGTAGGCCCGCTGGCTGTAGCGGTAGCCGGAGGCGCGTTCGGCGTCGACGGCGACCGGGCCGGTGCCGGCCCCGAACCGGGACACCACGTCGGCCAGGCCGGCGGGTGTCTCGACGGGGGCTGGAGTGCCGTCGCGAGGGGTGAGAAGCGGTACGGGCCCGCCGGGCGTTGGGTCGGGCCCCACTGTCTCGGGATCCGGCGCGGACACCGGAAGGCTGTGCGGCTCGTCCCCTGCTCGGCGTTGCGCGGCCCGACGGCGCAGGGGTGGTTCGTCGGTCACCTGACAACCCTAGTCTTCGCCAGGATTCGGGTCGCGCAGCCGGTCCGGCGAGTCGGGTCCGGTGGGGCGGCTGGGGCCGCCGAAGCGGTTGGGGCGTACGAGGTTCGGCAGAAGTTGCGGCTGGTCAGGCGGCGCCGGCCGGCCGGGAGTGCGGCAGCGCGGTGACACCGGGCGGCGGCAGCCCGGCGGTGGAGGCGAGCAGCGTGCACCAGGCCAGCAGATGTGCCCGCAGGTCGTCGTCGACCGGGGTCCAGGAGGCGCGGATCTCGATGTCACCGGCAGCCGGCGGGCCGGCCAGCTCGCCGAACCGGGTCGACATGGTCTGGGTCACCGTGCCGCCGAGCGCCCGGTGGGCCGCGTCCCGCGCCTGGAGCGCGTCGGTCAGCCAGGTCCAGCCGACGGCGGGCAGCAGCGGGTCGGCGGCGAGGTCGATCTCCAGCTCGGCGGTGACGTAGGTGACCAGGCGCAGCGTCCCCTCCCAACCCTCGTGTCCGGCCGGGTCGTGCAGCAGGATCAGCCGTCCGGTGGCCACCTCCTCGCCGTCGCGCCGCACGCTCGCGGCCAGCGCGAAGGCGTACGGGGCCAGCCGTTGCGGGGCGCCCACCTCCTCCAGCACGATCTCCGCGCGCGGCGCCGCCGACCGCAACCCGGCCACCGCGCGGGCGAAGGTCTCGGGCTGGACGATCGGGGAGGCCATATCCGCAGCCTAAGCCGATCGTCGGCGCGGTGGTGGGGCGCCGCGCCGGTCGGAGCGGCCGGTCGGCCCGGCGCACCGCACATCGGGTACGTCTGGCACGCCACAAAACCCGGCGGTGCGCGTCGCCGGGAACGGGGCGCGTGGCACGATGGCGCCGATGACCACCACGACTGCGGGCGACGTGGCCCGAGACGACCAGCCGGCCCCGGGCGGCCCGGCCGATTCGCCGTTCGTCCGGGCCTGCCGGCGCCAGCCGGTGCCACACACCCCGGTCTGGTTCATGCGGCAGGCCGGGCGCTCGCTGCCGGAATACCGCGAGGTGCGGGCCGGGATCCCGATGCTGGAGTCGTGCCGCCGGCCGGAGCTGGTCGCCGAGATCACCCTCCAGCCGGTACGCCGGCACGGCGTCGACGCGGCGATCCTGTTCAGCGACATCGTCGTACCGGTGGCGGCGGCCGGGGTGGACCTGGACATCGTGCCCGGCACCGGCCCGGTGGTGGCCGAACCAGTACGCACCCTCGCCGACGTCGACCGGATCCGGGCCATCGACCCCTCCGACGTGTCCTTTGTGGACGAGGCGGTCCGGCTGCTCGTCGCCGAACTCGGCGACACCCCGCTGATCGGCTTCGCCGGAGCGCCGTTCACCCTGGCCAGTTACCTCGTCGAGGGCGGGCCGTCGCGCAACCACGTACGCACCAAGGCGCTGATGCACGGCGCACCGGACGTCTGGCACGCGCTGCTGGGCCGGCTGGCCGAGATCACCCTCGCCTTCCTGAAGGTGCAGGTCGGCGCGGGCGTGGCGGCAGTGCAGCTCTTCGACTCCTGGGCCGGGGCGCTCTCCGAGGCCGACTACCGCCGGTTCGTGCTGCCGCACTCGACGGCGGTGCTGCGCGGGCTCGCCGACGCGGGCGTGCCCCGGATCCACTTCGGGGTCGGCACCGCCGAACTGCTCGGCGCGATGGGCGAGGCCGGGGCGGACGTGGTCGGGGTGGACTGGCGTACCCCGCTGGACGCGGCGACGGTGCGGATCGGGCCGGACAGGGCGGTGCAGGGCAACCTGGACCCGGCCGTGCTCTTCGCGCCCTGGCCGGTGGTCGAGGCCGAGGTGCGCCGGGTGCTCGGCGAGGGTGCGGCCACCCCCGGGCACGTCTTCAACCTCGGGCACGGCGTGCTGCCGGAGACCGATCCCGACGTACTGACCCGGGTCGTCGCCCTGGTCCACGAAGCGTCCGCGAGCTGACCGAGAGGCGGGCACCGGGGTGAACGACACGACACGGTCCGGCGGGCCGCGGATCGCGGTGGTCGGCGGCGGTATCACCGGGCTGGCCGCCGCGCTCCGGCTGCGGGACCGGCTCCCCGCCGACACCGAGATCACCGTGTACGAGCAGTCCGGTGCGCTCGGCGGCAAGCTGCGTACCGGGTCGCTGGGCGGTGCGACGGTCGAGTTCGGCGCCGAGGCGTTCCTGACCCGGGATCCGGCCGGCGGGGACTCGGCGGCGGTCGCCCTGGCCCGCCGGGTGGGGCTGGCCGACGCGCTGGTGCACCCGGCGATCGGGCGGGCCGCGCTGGCGATCGGTGGCGAGCTGCGGCCGATGCCCCCGGGCACCCTGGTCGGGGTACCCGGTGACCTGGCCGCGGTGGCCCCGGTGGCCCGGCCGGCGGCGGAGCGGGACACCGACGGAGGCCGCCCGCTGCTCGGTCCGGACGAGGACCCGACGGTCGGCGGGCTGGTCCGGCGGCGGCTCGGCGACGAGGTGGTGGACCGGCTCGTCGACCCGATGCTCGGCGGGGTGTACGCCGGCCGCGCCGACGAACTGTCGCTGGCCGCCACGATGCCCGGGCTGGCCCGGGCGGCGCGCGTCGAGCCGACCCTGACCAGGGCGGTCCGGGCGGCGATGGCCGCCGCGCCCCGACCGGCCGGCAGCCCGGTCTTCGCGACCGTCGACGGCGGAGTGAGCCGGTTGGTGGCCGCCGTCGCCGAGGCGGCCCGGGCCGAGATCAGGCTGAACGCGGCGGTCCGGGAGCTGCTGCCCGTCCCGGGCGGCTGGCGCCTGGTGATCGGTCCGACCCGCGACCCGGAACTGGTCGAGGTCGACGCGGTGGTGCTGGCCCTGCCGGCCCGGCCCGCCGCCCGGCTGCTCGGCGGGGTCGACGTGGCGGTCGGCGCGCTGGTCGGCCGGCTCGACTACGCCAGCGTGGCGCTGATCAGCCTCGCCCTGCCCGGCCCGCCCGACAGCGCGGCGGCGAGCGACCGCGGCGTGCTCTCCGCGACCGGCGGCGCGGTGCCGACGGACCTGTCCGGGTTCCTGGTGCCGGCGACCGAGCAGACCCTGGTCAAGGCGGCCACCTTCTTCACCAGCAAGTGGGCGCACCTGCGCCGCCCGGACGGCACGCTGCTGCTGCGCGCCTCGGTCGGCCGGCACGGCGAGGAGCACCTGCTGCAACGCGCCGACGACGAGCTGGTCTCGGCGGTGCACCGGGAGCTGTCCGAGCTGCTCGGCACGGAACTGCCCGCACCGGTCGACAGCCACGTGCAACGGTGGGGCGGCGCGCTCCCCCAGTACGCCCCCGGCCACCTGGACCGGGTGGCTGCGGCCCGGGCCGCGCTGCGGACCGCACACCCGACCCTGGCGCTGGCCGGCGCCGGCTACGACGGGGTGGGGATACCGGTCTGCGTACGCTCCGGCGAGACCGCGGCCGAGGAGATCATCAAGGTGCTGGGAGTATCGGGGACATGACTGCGGAACAGACCGGTGGCTCGGAGCAGACCAACACTGCTGGCTCGGAGCAGAGCAACGCGGCGCGGCTGCGCGAGCTGAACGAGAGCATTCGCTACACCATGTGGTCGGTGTTCCGGGCGACCGGTCCGCTGCCCGAGGCGCGGGACGGCATCGCGGCCGAGGTCGGGTCGCTCTTCGAGGAGCTGGCCGGCAAGGACGTGGTGGTGCGGGGCAGCTACGACGTCTCCGGGCTGCGCGCCGACGCGGACCTGCTGATCTGGTGGCACTCGTCGTCCAGCGACGCGCTCCAGGACGCGTACGGGCGGCTGCGGCGTACCGCGCTCGGCCGGCAGTTGGCGCCGGTCTGGTCGCAGATGGCGCTGCACCGGCCGGCGGAGTTCAACAAGAGCCACGTACCGGCGTTCCTGGCCGGTGAGGCGGCCCGGGGTTACGTCTGCGTCTACCCGTTCGTCCGCTCCTACGAGTGGTATCTGCTGCCCGACGCCGAGCGCCGGGAGATGCTGGCCGAGCACGGCATGATGGCCCGCGGCTATCCGGACGTCCGGGCCAACACGGTCGCCTCGTTCGCGCTCGGCGACTACGAGTGGCTGCTGGCCTTCGAGGCCGACGAACTGCACCGGATCGTCGACCTGATGCGCGACCTGCGCGCCTCCCGGGCCCGTCGGCACGTCCGCGAGGAGGTGCCGTTCTTCACCGGCCGGCGCCGGAGCATCGGCGAACTGGTCAACGCGCTGCCGTGACGCGAGCCGGCCGCCGTGCCGTCGGTGGTGCCGGGTCGTCGCGTCCGGATCCGACCGCAGCCGGGCAGCACCTGGTCGGAGAGGAGTAGGGGGCAACGGCGTCACGCCGCTGCCCCCTACTCCGGTGTTGCTGGAAGCGTCAGTCGACGACCGTGACGATCCGGCGGCGCCGGGCCACGACGACGCCGACCACACCGGCGGCGAGCAGCAGCGCGCCGCCGAGCGCGACCAGCCCGGCCCGGGCACCGGTCACCGGCAGGCCACCGCCGGCGCCACCGGTCTCCAGGGTGATCGGAGCGGTGTTGTTGCCGGTGTTCTTGTCCTGCACGCCGCCGTCGACGACGATCGAGCCGGCCGCACCGGGCTCGCCGGCAATCTTGACCGTGAAGTTGAAGAGCCAGGTCTTACCCGAGCGGAGTTCTTCCGGCGGCCAGCAGTGGTACGACAGACCGTCCGCCACGCCCCGCCGGTCCTCACCGTTCGGGTTGTCGGTGTTCGGCTCGCAGTTCTCGTCGACCTTGAGCACCGACAGGCCGGCGGGCAGGACCACCTCGGCCGACGACGACCACTCCTCGCCCGGGGTGAGGGTGTTCGCCGGGCCGTCGTTGCGGATGCCGACCCGGATAGACCTGGTCTCGTCGACAGCACCGTCGACGGTCGCCCCGATCGCGACGCTGTCCGCCTCGTGCAGCGGCACCTTCACGGTGAAGCTGGTCTCGTTGTCGTCGTAGTTCAGGTCATCCGCCGGGGCACGCAGCGCCCTGCTGGTCGGGACCAGCCGAAGCCGCTTGCCGCTCGACCTCTTCTCCGCCTTGCTGAGCCGCTGCTCGGCCTCCTCGTCGGTCAGCGGCAGCACGGCAGCCCACGCACCGTAGGTGTCCGGGCCGGCAGCCTTGTCGGCCACCTTGAGCCGCAGCGGCGTCGCGGGATCGATCTCGAAGGTCTCGTCCGGGCCGACCGCTCCGTCCACAATGCAGGTCAGCGCCAGGTCGTCCTGGCTGTAAAGGCAGTTCTCGTACGGGTTGGGCAGTTCCAGGTGGTGGGTGGTGCTGATCACCACGGCGACCGCGTCGGCGGCGACGGTGCCCTCGTTGCGGGCCGAGATCGGCACATTGGTCGAGGCGCCGGCCTTCAGTTCGACGTCGGCGAGCTGACCGATTGCCAGGTCGATGCCGGGGGCGCTGACCTGGACGATGCTCTCCGTGCTGCCCTCGCCCTGGGTGTTCTCCCCGCGGGAGGTGGCGGTGATGGTGCCGCTCCACGGAGTCTCGTCGAGGTTTCCGGGGGCGAGCCCGATGGTGTAGGTGTGCACCGTGTCGGCCGCGAGTTCCGCGAGCGTGCAGGTGGCCACCGCGCCGGAGATGACGCAGCCCTGGTCCTTACCGGGCAGCGTGGCGGTGATGGCGGCGGGCAGCCCGGAGACGTCGATCTTGACGGAGACGTTGCGGGCCGCGACCTGCGAGTAGTTGTTGATGGTGAGCTTGGCCGGCTTGGGCTTGGTCGCGTCCTGAGCGACGTTGACCACGAACGGCAGTGACGGCCACGCGGCGGCGTACGGTGAGTCGGGCTCCTCGGCGCTGGCCGGCGTGGCGGCGGCGACCGTGGTCAGTGCGACCAGGGCGACGGCCACGCCGATCCGGGCGAAGGGCAGGAGGGGGCGCATGTACACCTTCCATGGGGGTTACGTAGAAAGGCGCCGGGGCAAGATCTCCACGGCGGTGATCGGGAGGCTAGAGGTGGCCCGGTCGGGCCAGCAACCCCGCCCGGCACAAACCCCGGCAAATGATCGCGATAGGCGGGCAGTTCCGTCCGAACCGCCGGTCTGGGCTGGCCAGGCAGACTAGTCCGCCGCCTCGGCCCGGTCCGCCGGGTCGCGGCGCATCGGCACGTGCGGGATGCCGTCCTCGACGTACTCCGGGCCGCTCACGGTGAAGCCGTAGCGAGCGTAGAAGTCGACCAGGTGCGACTGGGCGTCGAGTACGCAGGGCCGGGAGCCGACCACGGCCAGCGCCTCGGTCATCAGTCGTCCGGCGTACCCGCCGCCCCGGGCCTGCCGGGCCACCACCACCCGGCCGATCCGCTCCACCCCGCCCGGGTCGGCGAGCAGTCGCAGGTACGCGATCGGCACGCCGCCCCGGGCCAGCCACAGGTGCCGGGTGCCCGGCTCGACGTCCCGGCCGTCGAGTTCGGGATAGGCGGCCTCCTGCTCGACCACGAAGACGTCGACCCGCAGCTTCAGCAGGTCGTGCAGGGTCCGGGTGTCGAGGTCGGCGAACGAGGCGACCCGGAGCTCGACCCGCTCCGCGGGGTCCGCCTGGCGCGGTGGCGTCTGCGACTGCTGCATCCCGCGATGGTAGGCGCGCGGCGGCGCGGGCTGCCGCCGGGGCGATCCGACGGCGTCGGGACCCGGTGCGGCGTCAGGCCGTGATTGGGGTGCGGGATCAGGCCGGGCGGGCGCCGACGGCGTCCCGGATCTCCGCCCCGCGCTCGCCCTCGACGACCCGGGCGCAGTGCCCGCAGCAGAAGAACCGGCCGGAGACCTCGACACCGTGCCCCATGATCCGGATGCCGCAGTGCTCGCAGACCGGGGCGAGCTTGTGCGCCGCGCACTCGAACGAGTCGAAGGTGTGCACGTCCCCGCTGGTGGTGCGGACCTCGAACGCCATCCAGTAGTCGTTGCCGCAGACCTCGCAGGTCGCCATGTCGAATTCCCCCGTTTCACCGCATCTGCGGTGATACTACGTGCTCGACGGGTCGAGGCGCACCGAGATCGAGTTGATGCAGTACCGCGCGTTGGTCGGGGTGAAGCCCTCGCCGTCGAAGCGGTGCCCGAGATGGGAGTCGCAGTTGGCGCAGCGCACCTCGATCCGGACCATGCCGAGCGAGCGGTCCTCCAGGTAGCGGATCGCGCCGGGCAGTGCCTGGTCGAAGCTCGGCCAGCCGCAGTGCGAGTCGAACTTGGTGTCGCTGGAGAAGAGTTCCGCCCCGCAGGCCCGACAGTGGTAGGTGCCGGCGGTCTTGGTGTCCACGTACTCGCCGGTCCACGCGCGTTCCGTGCCCGCCTGGCGGAGCACCCTGAACTCCTCCGGAGTGAGCCGGACCCGCCACTCCTCCTCGGTGGTGGGCAGCTTGCCTGCCTGGTCGTCCCGGACGCTGTTGTCAGCCATACCCCCAACGGTACGGCGGAGATCGTCGGGCGGCTAAGCGCCTCGTCGGGGCGGCCGAGCACCGCAGAATCATCGGAAAACAGCGAGAAACAACTGATTAATCACCGCCCGGCGACCGAGTCGTTGACAGGACATGCGGGCGGCCACCGGGCCGGGCGGAGAGCGACGGCGACGCGAGCACCGGCCGGTGCTGGCCGAGTTCCGGCTGACCTGGCGGCAGGCGGTGGTCCGGGGGCTGCGCTGGGGTGGTCTGGGCAGCGGCGCCGTGATCGTGATCGCCAGCGCGCTGCCCGGGCATCGGGAACTCTCCGAACTGGTCTGGGTCGCCGTGCTGGCCCCGTTACCGCTCGGGGTGCTCTGCGGCGCCGCCGACCGGCTCCGGGCCCGGGTCCGGCTGGACGAGGCGGGGCTGCGGGGCCGGGCGTACGGGGGGTACGCCTTCGTGGCCTGGCAGCGGGTGGTCGACGTCCGGGCGGAGCGCCGCCGGGGTCGTACCGTCGTCGCCGTCTACCTCGGCGACGCCGGGCCGCTGCGGCTGCATGCTCCGTACGACGGCGGCCCGCTGGACCGGGATCCCCGGTTCGAGCAGAAGCTCGTGCTGATCTGCCAGGTCTGGGAGGCGCACCGGCACGGCAGCCGGGAGCGGGAGGCGCGACCCCTGGCCTGAGCGGCCGTGGCGGCTGTCCGGCCGTGGCGGCGGGCGGCGTCTCCGTGTCGGGTCACCTGTGTCGGAGCGGTGGCATAGGGTCGGCCCATGGCTGGTGGCAGCGCGAAGGCGAAGCCCGTCGAGGTCGAGGTGGCCGGGCACACGGTACGGCTGAGCAGCCCGGACCGGGTCTACTTCCCTCGTCGCGGGTTCACCAAGAAGGACATGTTCGACTACTACCTCGCGGTCGGCGACGGGATCATGCGCGCCCTGGGCAACCGGCCGACGGCGTTGCAGCGCTTCCCGGAGGGCATCGAGGGGGAGATGTTCTACCAGAAGCGGGTGCCGGCGCGGGGCGTGCCGCCCTGGATCCAGACTGCGAAGATCCAGTTTCCGAGCGGCCGGAGCGCTGACGAGCTGTGCCCGGCCGACCTGGCGCACGTCGCCTGGGCGGCCCAGATGGGTACGGTGGTCTTCCATCCCTGGCCGGTCCGGGGCACCGACGTCGACCGCCCCGACGAACTGCGGATCGACCTCGACCCGCAGCCCGGCACCGACTTCGCCGACGCGGTGGAGGCGGCCGGCGAGGTGCGCGGGCTGCTGGACGAGCTGGGCGCGACCGGCTGGCCGAAGACCTCCGGCGGCCGGGGCGTGCACGTCTATCTGCGGATCGCGCCCCGCTGGACCTTCACCGAGGTGCGCCGGGCGGTGATCGCGTTCGCTCGGGAGGTCGAGCGGCGCCGCCCCGACCTGGTCACCACCTCGTGGTGGAAGGAGCAGCGCGGCGAGAAGGTCTTCATCGACTACAACCAGATGGCCCGGGACCGGACGATCGCCTGCGCCTACTCGCTGCGGGCCAACGCCCGGGCCACCGTCTCCACCCCGGTCAGCTGGGACGAGCTGCCGGACGTGGAGCCGGACGACTTCGACCTGAAGACGGTGCCGGAGCGGGTGGCGAAGATCGGCGATCCGCACGCCGGCATCGACGACGCGCCGTGGGACATCTCCCCGCTGCTGGAGTGGGCCGACCGGGACGACCGGGACGGCTCGGGCGACCTGCCCTATCCGCCGGACCATCCGAAAATGCCGGGGGAGCCGAAGCGGGTACAGCCGTCCCGGGACCGCGACCGCAAGGAGTGAGCGGGCGAGCGTAGGCCGACAAGGCCGAACTAGCTGCGCCACGGGCAGGTCCCCGCCACGCTCGGGCGGGGCGCCGGTGCATCCCCTGGGCGGCGGAGGCGAAGACGCCCCGGTGAACGAGTGTCAGGCGATGAGGGCGATGACACCTGTGATGACGGCGGCGGCGAACACCGCCACAGCGGTGAGCACGCCTCGGCTGCCGAAGCGGCGGCGGATCTGACGTCCGGTCTGGGTCATGGAAGGGGCCTCTCTGCTGCGACCTGCCATACTGTTATTCTGCTAGCAGTGTAGCAGAATGGGAGTAGGCGTGATCACGTTCCGACTGGACCGCCGGTCCGGCGTCACCCCGTACCTGCAGCTGGTTCAGCAGGTACGACAGGCGGTGCGGCTGGGCTGGCTGCAGGAAGGCGATCAGCTCCCGACGGCGAGGGAGGTGGTGGCCGCGTTGGGTATCAACCAGAACACGGTGCACAAGGCGTATCGAGAGCTGGAACGCGACGGTGTGGTGCTCTCCCGGCCGGGCGTGGGCACCTTCGTCCTCGCGTCGCTGTCCGTGCGGCGCGCGGCGCAGGACCCGGCGATCCGCAACCAGCTCGATTCGTGGGTCACCGCAGCACGTGACGCGGGCTTGGACGATGACGACATGCGCGCGGTCTTCGAGGCGGCACTGGCCGAGGGCGAACCTGCGGCACCACGGCAGGCGGGACAGCAGTCATGAACGCGTTGGAGACCACCGGCCTGGGCAAGCGATACGGCCGGACGTGGGCGCTGCGTGACTGCACCCTGGCGGTACCGTCCGGGACGGTGACCGCCCTGGTAGGACCGAACGGCGCGGGCAAGAGCACGTTGCTGCACTTGGCGGCGGGCCTACTCACACCCACCGTGGGTGAGGTACGCGTCGCCGGCCGCAGGCTCAGCCAGCAGGGCCAGGATCTGGCCCGGGTTGCGTTCGTGGCGCAGGACAAGCCGCTGTTCGCGACCTTCACCGTCGAAGAGATCCTCCGCTTCGGACGGGCAACCAACCCCGGCTTCGACAACGCCTCGGCCCGAGCCCGGCTCGACGCCTACCGAATTCCCTTGGACAGGAAGGTCGGCCACTTGTCCGGCGGGCAACGTACCCTGGTCGCGCTGACGCTCGCCCTGGGCAAGCGCGCCGAACTGCTCATCCTCGACGAGCCGCTGGCCGACCTCGACCCGCTGGCCCGTCAGGAGGTGATGGGCGCGATGATGGCCGCCGTCTCCGATACCGGGGCCACCGTCGTGCTGTCGTCACACATCCTGACCGACCTTGTCGACACCTGCGACTACCTGCTGCTGCTCAACAGGGGCCGGCTGCAACTGGCTGGCAGCTTCGACGAACTCATCGAAGCCCACCGAATCGTCACCGGGCCCGCCGAACTCGCCGCGCAACTGCGCAATGCCCCCGTCCCGCCCGTGCACCTGAGCGCCACCGCCCGCCAGGCCACCGCACTCGTACGTGGGGATCCCGCCGACGCCCGCAGCAGCGGCCAGGCACCCGCCCTGGAGGAACTCGTCCTGGCCTACCTCCGTAACCCGGACGCCTCGTGGATGCCAGCACCCATCCTCGCCAGAACCGAGACGGAGGCCGCATGATCTGGCTCGCCTGGCGCCAGCAGCGTTTCCCCTTCACCGCCGCCGCTGTCCTGACCGCCATCTACGGCGCCTTGGCCACCGCAGCGCACTTCGATACCGAGTTCACCACGATCACTCAACTGTTCGCCGGCTACCTGACCATCGGAGTCTGCATGTTCTGGGGCGTACCGCTGGTGGCACGCGACATCGAACACGGCACGCACCGCCTCGCCTGGACCCAAAGCCAACCCCGTACCCGGTGGCTCGCCGCCAGGCTAACGGTCGCCGCAGCCGGAGCGCTGGCCGCAGCGACAGCGGTCACCGCCATCGTCAGCTGGGCACTACCCACAACCGCCGCCGATCCGATGCACTGGTTCTACTACGAATCCCACGACCTCGTCCCGTTCGCCCGGGTCCTGTTCGCCCTCGCCCTGGGCGCGGCACTCGGTGCGCTGACCCGCAACACCCACATCGCCATGGCCATCAGCGTCCCGATACTGGGCATCGTGCAACTGGGCGGAGCCCGCGCACTGCGCGAGAGCGCCACTATGACCTACTGGCAACTGCAGCTCGCCGAGGCGGCCATATACCTGATCGTCGCGGTCGCGCTCACGACCGTCACCTTCCTGGCGGTGCAACGCCGCCCCTGACCGAAGCGCGCAGGCCGAGGCGCGGCCCCACCGGCCACCGCCCTCACCCGGGGCAGCCCGACTCCTGTCCCGCGGAGTGACGGGGTTCCGGGACGGCTGGCGGGCCGCCCGGTCGGGAGACGTTCGCCGGCCCGGCCGGGCACATTCCTTCCGCTGCTGATACCACCGAGTCATCATGATGACTCGGTGGTATCAGGCGGATCGGTGGAACCACTCCGGCTGGATCAGATCCGGGGTACCTCGGCCACGAAGGACCGCCAAGCGTTGTACTCGAAGGCCAGCACCGGGCCCTCCCGATCCTTACTGTCCCGGACCAGTACCCGACCCGGCAGGTTGTCGGCCACCTCCACGCAATTGCCGGCGTTGGCGCTGGAACGGCTCGACTTGCGCCAACGGGCGACGCTCATGTCCATGTCTTCGCCACTTCCCTGATCAACTCGATGGACTGCTGGACGGGTAGCGCAACGCCGCGCACCTTTTCCCACGCCTCCCGGACGGGCAGGATGTCGTTTGGCCGCTCCGAAACCAGTCCCTCAAGCTGATGATCCAGATAGGCCAGTTCCCGGCTGTCCGGCAGCGTGGCGATCACGAACGCGCCGTTCAGTCCAACGTACGCCCCGGTGCTGGCGGGGACTATATGGATATTCACGTTCGGTCGCTCGGACGCCATCAGCAGGTGGTCGAGTTGCTCTCGCATCACCGCCGCGCCGCCGACGGCCCGGCGCAACACGGTCTCGTCGATCACGGCGAAGAGTAGCGGGGGGTTGTCCTGGCCGAGCACCTGCTGACGGTCGATCCGAGCGCGCACCTGCGGGTCGAGTTGTCCCGCCGGCAGGGTGCCGGTGCTGAGCAGCGACCGGGCGTATGCCTCGGTCTGAAGCAAGCCCGGGATCACCAACGGCTCGTAGGACTTCAGCACGATGGCGTCCCGTTCGACCTCGATCCACGGCCGGAGCCAGACGTGCACGACTTCCAGCGTGTTGATCCGCACCAGTAGCCGGCTGAAGAGGCCGCCGGTCTCGAAGACTCGGTCGACCGCCTCGAGGTATTCCTCGGTGGGCGGGCGTTGACCGGTCTCCACCGACGAGACGTGGCTGCCGGAATACTTGATCGCCTTTCCGAAGTCTTCCTGACTCAGGCCACGTGACGTCCGTAAGATCCGCAGTTCAGTGATCAGGAACTCAGACATGCTGCCCACGATCGCTCACTCTCGATTGGGGATATCGGCGCAGTTCCGATCTCCGGCACGCGAGACCGTCCTCGTTGGACTGCCGACCCTATGAGGTGGTGATTGTGCTGTAAACACCGAATCGCCGGGAGCCGATGCGATGGGAGATGAGTGAGCAACGGAGGTCCATGATCGAGCAAGGCGACGCTCTTGCGATCGTCGTCGCGATCCGCTAGGCGAGGATGGGATTAGGCCTGAGGGATGAGGCCGGCGGACGCGAGTTCACCCCAATGGTGGGCACCGGCCCGGAAAACACCGGCTACGCTCCCTTCATCCGATTCCTACTGGAGGGAGTACCGTGCGCCGCATCGTCAGAAGTGTGGTGACACCGGCGATCCTGGTCCTCGCGCTGGTCGCGACCCCGGTAGTGGCCCGGGCCGCCAGCCCGTTCGACCGCTACCTCGACCAGGAACTGAGCTGGGGTGCCTGCCTGTTCACGCCGCCGGAGCAGGCCCGCCCGTCGGAGTGCGCCCTGGTCACCGTCCCCCGCGACTGGGCGGCGCCCGACGCGGGCGTCGACCTACAGGTTTCGATCAGCCGGGCGAAGGCCACCGGCGAACGCCTCGGCGCCATCCTCACCAACCCGGGCGGACCGGGAGGCCAGGGCAGCTCCCTGGCCGGGGCCCTGGCCGCGCTCCAGCCGACCGTGAACGAGCGGTACGACTTCATCGGCATGGACCCGCGCGGCACCGGCCATGAGGGCGGGACCGCCCCGGACCAGCTCGGACTGGTCTGTGAGATCCCGACCGGCCGACTCTCGACCCGGACCGACCTAGACGCCCGGGACCGGTCCCCGGAGAGCATCGCCGAGCACCAGAAGGCACCCCGGGCCATCGCCGAAGCCTGCCAGAGCAAGGCGTTGACCCCGTTCATCACCACCTGGCAGACCGCGCACGACATGGAACTCATCCGGCAACTGCTGGGCGACTCCACTCTCAACTATGTCGGCTACTCCTACGGCACCTGGCTGGGTGCGAAGTACGCCTCACTCTTCCCGGCCAGTGCCGGCAAGATGGTGCTCGACTCCAGCGTCAACTGGCAGGGCCGGCTCCAGGCCGCCTTCGAGGCGTTCCCGATGATCGGGCAGCGGCAGCTCGACGACGTCTACCTGCCGTGGACGGCGCGGCAGTTCCCCGAGATCGTCGGCGGCACCCCGGCCGAGGCGGCGCGGACCTGGGAGCAGGCCCGCGAGTACGCCAAGACCCTGGGGATCGCCGGTGACAACTACGACGCCCTTTTCGTCGGCATGGGCGGCCAGCTCCAATGGCTTCTCGCCACCCTGGTCTTCACGCTGGCGGCACAGGAGATGAACGGTGACACTCCCGAAACCGGGCTGCCGGAGGCCCTGCGCACCGAGCTGGACGCGCTGGCCCGGGCGGAGTACGGCGTGCCGCTCGCGGAGCTGACGGTGCGGCGGATCGCGGCCGAGGTCCCCGAGGACTACGTGACGTTCCCCGGTACCCGGGTTTCCGTGGCCTGCGGCGACCAGCCCACCCGCTCCGCCACCTGGTACCGGAAGCTCAGCGACCGGCAGGGCCCCCGCTACCCGCTGTTCGGTTGGGCGTACGGGCTCTCCGAGCCGTGTGGATTCTGGTCCGACGCGCCCCGGCAGACCCTGCCGAACCTCCCCGCGTCGGCCGCCTCGAAGATCCTGGTCGTCCAGGCCGAGTTCGACCCGCAGACCGGCTACGAGCAGGCGCGGGCGGCGGTCCGCGCGGCACCGGGGGTCAGCATGGTCTCGATCGACGACGCCACCTTCCACGGGCAGTACGCGCTGAACGGCAACCCGTGTGTCGACGGGATGGTCAACGTCTTCCTGCTGCGCAACTCGCGCCCGTCCAATGTGACCTGTCCCGGCGTGCCGCTGCCGGGTGAGGCCGAGGTGTACCCGGTCGCCGGCCCGGTGAAGCGGGACAGCCGGAAGCTCGACTCGCCGGCGCGGCTGTCGGCCGAGAGCCTGACCGAGCTGCGCGAACAGGTGCGGGAGCGGATCGCTCTGGTCAACTCGGACCGGCCCGTCCGCTGACCTCGCACGGTCGCCCCGTGGCCCGATCCGGTGGCCACGGGGCGACCAGCGCCGCACGCCGCCGTCAGCGACTCGTACCGACGGTCGGTCGGCGTCAGAGCGCCAGCTTCATGCCCTCGTGGCTGGCTGCGAATCCCAGCGAGGCATAGAACCGGTGCGCCTCCGTACGCCGTTTGTCGGTGGTCAATTGGACCAGCCGGCAGTTGCGTTCCCGGGCCTGGTCCACCGCCCAGGTCATCATCCGCCGGCCGATCCCACCGCCGCGCAGATCGGAGCGGACCCGGACCGCCTCGATCTGCATCCGTTCGGCGCCGCGCCGGCTCACTCCGGGGATGAAGGTGAGCTGCATCGTGCCGACCGGCTCGCCGTCGAGTTCGGCGAGGATCAGCTCGTTGCGCGGGTCGGCGTCGACCGCCTCGAACCCGGCCCAGTAGGCGGCGTCGACCTCTTCGCCGGTCGGCTCCGCCGGTTCCCGGCTCGCGGTCACCTCGTCGTCGAGCAGCATCGCGACGATCGCCGGTACGTCGTCCCGGCGGGCGGTCCGGAAGATCAGCTCACTCATGCCCTCAGCCTGGCACATCGGCCATTGTCACCCCGGTCGACTCGGCGGCCGGCTTGCCTGGCGGCGCAGCGTCCTGGCATCATCCCGGTCATGATCGAAAGAATCGAGTCCTCCGTCCGCCGGTGAGCGAGACGCCCGAGCCTGGACCGCTCGGACCCCGGGTCACCCTCTTCGACCACGCCCGGCGGCTGCATCGTCAGCACCCGGACTCGCCCCTGCCCGAGGACGGGCGTCCCTATCCGGACGAGGATCTGGAGCGTCAGCGTCCTGAGCCGGATCCGCCGGACGATCGGCGTCATCAGGGCATGGCGGCCGCCGCCGTCCTGGACGCACACTTCGTGATGGACGGTGCCCCGCCGAGCGAACTCGCCGGAGCGTTCCGCGAGGTCGACGTTCCCATCCACCGCAACGACCACATCGCCGCCGCGGCCCTGCGAGCCGAGCGGGAACGCGTGCGCCGTACCGGCCGTTGGCTGGTACGGCATGCCACCGATCGACGTGGCGCTCTCGTCGGGCTGGCCCTGCTGGCGACCGACCGGACACCTGACGACATTCCGCTGATCCGGACCATCGCACTGCTGTCCGACACGTTCGGCCCGTTGGCTGCCGACGCACTACGGCGACGTACCCGCGACGGTGGCGACGAGGCGCTGCTCTGGCTCGCCGGTCGGATGACCGGATGGGGCAGGGTCTACCTGGTCGAGGCGCTCTGCCCGCTGGCCCACAGAACCGCGGTACGGGGCTGGCTGCTGCGCCGGACCTGTGACGGCGACGTCCTGGAGGGCTACTACGCCGGCAAGGCGGCCGAGGCGGCCCACCTGCACGAGGCGATCGGCGCGGAGGACGCGGACGACGAGTTGATCGACCAGAGCGGCCAGTTGCTGGGGACCATGACCCAGTGCTGGGGCCAGGGACTCACCCTCGACCGGTATCCGTCGGCCAGGCTGGCGCTCGACGGGTACGCCAGGCATCTCGGCCGGCAGCGGCCGATCCTGAACCGGTACATCGCGGCCGTGACCATCGCCGCGTACCTGACGGACCGGACGACAGACGAGTGGGTGAGCTGCTCCGCGGGGCAACGGGAAGAACTCGCGGGCCGGATCCTCGCGGTACTCGACCGCGAGGAGTGGTGCGAGGTGGTTCGGGCCAGCCTGGATCCGCAGAACGGCTATCACAGGTGGCTGGCCGAGACGGTGGGGCGCAAGCTGCGGCTGCGCGCATTCGCCGGTTTCAGGACCGCGGACTGAGGCGGCTGGCGGGACGCCGCACTGCGTGGCGGCGCGGGATGCCGCGCGCGAACCGCCGAGCCAGGGACGTTCGTCCAGCAGACTGTAGAGCTGCCCCGCCTGTGCACCCATCGGGTAGGCGACTGGGTGCGGACCCCAAGCCGTGACTCGGCGAGGATGCCGAGGCGAGGGGAGCCCGAGCCTGGGTACCACCCGGGCGGCGTCCCTCGCCGTTCGTCGCCGACGTCGTTCCCCGCTCCTCCGGACGTCTGCCCCGGCTGTGCACCCAGCTCGACAGTCGGCGACGGAGGTTATGCCCGGCCGGCGTCGCCGGCCGGGCGCCAGGCGGGCTGGTCGCCAACCGCTCGCCACCCGCGCGCCGATCGTCGGCAAGCGCCGGGCAGCGTCCGAGGTCGGGAGCGCCGGACGCCGGCAGCGCCCGACGCTGGCAGCGCCCGACGGAGCGCCGGGCGTCAGCGGGGGGACTTCACCGGGCCGGGCAGGTGGTGCCGGCGCTCGGTGGCTTGAGGTCGATCAGGTAGCCGTCGACCGCGTTGCTGATGCAGCGGGTCTGCGGATAGGCGGTGTGCCCCTCGCCCTGCCAGGTCAGCACCACGCCGACGTCGAGCATCTCGGCCAGCTTCGGCGTCTGCTCGTAGGGCGTGGCCGGGTCGCCGGTGGTGCCGACGACCACGATCGGCGGGGCGCCGGTCGCCGGGCCGGTCGGGTACGGGTCCCGCTGGCCTGGCCAGAACTCGCAGCTCAGCATGCCCACCGCGAGCGGGGCGCCGAACAGCGGGTACTTCTTGCGCCACTCCGACTGCAACGACCGGATCCGGTCGAGGCCGACCCTCTTCTCCTCGTCGGCGCAGTTCACCGAGAGGTTGGCGTCGAAGAGGTTGGTGTAGCTGCCGTCCTCGGCCCGCTCGGCGTACGAGTCGGCGAGTTCGAAGACCTCCTTCGGGTCCCCGTCGGCGAGCGAGTCGATCGCGGCGGCGAGCTTCTGCCAGCCGGCCTCGGTGTAGAGCGAGGAGATCACCGCGTA
The DNA here is from genome assembly GCF_033446045.1 of Plantactinospora sp. KLBMP9567. Taxonomy (NCBI): domain Bacteria; kingdom Bacillati; phylum Actinomycetota; class Actinomycetes; order Micromonosporales; family Micromonosporaceae; genus Plantactinospora; species Plantactinospora sp. KLBMP9567. The sequence continues at coordinate 27,950 of NZ_JAWQRR010000010.1, read as the reverse complement.
GAAGATCCAGCCGGCGGTCGCCTCCCGGCCACCCTCGCCGCGTACCGGGGAGACCCGGGCCTTCTCCAGCGCCTCCGTCACCGCACCTCGGGCGTCCGGGGCGATCGGGCAGCGGCCCGGTGTCTCCCGGCACCAGGTGGTGAAGTTGCTGAAGGCGCGCTCGAAGCCCTTGGCCTGGCTCTCCGAGCCGGCCACGATGTCCTGCTCCGGGTCGATCGCGCCGTCGAGCACCAGCGCCCGGACGTTACGCGGAAAGAGCTGGGCGTACGTCGCGCCGAGCAGGGTGCCGTAGGAGTATCCGAGGTAGCTCAGCTTCTCGTCGCCGACGGCGGCCCGGATGGCATCCATGTCGTGCGCGGCCTGCTCGGTGGAGTAGAGCCGGAGCCGCTCGCCGTACTTGCTGCCGCAGGTGTCACCGATCTTCCGGTTCAGCGCCACCAGCTCGTCGAACTCCGCCTGGCTCTCCGGATCCGGCTCGAAGCCGAAGGTGCTGTCCAGGTCGGCGTCGGAGACGCACTTGACGGGGGAGGAGCGGCCCACGCCCCGGGGGTCGAAGCCGATGATGTCGAACCGCCGGGTCACCTCGTCGGGGAGCCCGCCGAAGCCGGCCCCGAACGACAGGTAGACCGCCGAGTCGACGCCGGAACCGCCCGGCCCGCCCGGGTTGATCAGCAGCGAACCGATCCGGTCCTGCTGCTTGGTGGAACGGATCCGCAGCAGCGAGATCTCCAGCTTGTCGCCGCCCGCGCCGGTGCCGCCGGCGGTGCTCCAGTCCGCGGGTACCCCGATGGTGGCGCAGTCGTACCGCATGTTGGGCGCGCCTCGGCCGACGAGCTTGCGCGGCACCTCCGGACAGGGTTTCCAGTCCGTGGCGCCGGCACCCTTCGACGCGGCGGCCGGGCCACCGCGCTCGCTCTCGTCGTCGGGCCGGAAAATCGGGATGGTGCAGCCGGCGACGAGCATCACGACGGCCAGGAGACCGGCCAGGGGCAGCCGGCGAAGATGCGAGCGGGCCAAGAGAAATCCTCCGTGATCGTATCGACCGTCAGGCTACGCGCCGGGGGCGAGCGGGTCGCCGCGGAGCACCTGGTCGACGTCGAACCGGATCGGGCGGTCGAGTTGGTCGTACCCGCAGGAGGCCGGCTCCCGGTCGGGCCGCCAGCGGACGAACTGGGCGGTGTGCCGGAACCTGTCCCCCTCCATCGCGTCGTAGCCGACCTCTGCCACCAGCTCCGGCCGGAGCGGCTCCCACTCCAGGCTCTTGGTGCCGGACCACCGGCTCGGCCCGCCTGGGATGCGTTGCCCGCTGGTGTGGTCGCCGTGCACCCACGGGTGCTCCTTGACGCCCTCGCGGTACGGCGCCAACTCGTCCAGCAGCTCGGCCCTGCGGGCGGCGCTGAACGACGCCGACACGCCGACGTGGTGCAGTGTCCCCGCCTCGTCGTAGAGGCCGAGCAGCAGCGAGCCGACCACCGGGCCGGACTTGTGCCAGCGGAAGCCGGCGACCACCACGTCGGCGGTACGGGTGTGCTTGACCTTGAACATGAGCCGCTTGCCCGGCTCGTACGGGATGTCGGCCGGCTTGGCGACCAGCCCGTCCAGCCCGGCCCCCTCGAAGATCTCGAACCACCGGGCCGCCGTCTCCGGGTCGGTGGTGGTCTGGGTGACGTGCACCGGGGGTACTACGCCGCGCAGCTCCTCGACGAGCCGGGCCCGGCGCCGCTCGTAGGGCTGGTCGACCAGCAACTCGTCGCCGACGGCGAGCAGGTCGAAGGCGACCAGGTCGGCCGGGGTCGTCTCGGCCAGCATGTTGACCCGGGACGCGGCCGGGTGGATGCGTTGGCTGAGCAGGTCGAAGTCGAGCTTGGGCTCGCCGTCCGGGCCGTCCCGGCGAATGACGATCAGCTCGCCGTCGACCGCGCACCGGGTCGGCAACTGCGCCCGGGCCTGCGCCACCACCTCGGGGAAGTAGCGGGTCATCGTCTTGCCGCCCCGGCTGGCCAGCTCGACCTCGTCACCGTCGCGGAAGACGATGCAGCGGAAGCCGTCCCACTTCGGCTCGTAGCTCATCCCGGGCCCGGTGGGGATCTTCGGCACGCTCTTCGCCAGCATCGGCTCGACCGGCGGGTTGATCGGCAGTTCCACCCGGCCAAGTCAACCAGATGGGCGCCGGGCCGGGGTGCCCCGTGCCCGTACCGGAGGTCCCAGGGGTCACATCCGGCTCAGCAGCCCCGAGTCGACCACCGCGAGTGAGACGTTTTAGCAGGTCAGAGCTATCTTCGCCGGATGCGGGGCTGGGTGTGCGTCTGCTGCGGCCGGTGGCAGGTGAGTGTCGAGCGGATCGCCGGGAGATACCTCTACCGGCTGGCGTACCGCTATCGCCCGGACGTCGGCGGGGTGGACGTACTCGGCGAGGTGGGCACGATCGCGGCGCTGGAGCGGCTGCTGCTGGCCCGTACCCCGGTGACCCTGGCCGACCTCCGCGAACGTCCGGCCGGCCGGGCCTCGTGAACCGATCTGCGTCTGTATCGGGGTCGTCGCGGTACTAGAGCGCTTTCGCGATCTCGGCCAGTACGTCGGCCGGGACCTCCACCGCGGTTTCGTGCGCCGGAATGTCGAGCTGGGCCAGCGCCTCCGGGTCGGAGACGCGCCAGCCCTGCACGATGAAGGTGTCACGGTCCGTGCGGTACAGCGACGGGCAGTTGTTGATCTGGGATTGCGCGGTCTTACGAATGAAAGTGAGCTTCACGATCGGGCCTCTCGCTCCTTTTGTGCCGCTTTGGGCCGGATGCCCCAGCGGTCTGTGTTGCATTATGGGCTAATCAGGACGTTCGGGCACGGATCACAGAAACGTAGTTGCGTGAATGTAGGTGAATGGCCGATTCATCTCGCGTCGGATGCGGGGCTTTTTCTGCTATTGCGACGGGAACTGGTTCTTCTGCGCCTGTAGAAGGGCATACTACAGGCGTAGAAAAGCCCACTGGAGGGAGCCGCGGGTGACCGCACGGCCGGACCGGTTCGCCGTCATCACCGACGCCGCGATCGAACTGGTGGCGGAGCTGGGCATGCGGGGGCTGACGCACCGGGCGGTGGACGCCCGGGCCGGACTGCCGCTCGGCTCCACCTCGGTGTACTTCCGGACCCGCAAGGCGCTCGTCGAGGCGGTCGTACGCCGCCTCGCCGACCTCGACCGCGCCGACTTCGAAGCCACCGAGCTGCCCACCGAGGCGATGACCGGATCGGCCGTGCTGCCCGGCGAGGGCAAGCAGCAGCTCGGACCCCGGGAACTCGACCAGCTTGCCGGTCGGATAGCCGGACTGCTCGACCACTGGCTGACCGCCGGGCGTACCCGGACGCTGGCCCGGTACGCCTGCCTGCTGGAGGCCACCCACCACCCCGAACTGCTGGAGATCCTGTCGTACGGCATCGCGTCCCGGAACCAGGCCCGCGCGCTGCTCGCCCAGGCCGGAGCAGCAGATCCGGAGCGGAGTGGCAACCACCTCGTCGCCTGCGTGGACGGGCTGCTCTTCGACCGCCTCTGCGGCGCCGGTTCGCTCACCGCGCCGCCGCCGGGGAGCGAGCAGAGCCGGCAGGACCTCTACCGGGCCGTCCGGACCATACTGTTCGCGACGGCCGGCATCTCGGAGACCGGCGCCCCGGACACCGGTCACGCCTGACCGGGATCCGCCCGGCGGCGGCGCGGCGCAGCGCGGCGGGCAGCTCGGCCGCCCCGCCCGCGCCCGCCGGATCCACCGCCGGTCGCGGCGGCCGGCAGGGCCCGGTCAGCGACGGCGACCGCGCCGACCCGTCGACGGTGTCCGCCTCCCGGCGAGGATGGCCGCCGCGCAGGTGCCGAGCACGATGCCGGCGAACGGCAGGAGTCTGGCCACGGCTCTCACGATCGGCGCTCCCGCCTGCCGGTGCGGGCCACCAACCGTTCCCGCTGCGGCTCCACGGTGTACTTCGGATCCCGGGCCGAGGCCACCCCGGCCTGGAAGATCCCGAACCGGAGGCAGATCGAGCCGGCCAGTAGCACCGCCGCGCCGGTCGCCGTCACCGCCCGGCCGCGCCCGGCGCCGGCCGCCAGCGCACCCGCCCCGCAGAGCAGCTTGCCGGCCCGCAGCAACCCGCCGGCCAGGCCCTGCCGCATCGGCTCGGCCACCATGCCGAGCCGGCGCTCCATCCGGTACGCCGCCGCCAGTTCGGTGGCGGCGCCGAGCACTGCGGCACGGCGGGCCGGCCCGCCCTCCGGACCGGGGGCGGCCAGCAGCCCCAGCGCACCGGCCGAGGCCGCCGACGAACCCGCGAAGAGCACCGGGAGTTCCCGGTACCCGTCGTGCCAGACCGGCACGGCCGTGTCCGCGAAGAGCGTCGCGGTGTACGACGCGACGGCCGGCCCGAGCGCGGCCGCGCCGAGCGTGCCGAGCCGGCCGAGCCGGGGCAGCCGGCCGGTGACCGCGCTGCCGGCGGCGAGCAGCGCCAACGGGCCGTACCCGGCGAGCAGCCAGGAGCCGACGCTCATCGGCGAGGTCACCTTGACCACCCGCAGCATGTGCAGGAACCGCTCCGGGCGGCCGAGGTCGTGCACCAGGGAGTAGAGCGAGCCGGCCAGCGCGACCGCGGCACCGGCCTTGAGGCCGCGGGCCAGTCCCGGCCGGCCGGTGAGGTCGGCGGTGGCGGCCAGGGTGGACGAGGCGCCGGCCAGCCCGCCGAGGAAGAGATAGCCGCCGATGTCCGCCGCCTCCCAGGTCGGCGGCTTCAGCACCGGCCGGCCGTAGTACGACCGGAACTCGGCCCTCGGCACCATCAGCCGCTCGCCGCGCTGCCGCCGCCCCGGGCGGCCGGCGGAGCCGATCAGCGCGTCCCGCTCCACCGGCAGGTCGGCTGCGGTGTCGAGGCGTACGTCGGTGTGGGTCATCGGCGTGCTCCCGGAACTGACACGGCGACCAGTGCGGCCAGCAGCCCGACGGCGACCAGTCCGGTCCGGCGCCACATCGCCGGCAGGTCCCGGGTGGTGACCACCGGGTCGGGCGGCAGCCCGTACACCTCGGGCTCGTCGAGCAGCAGGAAGAACGCGCCGGCCCCGCCTACCCCGTCGTACGGGTCGGCGCCGTAGAGCCGGGCGCTGTCCACCCCGGCGTCGTGCAGGTCCGACACCCGGGCGGCGGCTCGGGCCCGCAGCTCGGAGAGCTCGCCGAACTGGATCGAGTCGGTCGGGCAGCTCTTGGCGCAGGCCGGTTCCTGGCCGACCGAGAGCCGGTCGTAGCAGAGGGTGCACTTCCAGACCCGCCCGTCTCCCTCGCGTACGTCGAGCACGCCGAACGGGCAGGCCGGTACGCAGTAGCCGCAGCCGTTGCAGATGTCCTGCTGCACCACCACGGTGCCGAACTCGGTGCGGAACAGCGAGCCGGTCGGGCAGACGTCCAGGCAGGCGGCGTGCGTGCAGTGCTTGCACACGTCGGAGGACATCAGCCAGCGGAAGTCCATCCCGGGCACGGCGTCGACGTGCCCGTCCGGCGGTGCCGAGCCGGGCATGCCGAGCGAGACCGCAGTCCGGCCACCGGCGGCCCGGCGCAGCCCGGCGGGGACCTCGGCCGGGGCGAGCTGCGCGTCCTGCCGGCCGAGCCGGCGCGGCTGCTCGACGAAGGCGACGTGCCGCCAGCTGTTCGCGTCGAGCTGGCCGGTGTTGTCGTACGACATGCCGGTGAAGGCCAGCCCGTCCTCGGGGATCGCGTTCCACTCCTTGCAGGCCACCTCGCACGCCTTGCAGCCGATGCAGACGCTGGTGTCGGTGAAGAAGCCGACCCGGTCCGGCGGTTCGGCGTACCCGCCGGCGGTGGCCGGATCGCGCCGGTCCCCGGTCGCCTCGCGCAGGTCGGGAGCCATCCGCTCACACCTCCGTTCCGGTCGCGACGGTGATCCCGGCCCGCCGCTGGTAGTCCCGGACCAGCGCCACCCGCTCCGGCCCGCGCGGCCGCCGCCCGGGGCGGATGTCGGCGGAGAACGCCTTGCTCTCCTGGATGTGCGAGTTCGGGTCCAGCGAGATCGAGGTGAGTTCGTTGGCCGCGTCGCCCCGGCTGTAGCCGTTCGGTCCCCAGTGGAACGGCAGGCCGATCTGGTGCACCACCCGCCCGTCGACGCGTAGCGGAGCGACCCGCTCGGTCACCAGCACCCGGGCCTCGATGGCGTTGCGGGCGGTGACGATGGTGGCCCAGCCACAGTGCACCAGCCCGCGTTCGGCGGCCAGTTCGGGGGATACCTCGCAGAAGAACTCCGGCTGCAACTCCGCCAGGTACGGGGTGTGCCGGCTCATCCCGCCCGCGGTGAAGTGCTCGGTGAGCCGGTAGGTGGTCACCACGTACGGGAAGGTCTGCGCCCCGCGCTGCGACCCGTTCGGGTGGTACCTGTTCTGCTCGTGCGGCCGGAGCAGCCGGGCCGGGTTGCGCTGCTGGCCGTAGAGCGGGTTGTCCACAGGGGAGTCCTGCGGTTCGTAGTGGGTGGGCAGCGGGCCGTCGGAGACCCCGGTCGGCGCGAAGAGCCAGCCGAGCCCGTCGGCCTGCATGATGAACGGGTCGGTGCCGCGCAGCGCGGCGACGCCCCGGGCGCCCTCCGGCGGCACGTAGTCCGGCGCCTTGGTCGGCTCGAAGTCCGGTACGTCGTAGCCGGTCCACCGGCCGGCGTCGGCGTCCCACCAGACGTACTTCTTGCGCTCGCTCCACGGCCGCCCGTCCGGCCGGGCCGAGGCCCGGTTGTAGAGCAGCCGCCGGTTCGCCGGCCAGGCCCAGGCCCACTCGGGGGAGACCCAGCTCTGCTCCTCGGCCGGCTTGCGCCGGGCGGCCTGGTTGAGCCCGTCGGAGTACACCCCGCAGTAGATCCAGCAGCCGCAGACCGTCGACCCGTCGTCGGTGAGTTCGGTGTACGTCGACAGTGGCCGTCCGTCGGCGTTCCAGCCGTTGATCTCGGCGAGCACCGCCTCGGCGTCCGGTTCCGCGGTCCGGCCGAGTGTCGGGTAGTCCCAGGTCAGATCGAGGATCGGCCGGTCTTTCGGATCGGTCGAGCCGGCCAGCTTCTGCCGGATGATCCGGCCCAGGTGGTACATGAACCACAGGTCGCTGCGCCGGTCGCCGGCCGGCTCGACCGCCTGGTGGTGCCACTGGAGCAGCCGGTTGGTGTTGGTGAAGCTGCCGTCCTTCTCGGTGTGCGCCGCCGCCGGCAGCACGAAGACCTCGGTGCCGATCTGTTCGGTGACGAGTTCGCCGGAGGCGATCTCCGGCCCGTCCTTCCACCAGGTGGCGCTCTCGATCATGCTGAGGTCCCGGACGACCAGCCAGTCCAGCTTGGCCATGCCGAGCCGCTGCATCCGGGAGTTGGCCGAGCCGACCGCCGGGTTCTCGCCGAGCAGGAAGTAGCCCTTGCAGGTGCCGCCGAGCTGCTCCAGCACCGTGTCGTAGTGCGAGTGGCTGCCGGTCAGCCGGGGCAGGTAGCCGAAGCAGAAGTCGTTCTCCGGCCCGGCCGCCGCCCCCCACCACGCCTTCAGCAGGCTGACCGTGTAGGCCCGCATGTTCGCCCAGAACCCCTTGCGGGCGGCGTCGGCGATGATGAAGTCGGCCAGGGTCTGGGTCTTGTGCGCGTGCGGCATCGGGATGTAGCCGGGCAGCAGGTTGAACAGCGTCGGCACGTCGGTCGAGCCCTGGATGCTGGCGTGCCCGCGCAGCGCCTGGATGCCGCCGCCGGGCCGGCCGATGTTGCCGAGCAACAGTTGCAGAATGCTGGCCGAGCGGATGAACTGGGAGCCGTCGCTGTGCTGGGTCCAGCCGACCGCGTAGACGAACTCGCTGGTCCGCTCGGGGCCGGAGTTGTCGACCAGGTGCCGGCACACCTGCGTGAAGACCTCCGGCGGGATGCCGCAGATCCGTTCCACCATCTCCGGGGTGTAGCGGGCGAAGTGCCGCTTGAGGATCTGGTAGACGCAGCGCGGGTCGGACAGGGTCGGGTCCTGGCGGGGCTGGCCGTCCAGGGCGGCGCTGCCGGAGCCGAACTTCTCGGCCCGGCCGGCGCCGTGCCCGTCGTGCTCCGCCGACCGCCTCGGGTCGTCCTGGAGGCTGCGCCCGGCCGCCACCCGCGCCTCGAACTGGCTGTCCCGCTCGCCGGTCGCCGAGACCAGTTGCACGCCCTCGTACTGCCAGCTCTCCTCGCGGTAGGTGTGGCTGTCCGGGTCGAAGCCGGAGAAGAGCCCGTCCAGGTCCTCGGTGTCCCGGAACCGCTCGTCGACGATGGTCGAGGCGTTCGTGTACGCCAGCACGTACTCCCGGAAGTCCTTCTCCTCGGTCAGGACGTGGTTGATGATCCCGCCGAGGAACGCGACGTCGGTGCCGGCCCGGATCGGCACGTACAGGTCGGCCAGTGCGCTGGTCCGGGTGAACCGGGGGTCGACGTGGATCACCGTGGCGCCCCGGGCCTTCGCCGCCAGCACCCACTGGAAGCCCACCGGGTGCGCCTCGGCGAAGTTGGAGCCCTCGATCACGATGCAGTCGGCGTGCTGGAGATCCTGCATGAAGGTGGTCGCACCGCCGCGCCCGAACGACGTACCGAGGCCGATCACCGTGGAGCTGTGGCAGACCCGGGCCTGGTTCTCCACCTGGATCACCCCGAGCGCGGTGAGCAGCTTCTTGATCAGGTAGTTCTCCTCGTTGTCCAGGGTGGCGCCGCCGAGGCTGGCGATGCCCATCGTCCGGGCCACCCTGACGCCCTCGTGCTCCTCCTGCCAGGTCTCCCGCCGGGTCCGGATCACCCGCTCGGCGATCATCTCCATCGCGGTGTCGAGGTCGAGGTCCTGCCACTCGGTGGCGTACGGCGGCCGGTAGCGCACCTTGTCCAGTCGGCCCGAGTCGGTGGTCAGTTGCAGCGAGGCGGCGCCCTTCGGGCAGAGCCGCCCCCGGCTCACCGGCGAGTCGGGATCCCCCTCGATCTGCACCACCCGGTCGTCGGAGACGTAGACGTTCTGCGCACAGCCGACCGCGCAGTACGGGCAGACCGACTTGACCACCCGGTCGGCGCCGGCGGTACGGGCGCGCAGGTCGGCGCTGTGCCGCGACTTCACCGACGCCGCCCGGCCGGCCCGGTCCGGACCGGTGAGCTGGCGCCAGACCGGCCACGAGCCGATCGGTAGACCGCGCACCTGCGCCTCCTGTCGTCGAGGGCCGCCACCGCCGGCACTTCCCGCGGGCGGCGGCCGGTTCGTCACCGGTCCGGTCGACCCAGCCCGTCGGCCCGGGCCCGATCCCGCATCCAGTCGTGTACCTGCCGCGACGACATCGGGTTGATCTCGCGCGGATTCACCAGGACCTGGGTGCGGGACGGCAGGACGCCGGGGCGCTGCCGTTGTGCCCGGGTCACCGTGCCGCCGCCGTCGGCCGGGATCCCGGTGCCGACCAGGTACGCCTGCCCGGCCGGGATGCCCAACTCGGCGCCGATCTCCTGGTAGCTCCGGCCCAGGCCGACCAGGTGCAGCACGCTCTCCTTGCTCGCCACGCCGCCGCCCCCCGCTCGCCGTGCCGACCGTCAGCGACCGATCGACCGCCAACCACCGACAAGCCTCTCATTTCGCCCAGGTCGCCGGAGCCGGTTTGCGCTCTCCGCACCGCGACGGGTGGTGGCCGACATGACGCAGGGCCGCTCCCCGTCACCGTCGGACGGGAAGCGGCCCTGCGTGCCCGGTCAGCCCTGCGTGCCCGGTCAGCCCTGCGTGCCCGGTCAGCCCTGCGTGCCCGGTCAGCCCGCCAGCGGGGTGTGCCCGGCCGGTACGGTCTCGTCGGCGCGCGGAGGTGGTGGCGGGGTGCCGTCCCCGAACGGGCGGCCGCCGAGCGCCTCCCGGCCGTGCGGGTCCAGCCAGTTGCGCAGGTCCGGCCCGAGCGGCACGATCCCGGTCGGGTTGATGTCCCGGTGCACCTCGTAGTAGTGCCGCTTGATGTGGTCGAAGTCGATGGTGTCGCCGAACCCGGGCGTGCTGAACAGATCCCGGGCGTACGCCCACAGCACCGGTTGCTCGGTCAGCTTCTGCCGGTTGCACTTGAAGTGCCCGTGGTAGACCGCGTCGAACCGGACCAGCGTGGTGAACAGCCGGATGTCCGCCTCGGTGATGCTGTCCCCGACCAGATAGCGTTGCCCCTCCAGCCGGGCCGACAGCCAGTCCAGCCGGTCGAAGAGCCGCCGGTACGCCTTCTCGTACGCCGGCTGGCTGCCGGCGAAACCGCACCGGTACACCCCGTTGTTGACGTCGGCGAAGACGACCGCGTTCACCTCGTCGATCTCCTCCCGCAGCGCCTCCGGATAGAGGTCCGGCGCACCGGTCCGGTGGTACGCCCGCCACTGCGTCGACAGGTCGAGGGTGATCTGGGCGAAGTCGTTCGTCACCACCTGCCCGGTCGGTACGTCCACGATCGCCGGCACGGTGATCCCGCGCTCGTACCCCGGGAACCGGGCGAAGAACGCCTCCTGGAGCCGCTCGATGCCGAGCACCGGGTCCCGGCCGCCGGGGTCGAGGTCGAAGGTCCAGCTCCGGGCGTCGTGGGTCGGCCCGGCGATACCCATCGACAGCACATCCTCCAGCCCGAGCAGCCGGCGGACGATGACCACCCGGTTGGCCCACGGGCAGGCCCGGCTCACCACGAGCCGGTACCGGCCGGGTTCCACCGGATAGCCGTCCCGCCCGTCAGCGGTGATCCGGGTGGCGATGTAGCGCTGGTCCCGGGTGAACTCCCCACCCCGGTTGACGTAGCTGCCCTCGGTGGTGCTGCTGCCCTCTGCGGTGTTCGACATTCCGCTATCGTTCCCCAAACTTGCCTCGGATCCACCGCCGGAACGCCCCGGACCCGGCGATCGCCAGCCGGATGCGCCTCGGCAGGCGTCCGCGCCGGAGTCAGCGGCGCATCAGCTCGTTGACCGACCCGTAGTCCAGGGCGCCGGCGAGGGCGTCGTAACCGCCCGACCCGTACGCCTCCTCGGCGGCCCGCCGGACGACCGCGTACGCGGCCTCGGCGACCGCCGAGCCGAGGCTGATCCGGGCCACCCCGAGCTTTGCGAGGTCGGGCACGGTCGGCGCACCGGGCCCGGCGAGGATGTTGACCGGTGCCGGGATGCCGGCGACCAGTGCCGCCACCGTCGCCGGATCGACCACTCCGGGCACGAAGATCCCGTCGGCACCGGCCCGCAGGTAGGCGGCTGCCCGGTCGAGAGTCTCCGGCAGCCCGCCGGCACCGCGCAGGAAGGTGTCGACCCGGGCGTTGACGTACAGCGGCACCCCGACCCCGTCCGCGACGGCCCGGGCGGCGGCCAGCCGGCCGGACTGGTCGGCGGCCTCGCGCAACCCCGGGCCGCCGCCCGGCGCCGCGTCCTCCAGGTTGACCCCGACCGCACCGGCGGCCAGCACCGCGCGGACGGTCTCGGCGACCCGCTCGGGGGTGGTCCCGAAACCGGACTCGATGTCGGCGGTGACCGGCACCGAGACCGCGCCGGCGACCCGTCCGACGAGTTCGGTGGCCAGTTCCCGGCCGAGGACGTCACCGTCCGGGGCGCCCAGGCTCCACGCCACCCCGGCACTGGTGGTCGCGACGGCTCGGGCGCCGGCGGCCTCCACTATCCGGGCACTCGCCGCGTCCCACGCGTTGACCAGGACGATCGGGTCGGACGGGATGTGCAGGGAACGGAACAGCTCGGCGCGGCTGCGTTGATCACTCATGCCCGGTAGTCTCCGCCGCCCGCGCCGGGCGCCGTATTCTTTCAGCTCTGGCTAAAACGACGGGCCTGTCGAGTAACGTGACGGGCCTGGCGACGAAGGGCCTGCCTGGAACGAAGGGTCGGCGTGGTTTCCATCGGTCTGCCGGGCGGTGCCGTCGCCCGGATCCGGTTCGCGGTCTCCTGCCTCTGGGAGGTCGCGACCAGCGTCCGGGTTCTGCGCGACGCCGGCGACCACGCCGTGCACCTGCCGTGGGTGACCCGGGTACGCCCCCGGCTGGTCGACGCCGGCCTCATCCCCGCCGGCGGTGCTTCCCCCGGCCCGGTCGACAGTGCCGGGGCGGCCGGGGGCGGGCTGCTCTGGCAGTTGATCCCGGCCGGGCCGCACTATCTGCCCGACTTCCTCACCCCGGCACCGCAGGGGCTGAACCCGGACCTGGACACCGAACTCGCGACGCTCCGGGCCACCCCGGTCGAGGCGGTCCGGGCGGACCTCGACGGCTACGCCGGCCGGGGCGCCCCGGCGGTGCGGCACCTGCACGCCGACCCGGCCGACGGGCTGCGCCGGCTCGCCGACGAGATCGTCCGGTACTGGCGGATCGCGCTCGCCCCGGACTGGGCCCGGATCCGGCTGCTGCTCGACGCCGAGGTGCATCACCGGGCCCGACGGCTGGCCGCCGACGGCGCCGCCGGACTCCTCAACGACCTGCACCGGCAGGTCCGGTGGGAGGGGGAGACACTGGCGATCGCCCAGCAGCACTGCACCGCCGCCGACGTGCCGGACGGGGACGGACTGGTGCTGATCCCGTCGGTCTTCGTCTGGCCGTCGGTGCTCAGCGTCGCGGCCGGCCCGGCGCCGCAGCTCGCGTACCCGGCCCGGGGCATCGCCACACTCTGGGAAACACCCCGACAGGCGTCCGACAGCCTGGCCGCGGTGCTCGGCCGGGGCCGGGCCCGGGTACTCGCCGAGATGCGGTCACCGGTCTCCACCACCGAACTGGCCCGGCGTACCGGGCTCTCGGCCGGGGGCGTGTCGCAGCACCTCGCCGTGCTCCGGGCCGCCGGGCTGGTGGCCACGTAGCGGACCGGCCGGACCGTGCTGAACAGCCGTACCACGGTCGCCGAGGCGCTGCTCTCGGTGGCCGGCTGATCGCGACTGTTCCCGGCACCACGTCCGGCAGGGCCCCGATGCTTGGGCTAACCACCCGGGCACGGGCGGCAGGGACGTACCACCTCTGTCGGGCGGGCCTTGCGGGGCCGCTCAAGGCACCGCCTCCCTCGTTGGTGAGCGGGCACCGACACGCAGACGTCCGCGAGGAACTCGTCGTAGTCCTCCGCGTCCCAGTCGAAGGCGGACCACACCCGGTGCGCGTCGTCGGGATCGAAATAGACCCGGGCGCCCCGGCGGCCGTGCTCCCGCCGCTTCTCCGCTCGTTGAAGTCACCTGCTGGCGGCGGCGACCCGAAGACTCAACGACGCGCCTCCGCACGTTCAGGGTGGGTTGGTGGCCCTTGTTACGATCTTGGCCGTGCATCCCGATCCCGCATCACCGGGCCGGATCCAGTCCGCCCACGGACGGCCAGCCGAGCAGCGATTCACCGGAAAGACTCCCGCCGCGTTCGGTTCGCAGCGATTCGGCCCGGCCGGGGCGCCACCGACCGGTTCCGCCCCGTGGGCGGGAGCCTGGACGGCGGGCAAGTCGGCCAGAAGGACGGCGCTGGTGGTGCTGTTCGGCCTGGCTTCCATCGGGCTGAACACCGCCATCGCGTACGCCACCGTCGGGTCGAGGGTCGTTTCGATCGTGACGGGACTCGCCTTCTGCCTGGTCTTCATGGTCGTCGTACGTCTGCTACACCGGGCGATGTGGCTGTCCCTGCTCTCGTTCCTTCCCGCCCTGTTCGTACTCGTGGGATCGGTGGGACTCGCCCCCGACCTGGCGCTGGAGCAGCGCGGCGTCCGCCAGGAGGTAACCATCGTCGACGCCGAGGTCGCCGGTAAGCGGCACACGTTCACGCTCCGGGGCGACGACGGTCCGCTCGACGAGCCACTGACCTATCAGGGCAGCAACCCTGGCTACCGCATCGGCGACACCCTAACCGTACTCACCGACCCGGACGGGGTGGTCGCGCTCGAGGAGGCCGATCGGGTCGACTCCAGCGGCACCCTGGGCTCGCTGGTCCTCGGTGGCATCGGCTGGACTTTCATCGCACTGCTTGCGGGATGGCGTGGGCACGTCCGCCGTCGGGAAGGCCGGTTCGACACCCTGGTGATATAGCGCGCTGATCCAGCGCGAGCGAATGAGCCGCTCCGCGCGTTCCGGAAAGGGCGAACCAGTTGCCAGGAAGGACCCGGAGTGGAAAGACGAGAGCTGAGGACCGATGGGCGCAGGTGACAAGCGGAGGACCGTGTCGACGATGGCCGTGGCGGTCCTGCTGCTTGCGGGCTGCGGTTCGGCGGGATCGCAGGACCTGCCGGCACTTCAGTTCGAGGAGGCGATAGACACGGCGATTGCCGGGGTGGCGAAGAACGGCGAGCCGGTCCTGGTCCGCGACCTCACGAGCGTGGAGTGGGACGAGGTCGCGCTCTTCAGCGAGGGTGCAACAAAGCCGGAGATCGAAAACGTGGTCGGCGAGAGTGGCCTGAAGGGCAATCGCTACCTGTCGTCGCCCAATCTTCTCGTGTTCCGTGACGCGGGCGAGGTGGTGTCGCTGGTCGGGACAACCCCGGACCTGTTCACGGGAGAGTACGGCGTGCTGTTGGGCCCGGAGGCGTTCCTCACCCCTGATGAGGCCCGGGGTGGGTACGTCTGGTTGACTGACGGTACCCGACGGCAACCGAGGTCGCCGGCTGCGTCCTGTTGACTGACGGTACCTGACGGCAACCGAGGTCGCCGGCTGCGTCCTGTCCGAAACGGACATTCAGCCCGGTGCATAACATCGACGCCAACAGCTGGCTTATCGGCACCGACACAGCACCGATCATGCCGTTCATCTGCGGAAATACCAATGCACGCAGGTACGGGTGGAGTATCAGGCTGCCCGACGGAACCGACGCCGTACCCGTGGCCCACCGGCGGGTACCGCTGCGAGGAGGCGGCAGGCAATGCCCGGACTGACCTATCCGGAGGTCGGCGCCACCCGCACAGGCCGGCTGCCGGCCGGCTACCGGCACCTGCGCTACCGCGCCGCCCTGCCCCCGGGCGCGTTCGAGGTGGCCGGCGAGGCGGTGCTCTGCTGGCGGATGCACCGGGCCATGGGGGTGCGGATCGAGGCCAGCGCGCCCCGGGCCGAGCCGGGCTGCACGGTCACCGCCGGGCTCGGGCTGGGCCGGCTCCGGCTGGCCGCGCCCTGCGAGGTGGTCTGGACGGTACGCGACGACCAGCGGGCCGGCTTCGGCTACGGCACCCTCCCCGGACACCCGGTACGGGGCGAGGAGGCGTTCCTGGTCGAGCGCGCCGACGACGGCGGAACCTGGTTCACCGTCACCGCGTTCAGCCGACCGGCCAGCCCGCTGACCCGGGCCGCCGGCCCGCTGCTGCCGCTCTTCCAGCGCGGATACGCCTGGCGCTGCGCGTCGGTACTACGCCGGCTGGCCGCCGGCTGACCGCGAAGGGCGGACGACGCGGGGCGGAGGCTGCCCCCGGGAAGCATCGGCGGTGCGGACCAGCGAGGACCGTCGACGGTGCGGACCGACCCCAGGACCGTCGGCGGTGCGGACCAGCGAGGACCGTCGGCGGTGCGGACGCCAGGACCGTCGGTGGGTCAGAACCGGGCGAAGGAGCGGAGCGGCATCCGCGGGCCGAACCGGGGCGCGTGGTGACCGCCGGCCTCCAGCAGCACGCAGACCCGGCCACGGTGGCCCCGGAACGGCTCCAGTAGGGCCAGCATCCGGGCGTCGTCGCCGCGTACCTCGCCGGCCAGGGCCCAGGCGACCGTGTTCGGGATGTGGTAGTCGCCGACGCTCACCGCGTCCGGGTCTCCGAAGGCGATCCGGACCACCTCGGCGGCGGTCCACGGGCCGATCCCGGCGATGGCGGTGAGCCGGCGGGTCGCCTCGACCGGGTCGGTGCAGCGCTCCAGCCGGTCCGCCTCGGCAGCCGCCCGCCGCAGCGTCTCCGCCCGCCGCTGCTCCACCCCGAACGGGTGGAACACCCAGTACGGCTGGCCGGCGATCACCGACGGCTCGGGCGGGGCCCAGAGCCGGGGCAGCGGGCCGGGGGCGGGTACGCCGAACCGGCGCACGGTCGCCGAGTACGCCCGGAACGCCTCCTTTCCGGTGACCTTCTGCTCCAGGATCGCCCGGAGCAGCCGCGGGAAGATCTGCCCGGTGGCCGGTAGCCGGAGCCCTCGGTGGGTGCTGGCCAGCCGGGCCACCAGCGGGTGACCGGCGGCGAGCCGGTCGAAGCCGGTCAGTTCGTCGCGCAGTCCGGCCACCGCGTCGGCCCGGTCCACCACCCAGCCGCCGCCCGGCCCGTAGCCGTCGGCGAGCAGGTCGCCCCCGACCCGGCGCAGTGCCAGCGTCCCCGGCCCGTCCGGAGTGCGGGTGGCCCACCAGAACGTGCCGTCGACGAACCGGGCGCAGGGGTCGTGTGCCCCCATCGCCAGCGACCGGACCGAGCCGTCGAGGTGATAGCGCTCCGGCGGGCGCAGCAGCCGGCTCGCGGTCGGCCCGGTTTCGGTCACCGGATCCTCCGGAGGATGCCCCGTCCTGCAAGGCGGGGAGAAATCCGGACTCCGCCAGGAGTGGCCCGGCGGAGCCGGGACGGTCCGAGGGCGAAGCCCGCTGGCCTGCGGCGTGTCGCGTTACTCAAGCCTCTCCTCGTGTAAGCATTCGAACATGCGTACGGCGTACAAGTGTCGGGTCTACCCGACCCCCGAACAGGCGGCGGTGTTCAACCGCACCTTCGGCTGCGTACGCCTGGTCTGGAACCGCACCCTCGCCACCCGGCACGTCGCCTACCACCAGCGCGGCGAGCGCACCTCGTACCGACAGACCGACGCCGCGTTGACCGGCTGGAAACAGACGACCGAACTCGCCTTCCTGTCCGAGGTGTCCTCCGTGCCGTTGCAGCAAACGCTGCGCCACCAGCACACCGCCTACGTTAACTTCTTCGCCGGCCGCGCCCGCTACCCCCGCTTCAAGTCCCGGCACGGCCGCCAGCCGGTGCACTACACCCGGTCCGCGTTTCGGATCAGGGCCGGCGCGTTGCACATCGCGAAGACCGACGGGCCGCTCGCCCTGGTGTGGTCGTGGCCGAACATCGACCTGGCCACCCTGAACCCGACGATGGTCGTGATCTCCCGCGACACCGACGGGCGCTGGTACGCCACCCTTGCCGTCGACGTCGACCAGCCCGCCCCGGTGGGTCCAGCCGGTGCCGAGATCGGCGTCGACCTGGGCGTGAAGGACTTGCCGTCCTGTCGACCGGCGAGCGGATCGCCAACCCTCGACACCTGGAGCGCAAGGCGCGGAACCTGGCCCGTTACCAGCGGCGCATGGCCCGCTGTCAACGCGGGTCGGCGAACCGGCGCAAGGCCAGAGCGAAAGTCGCCGCCGCCCACCGCAAGGTTCGTAACGCCCGCGCCGACTTCCTGCACAAGACCAGCACCTGGCTGGTCCGCTCCGCAGACCTGATCGCCGTCGAAGACCTCGCCGTGAAGAACATGGTCCGCAACCGGTCCCTCGCGAAGGCGATCTCCGATTGCGGCTGGGGCGAGTTCCGCTGCCAGCTCGAATACAAGGCGCAGCGGGCGGGTCGCACCATGGTCGTCGTCGACCGCTGGCACCCCAGCTCGAAGACCTGCTCGGTGTGCGGGCACCTGCCCACCACGCTCTCCCTCGGGACGCGCCACTGGGCGTGTCCCGACTGCGGCACCCGGCACGACCGGGACATCAACGCCGCCAAGAACATCATTGCGGCTGGTCGAGTCGTAGCCGAGAGCGATCTCGGCGATGCCTGCGGAGCTGATGTGAGACAGCAAGGGTCCTCCCTTCTGCGGTCGGCTGGGAAACAGGAAACCTCTGGGGCGACCCAGGGAATCCCCGTCCCTCAGCTTTAGGGCGGGGAGTAAGTCAACCGGACACTCTGCCACTCATGCGCGGGGGACCGCAGAGCCCGGAACGGTTGTCCGGGCGCCGGGCTGGGCAGGCCCGAGCCCGGATACGGAGAACGGCACCGGAACGCCCGTGCGCGTTCCGGTGCCGTCCGGCCTGTAGCGGTGTCAGGTGCGGTCCGATCCGGTCTCCTCCTCTCGGGCTCTCCAGCCGGACTCACCTGGTGGGCGGCGGGGGTTGGGGACCAGTCACCGCCGGATGGTGCGGGTTGTGGCGGGAGCGTTTACACCGCTGCGGCCGCCTGCCGGCCGGAGCCGGCCGGGATCACCGGACGGTGATCCGCACTACGTCGAAGGCCGGCACCTGGTTGGCGCGGGTCATCATCGGGATCCGGTGCGAGCCGTCGCCGGCCCACACCGCGCACTGCGCGGTACCCCGCTGGGTCAGCCCCGGCACGGTCACCGTGACGCTGTCCGGCTGGGCACCGCCCCGGCCGTCCTCGGTCGCCACGAAGAACGCCGGGACCGGCGCCGGGTCCGGTGCGGTACGGCTGCTGCTCAGCATCCGGCAGGCGGAGTGGAAGTGGCCGCGGACCAGGCCCTCCTCGGTGAGGAAGGAGCTCTCCTTGTAGTAGCCGCCCTGCCCGGCCGGCAGGAACCGGTCCCGGACCAGGTTGCGGGTGCTGACCTGGAGCGTGAACTGCTGGTTGACCCGGACCGAGTTCGGCGCCCGGGTGATCAGCAGGCTCGGGTTCTGCTCCGGGGCGCCGACCTCACCGAACGCGGTGCCGACGCAGCGGGGGCCGTTCTGGAAGCCGTCGTGCGCCGTGAGGTCGCTGTCCGAGCAGTCCGCGCCGAGCGGCTCGAGCGCGGCCGGGTTGCCCGGGGCTGGGGTGCCGCTGGTACCCGGGCTGGGGGTGCAGTTGGTGCCGCCGCTGCCGGGGCGGCCGCGCTGGGCCAGGGTGCCCGGCTCCTGCCCGTCACCGGGGTGTTGGATGGCACCGTGGTCGTGGTACGACCGGGTCTGCGGCTTCGCCGCCGTGCCCGGGCCCGTCGCGGCCGCCGAGGAGGACGGGTTAGCCGTGCCCGGGGCGCTCGTCGACGGCGCGGAGGTCGCCGGGGCCGGAGCGGTCGGGCAGGGCTTGGCGGCCGGCGGCCGACCCCGGCCCCACGTGCCGGCGTTCGAGACCTGGGTCACCGTGATGATCGCGCCGAACACGCCCAGCGTGGCCAGTACGGCGATCAGGCGCTTGTTGCGTGGTGGTCGGTTCGAGCGCCGCCGTGAGGAGCGGACGGGGGTGTTCTTCACGTGGTGCCACCTCTTCCTTAGAGGGTTCGGTCAGCAAGGTCGGAATTCAGCGGGACCAGGCTGGTGGTGCCGACGGCCAGGAGGTCGTCGGGCGGGGCGGGATGCTGGGCGGGCCGTCGACTGCGCGGGCCCGGAAGTCCGGCGATCGGCGCGCTGTCGACCCGGCGGGGGTCACCGGGCACGGCGCTGGCCACGGAGATCGGCGAAGCGACGGACGATCGTGGTCGCCGCGGGGCAACCCGTATATCGTCTCCATCTTCCCGCCTTTCCGAATATTCAGCCGGTAACGGTGCGAAAAAAACCGTACGGAATGCGTTGGCTGAGAGTCAAACCGTGGTAGAGAAGATAGGGATCTCTTGAGGTCCACTTAAAAGGAAATTATGTTTCGGGGGGCGAACCATCGGCGAGGCCGTCGGGTCGGTCGCCGGAGGGTGTCGCTCATGCTCCGCAGCGTCCGCAGTGGCCGGTCGGGCCGGACAGGCCGCGACGCCGACCCCGGAGCAGGGCCGGCGTCACAGCCGGACGGCGACCGTTGCCGCGCGCCGCGTCCGGGATCACGGCGGCGACCGACCGCGCCTACCCTGGCAACGGCCGGCCGCCGGGTCTGTGGGGCAGCACCGTGTGGTGGAAGGTCAGTAGCTCAGCGGGCCCTGTTCCTGTTCCCCTTCCTCGGCGTCGGCTGGCGGCGGGGCGACCGGCTTCGGCGTACCGGTCGGCAGGCAGCTCAGGTTCTTGGTGCCGGTCGGGGTCACCACGAACCAGGTACCGCCCACACCCTGGCCCTTCCACTGTCCGGGCGACTTGTCACCGATGTAGCGGTACACCGGCCAGCCGCCGATGGTGATCTGCCTGGTGCCGTCGGGCCGGGTGACCGTGCCGACCTTGTCGGCGGCGACGCCCTTGAGGCTCGGCTTGCTGTTGGTGAGCGCGGGCGGCCACACCCGGGCGCACTCGCCGGCACAGGTCGTCGTCGGCGGCTTCGCCGAGTCCCGGTCGAAGCGGTAGAGCACCCAGCCCTTGTCGTCGGTCACCACCTGCCCCATCCGGGGCACCCGCTTGCCGACCAGGCCGGCGGTGACGTCCACATCGGCCACCTCGACCGGCTGCGGGGTCGGCTCGGCGGTGGGTTCTGCGGTCGGCTCGGCGGCCGCGTTCGCCGCCGGCTTCGCGTTGCCGACGGTGTTGTTCTCCGGGGTGGTTCCCGCTGGTGCGCAGGCCGTCAACGCGGCCAGCGCCGCGCCGGCCAGAACGACGCCGGTGCGCTTCGTCGGTGCCACGTCCCCTCCTCTGCTGGACAGGTTGCCGGAAAGTACGGCCGTCTCGGCCGCCCGGATGAGCTATTTGCAGTGGACAATTTCACAGCGATACGTTGAACTCTTGCCCGGTGCGGTACGTACAAATCAAGAGCCGTCCCGGCCACGTGCTTTCCGGCCGCTCGGCAAACCCGTGCTGGGTCCGTGACCCTATTCGGGCGCGCAATTATCCGAGGCGTGGTGACGCCGGGACCATGCGTGTCCGGCGCCTCCGGATCGGGGCGGGGACTCCGGGCGCGCGCCTACGGTGTCAGCGGCCCGCCCGGCTCGGTCAGGCCCGTACGGCTCGGTCAGGCCCGTACGGCTCGGTCAGGCCCGTACGGCTCGGTCAGGCCCGTACGGTGACCAGGGGGTCCACCGAGCCGTCGTCGTCGATCACCTGCACCTGGAGTTGACCGATGTCGTCCGAGCCGGTGGACGTGGCGGTCTCCAGCATCAGCGGGTTGGGTTGGGCCGCCGTGCCGTAGCCGCCGGGCGGCACCTTCCAACTGGAGAGGGCCTCGGTCTCCCCGTTCTTGTGGATCAGCACCAGCCGGCACTCCTTCGGGCCGGAAACGCCGCTCAGTGCGTACGAGATGCGAGTGCCCCAGGGCGTCGAGCCCAGGACCACCTCCATGCGCGCCCCGCTGTCCCGGTCGGTGGCGGTGAACCGCTCGCCGGTCGGCGCGGGCCGGCCGGTGGCTCCCGGGCTGGTGGTGACCGTGCCGGGGCCGGGCGGCTGCGCGGTCGTCCCGGGATCGGCGATCCGGGTCCCGGTGAACAGCGCCAGGCCGGTCAGCATCGCCACCAGGACCACTCCGGCCGCGAGGCTGTAGAGCCGGCGGCTGCGGGCCCGCCGCCGGTCCGCACCGACCGCCGCCACGACCCGCTCGAAGAGCTGGCCGTCGGTCTCGGCGCGCTCGGCCACCATCAGCTCGTGGCCGTCGACCTCGCCCAGCAGGTCCACCACCGGCAGCAGCGACTCCAGCTCCAGCCCGCACTGCGGGCAGCTCGCCAGGTGCTCCTCGAAGCGGAGGGTGTCCCGCTCGTCCAGGACGCCGAGCGCGTACGACGCGACGTCCCAGTGGATCTCGGCGCTCACTCGGTCACCCCCCGCTCCACCAGGGCCGCGCGGAGTGCCCGGAGCGCGTAGTAGACCCGGGACTTCGCGGTGCCGAGCGGCAGCCCCAACTCCTCGGCCGCCTCGGGTACGGTGCGCCCCCGGAAGTACGTCGCCACCAGCACCTCCCGGTGCGGCTGGCTCAGCGTGCGCAGTGCGTCCGTGATGGTCATCATTCGCAGCACCCGGTCCGTGTCGTCCGACTCGGAGAACGCCTCGAGATCGCGGTCGTACGTCTCGGCGGGGCGGGCCTGCTCGCTACGGTGGTCGTCGATCACGATCCGCCGGGCGACGGTGACCAGCCAGGGCCGCAGCGACGACTGGCCGTGGGTGCCGAGCCGATGTGCGTTGCGCCAGGCGCGCAACAGCGTCTCCTGCACGACGTCCTCGGCGCGCTGGCGGTCACCGCCGGTCAGCCGCAGGACGAACATCAGCAGAGGTTTGGCATGTTCCTCGTAGAGCACGCGAACGAGCTCGTCGGAGTGCCGCGTCTCGGCGGGGGTCGAATTGTGGCGGCCGGCAGCCGGTCGCGATGTCACCGGCCCATCATTCCGTCCGGTTGGCCGCGCGTCGAGACTTTTCCGGTACCGAATTGCCCGGCGTTGCGAGGTGGCGCACATTCGCCCCGGCATGACCGTGTCGCCATACCATCCGCCGGCTACCGCCTGCATCCCACCCATACCTCCGCGTCGAAGGCGCGTGAGCCGGCCCCCCGCCTGGGGCCCGGTCGATCCCGCCGCCGAGAAGTACGGATTCCGGCCCGGGCCGGATCAACGCAGCTCGGAGAAGTTGTGCCGGGATCTGTGCTCCGGGCGACCGTTCATCCGATGTGTCCAACTAGATGGCGATGTTGAAGCTGCCCGGTGGGGGCGGTGCGGAGGGCCGGGCTGCGGTGTCGGTGACCGCCCGGGCACCGTCGGTGAAGCGGTCCAGGTCGGCGCCGGCCAGCACCCGGCCAGGGAACCAGTCTCCGGCGGTGCGCCGGACCAGCTCCGGCACCGGCAGTTCGGCCCGGCTGCCGGCCAGCACCAGGTTGCCGTACCGGCGGCCGCGCAGCACCGCCGAGTCGGCGATCAGGCAGACCTCGGGGAGTACGGCCCGGACGGTGGCGACCTGGGCGCGGGCGTACCGCAGCGGCGGGCCGTCCGCGACGTTGACCAGGTGCACGCCGCCGGGGCGAAGTACCCGGGCCGCCTCGGCCGCGAACTCCACTGAGGAGAGATGCGCCGGGGTGCGGGCACCGGCGAAGACGTCGGCCACCACCACGTCGTAGTCGCCGTCCCGGATCGTGCCGAGCACCTCCCGGGCGTCGCCGACCCGGACCCGCAGCCGGGGGTCGGCCGGCCAGGGCAGTTTCTCGCGGACCAGGTCGACCAGGGCCGCGTCGATCTCGACGACCCGCTGCGTCGAGCCGGGCCGGGTGGCCGCGAGGTAGCGGGGCACCGTCATCGCCCCGCCGCCCAGGTGCAGTACCCGGAGCGGCTCGCCGGCCGGCGCGACGAGGTCGAGCACGATGGCGATCCGGCGGACGTACTCGAATTCCAGGTGGGTCGGGTCGGCGAGGTCGACGTGCGACTGCGGCGCCCCGTCGACCAGCAGGGTGTACGAGCCCGGCCGGTCCGGATCCGGGCGCAGCTCCGCCAGGCCGCCCGCCACCTTCACCGCGAACGCGTCGGCCCGCCGTTTCCGTCCCACCGCTGAAGTATGGCCGCCGGACTCGCCGGTCGGGGTGGGGGTCGGCGGAAGGAGCCCTTCCGCACACCGCCCCCGTCAGCGGGTGTATGCCGGCGGGGCGGCCCGGACGGTGGCCAGGGTCAGGGCACGGTGCAGCAGCCGGCCGTCGCCGAGCCGGGCCCGCAGCCGGCGTTCCAGACCGGCGATCGGGATCAGGTTCTGCGGGGCCCGGGGGTCCTTGTAGGGCGTGGAGGCGAACTTCGGCAGCGTGACAAGGGAGAGGTTCGCCAGCTCGATCGCCTGCTGCTCGGCCAGTTCGGCGGAACACTCCACCCGGACGATCCCGGCCCACGGGCCACGCCCGGAGCCGGGTAACCGCAGGTACCAGGAGTAGCCGCCCCAGGCCGTACCGAGCCGGAAGACCGGGGAGCGTTCCCGAGCCGCCAGCCCGGTGACCAGCGCGGTGTGCCGGGCGTCCAGGTATTGGCTGTGCTGGGTCTTGATGTAGCCGAGGGTGCGCGGCAGTTGCCGCCGGCTGCGCAGCGGGCCGTCGACCACCAGCAGGTCGCCGTCGTCCCGGACCGCGCCGGAGACCTTCACCTCCAGCGCGGTCAGCGGCCCCTGGACCGCCGCCGGCAGCTTGCCCAGCTCACCGGTCCCGCTGAGCCGGTGTACGGCGTACCGGATCTGCCCGGCGACCACGTCCTGCGCGGACGGGCTGGCGGTGAAGAGTCCCCGCTCCACCTCGGCACCGGCCAGCTCGGCGGCACCCCGGCGCAGGTCGCACCGGACCACCCCGGCGGCGTACGAGGCGGCCAGGCCGGGAAACGAGCTGCCGTCCGGCTCCTCGGTCCAGACGCTGGCGTCGATCCGCCGCACCCCGTCGACCAGCAGTACCACGTCCGGCGGCTCGACCGAGTCCGGCGCGGTGAGCGGGCGCCACTCGTCGGCGGGCAGCTCGATGTCGGTCTGGACCTGGGCACTGCTCGGTGCCGCCGGTCCACCGGCCGCCTCGAACGAGGCGCCGTAGGCCGGATCCCAGGTGTCGACGAAGAGCCGGGCGCTCACCGGCCGGTCCGTTCCACCCGGGAGCTGCGGGCGTCCTTGCGTACCTCGAAGCGGACCGGAATCCGTTCGGCCAGCGCCGGTACGTGGGTGACCACCCCGACCATCCGGTCGCCCCGGGCGGCGAGATTTTCCAGGGTGGCGGCGACGGTGTCCAGGGTGGCCGCGTCCAGCGTGCCGAAGCCCTCGTCGAGCACGATCGACTCCAGGCTGGCGGTGGTGGTCGACAGCCCGGCGAGCTGTTCGGAGAGCGCCAGTGCCAGCGCCAGCGAGGCCTGGAAGGTCTCGCCGCCCGACAGCGTCCGGACCGCCCGGCGCAGCCCGGCGTCGTGGTGGTCGAGCACGAAGAACTCGCCCTTGTCGTGCGCGAGGTCGTACTGCCCGTCGGTGAGTTCGCGCAGGATCCGGGAGGCGCCGTCGACCAGCATGTCCAGCGCCTCGGCCAGCAGCCAGCGCTCGAAGTTGTTGGCCCGCAGGTGCCCGGCGAGCGCCTTGGCGATCCGGGACTCCCGCTCGTGCCCGGCCCGCTGTTCGGTCAGCTCCCGGGCCTGCTCCCGGCGCTCGACCAGCCGGCGCTGCTCGGCCTCGGCCCGCTCGACGGCGACCACCGCCAGCCGGACCGGGTCGGCGTCGGCGGCCGGCCGGTCCAGCCCGACGGCGGTGAAGAGCGCGGCGATCCGTTCGGCCACCGCCTCGACGCCGCGGTGCGCCTCGGTCACCGCCGAGGCGGCGCCGGCCCGCCGCGCGTGCCGCTCCTCGGTGGCCCGGGCCGCCCAGCCGGCGAGCCCGGCCCAGGCGGCGGTCACGTCGGCCCGGTCGGCGGCCAGCGGGCCGAGCCGGGCCACCCCGTCCCGGACGGTGTCGAAGGCGTGCCAGGCGCCGCGCAGCCGCTCCTCGGCCGCTTCCACACCGGCCCGGGCCCGCCGGGCGGCCTCCCGGGCCGCCCGTACCGCCCCGCCGGCCGCCTCCAGGTCGCGGCGGAGCCCGGCGAGCAGTTCGAGCCGCTCGCGCAGCGCGGCCGGGCCGGGTGAGTCGGCCAGTCGGGCGTCCAGGTCGGCCAGCCGGGCGGTGAGCTGCTCGTGCCGGG
This sequence comes from Plantactinospora sp. KLBMP9567, assembly GCF_033446045.1. NCBI lineage: Bacteria > Bacillati > Actinomycetota > Actinomycetes > Micromonosporales > Micromonosporaceae > Plantactinospora > Plantactinospora sp. KLBMP9567. The sequence continues at coordinate 2,617 of NZ_JAWQRR010000010.1, read as the reverse complement.
CCCGGGCCTGGTCGAGGGTGCGTTCCAGGTCCCGGGCGGCCCGGTCCCGCTCGGCGACCAGCCGGTTGGCGGTGTCGGCGGCGGCCCGGGCGGCCTCGCCGGCCTGCTTCGCGGCGGCCACCGCCGAGCCCGCCGGCAGCGGTGGTACCTCGGTCACCGGCTGGGTGCAGACCGGGCAGGGCGCCCCGGCGTGCAGGTGGGCCCGGAGTGCCGCCGCCCGGTCGGCGGTCTGCGCCTCCTGGTAGGCGGTGCGGGCCGCCTCCAGTTCCGCACCGGCCCGCTCCGCAACGGCGCGGGCCGCCTCCAGCGCGGCCACCGCCGCGTCGTGGTCGGCACCGGCCGAGTCCAGCGCGCCGGCCAGCGTCGCCGCCTCGCCGGCCACCTGCCTGCGTTCGGTGTGCGCCTGTTGCAGCAGCCCCAGCGCCGCCGGGTCGCCGGCGCCGGCCAGCTCGCCCCGGAGCTTCTCCTCGCGTTCCTCGGCCACGGTCACCGCCACCGACGCCTCGGTCGCCGCTTCCCGGGCGGTCTCGACGGCCTCGGCGACCACCGCCAGGTCCCGGGGCGGCCGGACCCGGGCCAGCTCGGCGAGTTCGGCGTCGAGCGCGGCCAGGGCGCGTTCCGCCTCGGTCGCGGCGGTACGAGCGGCCCGCAGCTCGGGTACGGCGGCGTCGACGCCGTCGGCCAGCTCGCGCATCGCGTCGACCCGGGCGGCGGCGGTCGCCAGCGCCTCGTCGTCGATCCCGGTGAGCCCGTCGAGTACCCGGTCGACGGCCTCCAGCGCGGCGTCGGCCCTGGCGGCCCGGGCGGTCGCCCGCTTCTGCACCTCCTCGTAGACCCCGAGGCCGAGCAGGTTGACCAGGATCTGCTGCCGGGTCGCCGGCCTGGCGTGCAGGAAGTCGGCGAACTGCCCCTGCGGCAGCAACACGCAGCTGGTGAACTGCTCGTACGGCAGCCCGACCGCCTCCAGCACCGCGTCGTCCATCTCGGCCGGGGTGCCGGCGACCACCTCACCGAGGTCCTCCGGGCTCAGCCCGGTGTCCAGCTTCGTCACGTCGAAGCCGGGCGGCATCAGTTGCAGTCCGGCGTTGCCGGTCTTGACGTTGCCCCGGCTGTCCCGCCGGACCACCCGGGTCGCGACGTAGCGTGCGCCGGCGGACTCGAAGACCAGCCGGACCCGGGCCTCGTTCGCCGACGGCGCCAGCGCGTTGGCGATGCCCCGGGCGCCGCCCCAGCGCGGCACCGTGCCGTAGAGCGCGAAGCAGATCGCGTCGAGCACGCTGGACTTGCCCGAACCGGTCGGCCCGACCAGGGCGAAGAAGTCCGCGTCGGTGAAGTCGACGGTGGTGGCGTCCCGGAAGGCGGTGAAGCCGGCCAGGTCGAGCCGGAGCGGGCGCACTATTTGGTCGCCTCCTCGTAGAGTTCGTCGAACAGTTCGCGTACTCCGTCGTCGGCCTGGCCCCGGCTGGTCAGGTAGTGGCCGAACAGCTCCCGGGGGGAGCGCCCGGCCCGCTGCGCGGCCCGGCCCGCACCGGCGGCCGGCAACATCTCCGGGTCGATCCGCACCTCCAGGGCCCGGGGCAGCAGATCCTGTACCTCCTCGCGCAGCCCGGCCCGGGGCGCCTCCCGGACGTAGACCCGCAGCCAGGCCGTGCGGTCGTCGACCTTCGCGAGTTCGGCCAGGGTGCCGCGTACGGTGCGCAGCGGCGCCGCCGCCGTGATCGGCACCTCCCGGACCCGGGCGGCCGTCCGGGTACCCACCTCGACGATGCTGACCGAGGGGCGGTTCTCCTCCTCCCCGAAGTCGACCGCGAGCGGGCTGCCGCTGTAGCGGATGTGGCACGGCCCGAGCACCTGCTGCGCCCGGTGCAGGTGCCCCAGCGCCACGTAGTGCGCCCCACCCGGAAAGACCGAGGCCGGTACGGCGTAGTTGAGTACGGTGTGTGCCTCCCGCTCACCGCCGCCGGTCCGGGCGCCCACCACTGTCAGGTGCCCGGTGACCAGGTGCACCCGGTCGGGGGAGTCGAAGCTCTCGGTCAACCGCCCGAGCACCCGCCCGACGTGGTCCGCGTACGTCTGGACCGCCTCGGCGGCGGTCAGCTCGTACATCTCGACGGCGCGGACCGCGTACCGCTGGGAGAGGAACGGCAGCGCGACCAGCCGCCAGGCCTCGCCGTCGGCGGTGCTGCCGTCGATGATGTGCTCGGCCGGGTTGTCCCGGACGCTGCCTCGCAGCGCCACCCCGGCGGCCTCGGCCCACGGGCGCAGCGCGTCCAGGGCCGGCCCGTTGTCGTGGTTGCCGCCGATCGCCACGACCTGGGCGCCGGTGCGGTGCAGCGCGGAGAGTGCCCGGGTGACCAGCCGGGTCGCCTCCGGGGTCGGCGCGGCGGTGTCGTAGAGGTCACCGGCGACGATCACCAGGTCGGGGGACTCGGCCTGGGCGACCTCGACCACCTGGGCGAGGGCGTCCCGGTGCTCGCCGATCCGGGACTGTCCCTTGAGGACCTTGCCGACGTGCCAGTCGGAGGTGTGCAGGATCTTCACGGCCGCCGGACTCCGTTTCCGTTCGTTCGCGACTGCGGGGCTCGCAAGACCGGCTCACTCCTCGCGCTCACGGCGT